>CAZQVZ010000008.1:0-36937 GCA_964596895.1 uncultured Myxococcaceae bacterium
GCGCAGGCCGCTCCCGCCTTCTGGGGACGTGGCCGGGCTCGAGACCGAAGACCGGGCCCTCCCGCCCAGGCGGCCGGGTTCGGGCTCGGCGCGTGCCCTCGCGCGCCCGGCGCCTTCTGCGCCGCTGGCGGCCGCGAAGTCCGGCAACGGCGCCGCGAAGCTCTCGGCGGCGGAGCTGGCGCGGCTGAAGCGGCAGGCAGGGGACAGCCTCGGTGGGCAGCTTCGGTTCCAGTGGAGCCAGCTGTCGCAGAAGGCCCGGCTCATCACCGGCAGCGTGGTGGCGGTCCTGGTGCTGGGGACGTTCGGTGGGCTGGGCTGGTTGTTCTGGCCGGAGGGCCGCGAAGGCGGTCCGCAGGGGCCGGAGCCTACGGTGCTCGGCGTGAAGCCCATCGAAGAGAGCTTCGGGTTGGGGCGGGACGTGACCTGGCGAAGGCCGGACATGAAGGTCTTCGACTTCGAGTTCAACACGCCCACCCGGGCGGTGGTGGTCCTGCACTTCATGGCCCGGGACATCACCGAGGGCGAAGTCTCGATCATCGTCAACGGCGTGGAGCAGGGGACGGTGCCGGCGGACGTGGCGGGGATGGAGCGGGAGCTGGAGCAGGTGCTGGCGCCCTCGGCGCTGAAGCGGAACCAGAAGAACCAGCTCATCTTCGACAACGTCCGCAACCCGCCGGGGGAAGACCCCTGGCAGGTGTCCTCCCTGTGGGTGGAGGTGGTCCCCATCCCGGATCTGACCCAGGAAGAGACGTTGCGGTCCGCGCATGAGTACGCCAAGCAGGCGCGCGAGTTCCAGGAGCAGCGCGAGGTGGGCTCGGAGAACCTGTTCCGGGCGTGGAAGGCCTGGCGCTTCGCCTGGCTCTCCATGGAGTCGCTGGATGACCGGCCGGAGCTCTATGAGATGGCGCGCTTCCAGATGGCGGCGCTCAAGCGGGAGCTGGACGGGTTGTGCTCCAAGATGATGTTGGATGCGGAGCGCTCCATCCAGCTCCGGCAGCGGGTCCGCGCACGGCAGACGTTGGAAGAGGTTCCCCAGTACTTCCCTACCAGTGAGCATCGCTGTCACAATCTGGCTCGGAAGAAGCTGTACGATTACAACCTGTAGGCCAAACGCCCATGTCCGAACTGCCTCCCGCACGTCGCCGCCCCGGCTCCGGTTCGCGCCCGTCGGCGGGCCGCCCGGCGGCCCCCCGCTCCACGGGCGCCCAGCGCGCCGTCCCCGGCTCTGGCTCGAGGCCAGCCGTCCGGGGCGGCAGCGCCTCTGAAGCCCGCCTCGTCTGCACCGCCGGGCCCAAGGCCGGCACCGAGTTCCCGCTCTCCGGGGACGAGGAGATCGTCGCCGGCCGCGCCAACGAGAACCCCATCTCCGTTCCGGACACCTCGGTGTCCCGCCGGCACTTCAGCGTCCAGAAGGGCGCAGGCGGCTGGGAGATCAGCGATCTCGGCAGCGGCAACGGCACCCTGCTCAACGCAGAGCGGCTGGAGGCGCCGACCGCGCTGCACAACGGGGACGTCATCACCGCAGGCGACAGCGAGTTCACCTTCGAGGACGTGGCGAACGCCACCGCCCCCAGAGCGCTGCCGGCCCGCCGCAGCGAGGTGCCCGCCCGCAGGTCACAGGCGGGGCGGCCGGACGTCCGGGCGCGGCTGAACCGGTCCGGCGCGCCGGCCATGGACCCCGCCAGGAAGAAGAAGATCATCCTGCTCTCCGCGGTGGCGGGGGTGGTGATCCTCGGCGGGCTGGTCACCGCCAAGGTGGTGTCGGACAGGAACGCGGAGGCGCTGAGGGCGCAGCAGCTCGTCGAGCAGGCCCGCCGCGGGGAGCTGGCCACCATCTTTCAGGACGGGAAGAACCTCGTCCGCGACGGGCAGTGGACGGACGCCAAGGTGAAGTTCGAGGAGATCATCGCCCGGGCGCCGAACTATCCCGGCGTGAAGGACTACCTGGACCGCGCCAACATCGAGATCCCCAACCAGCAGTACCTCGCGGACGCGGAGGCGGCGCTGAAGGCCCTGCGGCTGGGGGACGCGGCGGCGGCCATCGGCAAGGTCAAGAGCACCCAGCAGTTCGAGAAGCTGCGGGACGTGAAGTCCGGCCTGGACAAGGCGCTGACCAGCCAGCTGCGTGAGGCCATGACGCTGATGAACGCGGTGGGCGACAAGGACGTCCGCCGCGCCGCATACGTGAAGGCCCAGGAGATCTCGGGGGACATCCTCCGGGTGGATCCGGAGCACCGGGACGCGAAGATCGTGAGCGAAAACGCCGCCCGGCAGATCGAGATCATCGACGCGCCACCGGTGGTGGTGGTGGGCCCGGCGCCCAAGCCGTGGGTCCCGGTCATCGACCGCTACCTGGACGGAGACGTCACCGGCGCTTTGGCCATGGCGGACGCGTGCGGCGGCAAGGACCGCAAGTGCCGGGACCTCGCCAAGGAGATCCGGGAGTTCGCCGCCCTCTACAAGCGGGTGGAGGAGCTCGACGTGCGCGGGCTGGACCGCCTGATGAAGCTGGACCGCAGCATCGGAGATGGGCGCCGCAGCAAGATGGGGCAGGTCGCCGGCACCCGCGCTGCCACCGCCTTCTACAAGAACGCCTCCGCGGCCAAGGTCGCCGGCCAGTGGGGCAAGGCCATGGACTGGGCCAAGAAGGCGCTGCAGGCGGAGCCGGGACACGCGCCGTCGCAGGCCATCGTCCAGGAGGTCTCGGGCAAGGCGCGGGACGTGTACATGCTGGGCTACCAGCTCGAGCCCACCAGCCCGGATGACGCCGCGGTGAAGTACCGCGAGGTGATGGTGATGACCTCGCCGGGCGACGAGTACCACGGCAAGGCCAAGAGCCGGCTCGCCAACCTGGAACGGTGATGTCGAAGGCCCCGGGCCGCAAGGCCAGCCAGGGGGACCTCTTCGGGGCAGGCAAGGCCGAGCCCGAACCCAGGCCCGAGCCCGCGCCGGCGGCTGCGCGCGAACCTGGGCCGAAGCTCGCCGCAAAGACCGCCCCAAAGACCGCAGCCGAAGACGCGCCGCGGGCAGCCCCCGTCCGGGAGCGGCAGATCCTGTCCGTCGGGGACCTCACCCGGCAGATCAAGGGCACCCTGGAGAGCGGCTTTCCGCGGGTGCTGGTGCGCGGAGAGGTCTCCGGGTTCCGGGGCCCCAACGTGCGCGGCCACCTCTACTTCAGCCTCAAGGACAAGGAGGCGTGCCTGGACACCAAGGTCTGGGCGAGCACCGCCGCCCGGATGAAGTTCCGCCTGCGCGAAGGCATGGAGGTGGTGGCCGAAGGCAGCGTGGACGTCTACGAGCCGCAGGGCCGGTACAGCCTCATCGCCTCGCGCCTGGAGCCGGTGGGAGAGGGCGCGCTGGCGGTGGCCTTCGCGCAGCTCAAGGAGCGGCTGCAGGCAGAGGGGCTCTTCGGGGAGCGGCGGGTGCGGCCGTTGAGGCCGGTGCCCTTTCTTCCCCGGCGCATCGGGGTGGTGACCTCCATCACCGGCGCCGCGCTGCGAGACTTCCTCCGGGTGCTGCACACGCGGCACCCGAGGCTCTCGGTGCTGGTGGCGGACGCGCGGGTGCAGGGGGAGGGTTCGGCGCGGGAGGTGGTCCGGGGCATCGAGCGGCTGTCGCGGACGGACGTGGACGTGATCGTCCTCACGCGCGGCGGCGGCAGCGTGGAGGACTTGTGGACCTTCAACGAGGAGGCGGTGGCGCGCGCCATCTTCGCCTGCCCGGTCCCGGTGGTCTCCGCCATTGGCCACGAGGTGGACTTCACCATCTCGGACTTCGTGGCGGACCTGCGCTGCCCCACGCCGTCTGCGGCGGCGGAGCGGCTGTCGCCGGTCCTGCGCGAGCTGGAGGTGGGGCTGGGGACGTGGGAGGGGCGGCTTCGCAAGGCGGTGGCGCACCACCTGCTCGCGGACCGGCAGCGGCTGGAGCGGCTGCACGGGAGGCTCGGGGATCCCACCCGCGCGCTGGGCCAGAGGCGGCTGCACCTGTCCAACAAGGCCGAGTCGCTCGCGCGCTGCACCCGGCGCGCGGTGGCCGCGCGGCGTGACGGCCTGCGGGCGCTGTCCGAGCGGCTGGGCCGTCACCACCCGCAGGCGGAGCTGCGGCAGAAGCGTGAAGCGCTGCAGAAGCTCGCGCAAAGGCTCCGGGCGGCGGCGCAGGAGGGGCTCCGAAAGAAGGCGCAGCCTCTGGAGAAGGGGCGGGCGGCCCTGTGGCGCGCGTCTCCGGCGGCGCGGGTGCACGGCTGGCGCAGGCGCCTGGGCGAGCGGCGGGCGCGGGTGGAGGCGCTGGTGACGCGGCGGCTGTCGCACGAGCGGCGGACGTTGCATGGGATGGCCGCGAAGCTGGACGCGATGAGCCCCCTGTCGGTGATGGCGCGCGGGTACGCGGTGACCTTCCGCAAGGAGGACGGGCAGCTCGTCCGGCGCGCCTCGGATGTGAAGCCGGGAGATGCGCTGTCCATCCGCCTGTCGCCGGATGGGAAGGGGACCGAGGACATCGCCGCGGTGGTGACCGACCCCGCTTCGTGAGAAGAAGCCCCCATGGCACGCGACCGCGAGCAGAAGGGCGCCTCCGGCCCCGAGACGACCTACGGCGAGGTGGTGGAGCGCCTCGAGGACGTGGTGAAGAAGCTGGAGGGCGGGGAGCTGTCTTTGGAGGACTCCTTGAAGGCGTTCGAGCAGGGCATCGGCCTCGTGCGGCGCGGCGAGCGGCTCCTGGGCGAAGCGGAGAAGCGCATCGAGCAGCTGCTCTCGGCGGAGGGTGAGGAGAAGACGGCGCCGCTGGAGCTGCCGCAGCCGGGCGCTGGAGCCGGGGCCGGTGCCGGCGCCGCCGGGGCTTCGTCGGGTGCCAAAGGCGCAAGGCAGCCTGCCCGGCCGGCGGCGCGTCCAGAGCCCCCGCCCCCCGGGGACGACGACGTTCCGTTCTAGGCCTGCGTGGCGGGCCGCTGTATGAGGCCCGGCCATGGCTTTGTCCAAGGCGCCATACCGGGTGATCCTGGTCGAAGACGACCGCGAGACCCGCGAGATGTTGACGGGCCTTTTGCAGCTCGAAGGCTTCGAGGTGTTCCCCGCCGCAAACGGGCTGAAGCTCATCGCCATGTTGCACGCGGAGCGGCCGGATCTGATCATCCTCGACGTGAACCTCTCCTGGGTGGACGGGTTCGAGTTGTGCCGCTCGGTGAAGCAGAACGAGGCCTTCGCCCAGGTGCCGGTGGTGTTCCTCTCCGGCCGCACCTCGCCGGACGACGTGGAGAAGGGGCTGCTGTGCGGCGCGGCGGCGTACTTCAGCAAGCCGGTGGACTTCGAAGATCTGATGACGCGGCTGCGCGCGCTGCTCGACGCCCGCCGGGAGGAGACCGCCGAACATGAGCGCTGAACTGGACCGGAGGCTGGCGCCGCACAAGGCGAGGGTGGAGGCGCTCTTGAGGTCGCGGCTCTCCCGGCTCGCGGGCCGGGCGCCGCCGAAGCTCGTCGAGGCGATGGGCTATTCGCTCCTGGACGCGGGCAAGCGGCTGCGGCCCATCCTCTGTCTTTCGTTCGCAGACGCGGCGGCGAGGCAGAGCCGCGGCGGCGGCGAGGTGGCGGAGGACGCGGCGTGCGCGCTCGAGTACGTGCACACCTATTCGCTCATCCACGACGATCTGCCGGCCATGGATGACGACGATGTGCGCCGCGGCCGGCCCACCAGCCACAAGGTCTTCGGCGAGGCCCTGGCCATCCTCGCCGGCGACGCGCTGTTGACCGAAGCCTTCGCGCTCACCGCCACCGGCCCCGAGCCCGTGCGCGCCAGGCTCGCCTCGGAGCTGGCGCAGGCGGCGGGCGCCGTGGGCATGGTGGGTGGGCAGGTCTACGACGTGGCCGAAGACCGCCCGGCGGAGCTCGCGTACCTGACGAGGCTGCACCGGATGAAGACCGGGGCGCTCATCCGCGCCTCCTGCCGGTTGGGGGCGCTGGCGGGCGGCGCGGACGAGGCCGCAGTGGCGGCGGCCGGCGCGTACGGAGAGGCGGTGGGGCTGGCCTTCCAGATTGCGGATGACGTGCTGGACGTGACCGCCAGCAGCGAGGCCATGGGCAAGCCCACCGGGGCGGACGCGGCTGCGGGGCGCGCCACCTATCCGGCGCTGCTGGGGCAAGAAGGCGCGAAGGCGCTGGCGCTGGCGGAGGTGGAGAAGGCGCTCGGGGCGGTGCGGCCCCTGGAGCCTTCGCCGGACCTGTTGGCGGCGCTGGCGCGGTACGCGGTGGAGCGGCGGACGTGACGTCGGCGAAGGGCCGCATCGATGATCCGAGCGCGCTCCGCAACCTGACCTTCGAAGAGCTCGAGCGCGTGTGCGCGGAGCTGCGGGAGGCCATTGTCCGGGTCTGTGGCCGCGTGGGCGGGCACCTGGGGGCGTCTTTGGGGGCGGTGGAGCTCACGGTGGCCATGCACCGGGTGTTCCGGTCCCCGAAGGACAAGCTGGTGTTCGACGTGGGGCACCAGGCCTACGCGCACAAGCTGCTGACCGGACGGCGTGGGCGGATGGACACCCTGCGGCAGGAGGGCGGGGTGGCGCCGTTCCTGGACCCCACCGAGAGCCCGCATGACGCCTTCGGCGCCGGACACGCCTGCACCGCGGTGAGCGTGGCGCTGGGGATGCTGGAGGCGCACGCGCTGACCCACGACGACGGGCGGGTGGTGGCGCTGATGGGAGACGGCGCGCTCACCGGCGGGCTCACCTTCGAGGCCCTGAACAACGCCGCCTGTGCGTCGCGGCCGCTGGTGGTGGTCCTCAACGACAACCAGATGTCCATCTCCGCCAACGTGGGCGCCATCTCCCGGCTCCTGGAAGGGCCCCAGGCGCGCGGGCTGTTCGAGGCGCTCGGGTACACGTACCTGGGGCCGGTGGACGGACACGACCTGCGGGCGCTGGTGGACGCCTTCACCGAGGCGCGGCGCAGCCTTCGTCCCGTGGTGGTCCACGCGCGCACGCAGAAGGGCCGCGGGTTCGCGGAGGCGGAAGGGGACGTGCGCACCCGCGGGCACGCCATGGGTCCCTTCGAGTGGCGGGACGGGAAGCTCGTGCGCTCGCGCGGCGGGAGGGCCACCTTCAGTGAGGCCTTCGCCGAGGCGCTCGAGGCGTTGATGGCGGAGGATCCTCGGGTGGTGGCGGTGACGCCGGCCATGCTGGAGGGCAGCGCGCTGGTGGGGCTGAAGGAGCGCTTCCCGGACCGGGTCTTCGACGTGGGCATCGCCGAGCAGCACGCGGTGTCCTTCTGTGCGGGCCTGGCCGCGCGGGGGCTGCGGCCGGTGTGCGCGCTCTATTCGACCTTCCTGCAGCGCGCGGTGGACCAGTGGATCCACGACGTGTGCCTGCCGAACCTCCCGGTGGTGTTGGCGGTGGACCGCGCGGGGCTGGTGGGCGCGGACGGGGCCACGCACCAGGGCGCGTTCGATGTGCCCCTGCTCCGCGCGGCGCCCAACGGGGCGCTGCTTTCGCCCGTGGTGGGGGAGGACGTGGCGCCGCTGCTCCGTCACGCGGTGGCGCGCGGCGGGCCTGCGGCCCTGCGGTTCCCCCGGCTCACGCTGCCGGATGTGCCCGAGGGTTGGCCCGGCGTGGCCGAGCCTTCGCGGGCGAGGTGGCTGCACCGGCCTTCCGGCGCGGTGGCGACGGTGGTGTCGTTTGGTCATCTCGGCCTGGAGGCGCTGGCCATGGCGCGGACGCGGCAGGACGTGGCCGTGCTGGACGCGCGCTGGGCGCTGCCGCTGGATGAGGATGCCTTGAGGGACGCGGCCGCGGCGGGAGGTGTCCTCACGGTGGAGGAGGGGACTGGGAAGGGCGGGTTCGGCGCGGCGGTGCTGGAGGTGTACGCGCGTGAAGGCGTGAGGGCGAAGGTGCGCTGCGTGGCCTTGCCGGACCGCTTCATCCGCCACGGAGATGCGCGGGCGCAGAGGGCCGCGCTCGGCCTGGACGCGCGGGGGCTGTCGGAGGCGCTCGAGGAGCTGCTCCGGTCGTGAAGGCGCGGGTGCGCAAGGTCAGGCTGGACGCGCTGGTCACCGACCGTGGGCTCGCGGAGTCCCGCGCGAAGGCGCAGGCGCTGATCCTCGCCGGCCAGGTGGTGGTGGGCGAGCAGCGCGTGGACAAGCCCGGCGCGCAGGTCCCCGAGGACGCCGAGGTCCGGCTCAAGGGAGAGGTCCTCCCCTATGTCTCGCGCGGCGGCCTCAAGCTGGAGGGCGCGCTCGAGCACTTCGGGCTCGAGGTCGACGGCGCGGTGGCGGCGGACATTGGCGCGTCCACCGGCGGCTTCACCGACTGCCTGCTGCAGCGGGGCGCGGTGAAGGTCTACGCCGTCGACGTGGGCTACGGGCAGTTGCACGAGAAGCTGCGCAGGGACGCGCGTGTCATCTCGAAGGAGCGGGTGAACGCGCGCCACCTCACCGACGAGGACCTGCCGGAGCCGCTCGACGTGGTGGTGGTGGACGTGAGCTTCATCTCGCTGCTCCAGGTGCTGCCGCCGGTGCTGCCGAAGCTGCGGCCGGGTGGGCTTCTGGTGGCGCTGGTGAAGCCGCAGTTCGAGGCCGGCCGTGAGCACGTGGGCAAAGGCGGCGTGGTCCGGGACGAAGCGGCACGGCAGGCCTGCATCGACAAGGTGCGAGGGTTCGTGGAGGGCGAGGGGCTCTTGGTGCAGGGCGTGGTGGATTCGTCCATCACCGGGCCGGCCGGGAATCGTGAAGCCCTGCTCGTCGCGCGCCGGGGGCAGTGACGGCGGCGTTGCGCCCCGGCGGCTGCGGCTTGTTCGTCGCGCGGTGACGGCGTCGGCCTCGCCGCGGGACGGCGCCGTCGACCGCGGCTTCAAGACCAGCGTCGATGGGAGGAGCGGGCGCTTGGGCGGCGTGGGTCTGGCCGCGCGACGGCGCGTGCGATCGCAGCTTCGAGATCAGCGTCGGGGGACAGGGGGCGTCGGCGTCGGCGTGCGACGGCGCGATCGACTGCAGCGTCAGGCAGCGTCAGAACCCTCCTGGATGCGAGCAGGGTGAGTGGGTGAAGCGGCGGTCGGAGCGCCGGTGGGCTGCTCGGGATTCTCGGGCGGCTGCTCAGGGGCGACCGAGCCACGACCACCGCCCCGGCTGCATCGGCAGGGTCACCTTCTAGATGTTCGTGTTGCCTTTGAGGGAGGGACGCCCTTCCCTCGACGTCAGCGCACCCGGCCTTGTGGTGGATGATCCACCACAGCGTGGCTGAGAATCCACCACAGCGAGCGTGGGCGCGAACGTGCGGGGGGAGGGGCGCCCAGCGCAGCGAGTGGCCGCGCACGGCCGTGCACTCGAGAGCCGTTCACTCTCTCACGCGGTTGCGACGGGCTGTCACCCGCACCTTCGGGCAGGAACCGCGCGACGAAGGCGCTCAACGGGTGGGAGGCGGCAGGGGCGCCAGGAGCCCCGCCCCCTCAGAGACAAGCCTTCGCCACGGCCCTGGCCAGCCTTCACTTCCTCACTGTCCCCCGTGAGCCTGTGGTCGAACGAAGACGCGCCGCCTCAGTCGCCGGCCGCGAGCCGCGGCGCAAGCGGCTGGGACGCCCACAGCCCCACCCGAGCGATCAGGGCTACCAGGCTCCCTACCCGCACAGCCGCCCCGGACACGAGCCACCTCAACCTCTCGCTACTGGCAGGTCCCTGCCTGAAGTTGCATCTTGCGCACCTGCGCCTGCAGCTTCTTGCGCAGCTCGGTCACATCTCCTGCGCGCTCGGCTGTGACCACGAGCCGCATGCCGCCCGAAATCTCCTCGGTCCGGCTCCGGTGCGCAGGCAGCTTCTTCGCCTCGAACCGCTGGCACCTCGGGCACACCGCCTCCACCGTGCACGGGTGATCCTTGCAGCACGGACAGACCTCGACCTCGGTGGCGCGCGCCTTCACCCGGCGGCGAACCTCTGCCACATCTCCGGCGGTCACGAAGGTGAGGGCCGCCCCGCGGGGCACCTCCTCGTACGAGACGTCGGTCTGGGCCACCGCGCTCGCGCAGGGGCTCTCCGCCAAGGCGTCTCGCGCCACCACCAACCCCGCGGCCACTGCGGTGAAGGCCAGGTAACAGAGCAGCGCACGCATGTTCAGACCGCCTTCTGCCGGACGGCGGCTGGGAGGGTAGGCAGGCGCATGGAGATCTCCTTCCGAAGCGGTGGGATCTTTCTCTGGCAAGGCACGCGCCAGCGGTCAGGACCGGCTGCGCCCTCCCCGAGCGCGCAACGTCTGCGCCGCCCCCCCGGGGGGCCGCACACGTTGCATGCCCAGCGCGCCTTCCCACTCTCAGAACGAATGGCGCGCACCTTGCTCTACGTCATCCCGCCGGCCGCACGACGCGGCCCAACACGGGAGGAAGCGATGCAGAAGACCGCCATCAACGAGGAGCAGGACACCCGCAAGGCCCGCGGCGGTTCCGACAGGGTTCCGGTCAGCGCCATCATGTCGCGCGAGCCGATCACGGTGCACCCGGAGACCTCGGTGGAAGCGGTGGTGGAGCTGTTCCTCGCCAACCGCATCAGCCGCGTCCCGGTGGTGACCCGCGACGGGAAGGTGGTGGGCATCGTCAGCAAGACCGACGTCATCGAGGAGATCGAAGCGGAGTCCATGACCGAGACCACCTACCGCTCCCGCGCCTTCCCGGGCGCCCACGAGGAGTCCGCACCCATCTGCGCCGAAGACGTGATGACCCGCATGCCGATGACGCTCCAGGAGTCGGCCACCGTCAGCCGCGCGGCGGAGGTCATGGCAGAGCACCAGCTCCACGGCCTGCCGGTGGTGGCAAAGGACGGACGCGTGGTCGGGGTGGTGTCCTCGCTGGACGTGCTCGCCTGGGTCGCGGGGATGCGCCTGTAGTCGGTCGCCTGTAGCGGCCAGCTTGAAGCAGGGCCGGGTCCTTTGCGCCCGGCCTTCGCCTACCGGCCGACGACGAGCTGGTACTCCACCAGCGGCAACGGCTTCACCAGGTCTGGCCCCACCCGGAGCCAGGCCTGGCCTGAGTCATCCAACCCCGCCATCAACGTGGTGCCGTGCGCGGCGTACCGGTACAGGACCCCGAATGACGGATCGTCCACGGCGACGAGCTCGCTGGGGAAGGTGCCCGGCAGACCGGAGCCGTTGAGCAGGTAGAACTCCCGCCCCTGCCCGGGCAGGACGCCCATCGTCACCAGCGAGCCTTCGGGCTGAACCGCCAGCCCGTCGCGGTTGAGGACGTTCCCGGTGGCCGCGTCCAGAAACCACGTGTGCTGCGGCGCCACCGCGGCGAGCAGCGCGTTCTGGTTGAACGGCACCGTCAACATCACGTTGCCCGGCAAGGTCCGCTGCCACGCGAGGTTCCCTCCGCTGCAGCCTTCGCCCTGCGGGTTGGTGGCGCAGGCGATGACGGTGCTCTGCCCCGCGGCGGTCTGGAACGGGAAGTAGACGAGGCTCGCGTCCGCGCTGAAGGCCGCCGGCGGAATGGGCGGCGCGTCCCCCAGCCCGTACTGGACGATCTTCATGGGCACAGGCTGGCTCAGGTTGGCCCCGCTGTCGTACGCCACCCGCTCCACCCCCACCGTCCCCTGGTACTGCCCCACCTTGTTCATCCACACCGGCAGGTAGATGCCCAACGTGGGATGGATGCCGACGTTCCCCATCACGAAGCCCGCCGGGGTGTAGCTCCAGGCGGGCAAAGACGGCGCTTCGTGGTGCACCCGGTGCAACGCTTCGGTGCCGCCGCCGGCGGTGTAGAGGAGCGCGTCTCCGTCCGGGCCCACGGTGAGGTTCTGCACCCCGCCCAGAAACTGCCCGGTGATCTGCAGGGTCCCGGGGTTGAAGGCGAAGGCGCCCACGCCCGGCTCCACCGCCCAGCGCTTGAACGACTCGAGGTGCAGGTCGGTGACCCACAGCGCGGCGGTGCAGGGGAAGGGCAGCGAGTTGTTGAAGGCCACCACCTCGCCCTGCCGGTTCACGCGGACCAGCGCGTTGTTGCCGGCGGAGGGACTGCCGCTGCAGCCGATGAAGCCCACGTTCGCGTCCAGCCCGTCCGCCCAGAACACGTCCGTCACCACCTGGCCGCCGGGAGCGGCGCGGAGCACCTCCGCCACCGGGAGGAAGCGGACGCCGGCGGGAGAGGACGCGTTCTGCCGGTCGTCGTCACAGGTGACCCGCGCCACCAGCGCGAGGTCCGCCGCGAGCCCGTCGTGGTAGCGCAGCTGGTTGGGCTGGATCTCCACCCGGGTGGGGTTCTGCGTCCACGCCACGTCGGTGACGTGCACATCCCGGTTCCACAGGGACAGCGCCTTCACCGCCTCGCAGCCGGAGACGGTGATGTTCACCGCCAGGTGCGTGTCCGCCACGCTGGTGCCCACGGGCGCCACCGTCACCCGCGGCGGGTCCGGCGGCAGCGGGGTGGGATCATCACCGCAGCCCACCGCGCCACCCGCCAAGGCGGCGAGGGCGAAGACGACGGGCTGCCACAGCCGCAGGCGCACGGGCATGCGCACGTTCATGGGGCTCTCCTGAAGGGCGCGATGGCGAACCGCTACCGGGCGATGATGTGGAACTCCACCCGGCGGTTCAACTCGCGGCCCCGGGCGGTGAGGTTGGGCGCCACCGGGCGCTCGTCGCCGAAGCCGGAGGTCTCGATGCGGCCCGGGTCGATGCCCTGCTTCACCAGGTAGTCCGCCACCGACCGCGCGCGCTCTTCGGACAAGGTCTTGTTGCGCGCCTTGCCGCCGCGGTTGTCGGTGTGGCCCTCCACCCGGATGCGCGAGATGTCGTTCGTGACGATGGCGTCCACCACCTCGTTCAGCAGGCCGTGGCTCCGGGGGAGCAGGGTGGCCTTGTTGGTGGCGAAGTGGACCTGCTGGAGGATTTCGATCTTGTCCTCGCGCACCACCACCAGCCGCTTCTTCGGCTCCGGCTCGAGGTCGAAGTGCAGCTTCATCTGCGCGTCTTCGGACACCTGCACCTCGCGGGTCTGCGCCAGGTGCCCGGGCGAGACCACGTTCACGAGGTAGCGGCCCGGCGGGACGTCCAGCGGCCTGGCGTCACCCACGCCTGCGTCGGTGGACACGGCCTCCTCCACCGGCCCCTTGAACTTCACCTGCGCGGCCACCGGGGCCTTCGTCTTCTCGCCTCCGGAGACGGTCACGAGGAAGTGGGCCAGCTTCGCCTCCGGCTCGAGGACGAGCTGCACCTGCGCGGTCTGCCCGGCGGCGAGCATCACCTCCTGCTGCGCCTGCTTGTACCCGTCCTTGGCGGCCAGAAGCGTCACCGGCCCCTCGCCGAGATCATGGGTGAGGAACCGGCCCGCCGGCGCGTCCGACGCCACGGGCGGCAGCCCGGCGCCCACCATGGCGACGATCACCCCCGGGATGGGCTTCTGCGTCTCCTTGTCGAGGACGATGCCCTCCACCTTGCCCTTCTTCGGCGCCTCGGGGACCGCCTCCACCACGGTGCGCTCGCGCAGGGTCTCCACCACCCGCGTCTTGCCGAGCCCGAAGGGGTCCACGTTGAACGACGCGCCCAGGTACACGTTCCACGGCTGCGTGGCCGGCACTCCCAGCCCCACCGTGCGCGCGAGCCCCAGCTGCGCGCCGGTGACCAGGGTCAGGTCCTTGAAGGCCGTCACCTTCAACCCCAGCCCCACCTTCTGCGGCATCGCGTGATCCACCGGCACCCGGCTCACGCCGTCCGGGGACTCCAATTCGCCGCCCTCCACGCCCAGCGGCAGCCCCAGGTCGTATTCGACGAAGGGGGTCACGAAGGGCATCGGCGCCTCCAGCGCCGCCGCGCCGACGAACCGGTGGTACCGATGCACGCCGAGCGCGAACTCCTCGGCGGCGTCCAGCGTGTGCTCTCGCACCAGGGAGCCTGTGCCATCGAACTGCACGCCGGCGTTGAAGTGCAGGACCAGGGGGACCTTCGGCGCGACCCGGCGCACGTCCCAGGTGAGGATGGCCCTGGGCGCAAACCCCCACGCGTAGCCGCCCACGTCCTGGCTGCCCACGCCGGGGAAGGACAGCGCCCGCAGGTCGAGGCCGGCGTACAGCCCCTTCGTCCACTCCCGGCTCACCTTGGCGCCGAGGTTCACGTCGCCCAGGGTCTGGATCAGCGTGGGCGAAGAGAAGGAGTTGCTGTTCGCGCTCGCCCCGTAGGCGAGGTACGCCTCCAACCACGTCAGCGG
This sequence comes from uncultured Myxococcaceae bacterium, assembly GCA_964596895.1. GTDB lineage: Bacteria > Myxococcota > Myxococcia > Myxococcales > Myxococcaceae > JAFAFL01. The sequence goes on from CAZQVZ010000008.1 coordinate 14,157, forward strand.
CACCCACGACGCGGAGAAGGTCCCCGCCGAGCGCACGTGGCTGGCGCCGCGGACGGGGAAGTCTCCGCGCGCGAAGTACTCCCCCAGCACGCCGAAGCGCAGGATGTTCTTCGGCCCCAGCGCCGCGCTGGAGGTATTCAGCAGCCCCGAGGCGCCCACCGCAGAGGGGGTCACCCGCCGGTTGGAGAGCGCGGTCCAGCCGTTCTTCCGGGTGGCCGGGCTGTGCGGCTCGCCATCCAGGACCTCCTTCTCCTCGTGCGAGATGACCCGCGGCTCTTCGCCCGGCGCCTGTCCGTCCTCGGCGCCCGGCGGCGGGGCCGCGTCTCCCCAGGCCGGCGGAGGCGGCGGTCCGTCCGCGCCAGCGCCGCTCTCACCCGGGGCCAAAGTCCCGAAGGGGTTCGCAGGGACGAACGGATCCGAAGGAACGAACGCTTCGTCCCCGCTGCGCGCGTCCTTCTTGCCGTCCCCCTCCTTCGCCTTCGCCTTCTCCTTCTCGGCGCCCTTCGGCGCGGGGGGCGGGTCCCTGGGCCTGGGGGCAGGCTCGCCCGCCTTCGGCGGCGGCGGCGGGGCGGCGGGGAAGCTGCTCCAGTCGTCCCACTGCGCCAGGGCGACGCACGGCGCGAGCAGGAGAGCGGCTGTGAGAGAGCGGTAATTCATGGGGCGCCTTTCCAGCGCGTGAGTATATGCCCACCCGAAGACCTCACAACGTTGCAGAACCACGGGCTTTTGTGCGGGATCCAGCCGGGGCCGCAGGTGCAATCGGGAGGATGAGTTCTGGTCGCGGAGGCCTGCGCAAAGGCATAATGCGCCCGAATGTTCACCTCTGGTCTGGCAGGGCAGCCGTGAGCGCCGCCGCAGGCGCGGTGCGCGGGCGCGTCCTCGTGGTGGGGCCGCCGTCGGGTACCGAGCCTCTGGTGGACCGGCTGACCCAGCGCGGCTACTCGGTGAGGGCGGCGGCCCGGCCCGGCCAGGTGCTGGACGTGGCCTCGCTGCTGCGGCCGGAGGTGATCTTCGTCGCGCCCGGTGAAGGCGCCACCGACGCGCTCGCGGTGGTCCGCGCCTCCGAGTCCCTGCGCGAGCTCCCCGTCCTCGCCCACGTGGCGGGGCTGGCGCTCGAGGACGTGCGCGCGCTCGGGGTGGATGACTGGGTCCACTCGGACGAAGAGCTGTCGGTCCGGCTGGAGACGGCGCTGCGCGCCCGCCGCCTGATGGAGCGGGAGCAGGCCACCGCGCTGCGGATGGAGACCCTGCTGGAGATTGCCCAGTCGGCCACCTCCACCCTGGAGCTGGATCAGATCCTCGGGCTCGCGGTGGACAAGGTGGCCAAGGTGGTGGCCGCAGACCGCTGCTCGGTGATCCTCGTGGAGTCCGGCGGACCGCGCACCGCCCGCGTGGTCGCCTCCTGTGACCTGCCCCAGGGCGCGCCCCTCTCCCTGGACCTCGCGCGCTACCCGGAGCTGCGGCGGGCCCTGGAGACGCGGCAGACGGTGAAGGTGGATGACGCCTCGCGGGATCCGTTGATGGACGAGGTCCGCCGCCACATCCTTCCCCTGGGCATCAAGAGCATCCTCGTGCAGCCGCTCATCTGCCAGGAGGACCTGCTGGGCGCGCTCTTCTTGCGGCTGTCGCGGACGGACGGCGCCTTCGGCCGCGAAGAGCTGGAGTTCGCGCAGGCGGTGGCGGCGGCGCTGGCGGGCTCGGTGCGCAACGCCCGGCTGCACCAGGCGCTCAAGCGCAAGCGGGACGACCTCGAGAGCGCGTACGTGGACCGCTACCAGGAGCTCACCCTGGCCAACAAGCGGCTCAAGGAGCTCAACCGGCTCAAGGACGAGATGATCGCCGTCTGCAGCCACGACCTGCGCTCGCCCTTGAACGTGCTCCTGGGCCATGGGCGGTTGCTCCAGGACACGGACCTGGACCAGCAGGAGCGCGCGTCGGTGGACGCCATCGTCCGGCAGGGCCGGAAGATCCTGGACCTGGTGGAGACCCTGCTCGAGCGCGGCAAGGGCGAACAGGGGCGGCTGTCCCTGGAGCCGCGGACGCTCGACATCGCGGAGCTGTGCAAGGAGACGGCGCAGGAGATGGAGATCCTCGCCGCCGAGCGCGGCGTGGCCCTGCGCAGTGAGACGCCGGAGTCCCTGCAGCTGCTGGGTGACGAGGTGAAGCTGCGCGAGGTGCTCGAGAACCTCATCGGCAACGCCATCCAGCACGCCCCCGAAGGCGGGCAGGTGGTGGTGCGGGCCCAGCGCCACCGGCGGCCGGACGGGGACGTGGCGCGGGTGATGGTGGAGGACAACGGCTCCGGCATCGAAGAGGAGCAGCTCCACCTGGTGTTCGACCGCTACCGCCACGGCCCCGGCGGCACCGGCCTCGGCCTGGCCATCTGCCGCGAGTTCGTGGAGCTGCACGGCGGGGAGATCTGGGCGGAGAACGCCGAGGGCAGCGGTGCGGTCTTCCAGTTCACCCTGCCCATGGCGAAGGACGCCTCGTCGCGGGCGCAGGCCTCCTCGCCTGTGTCGGACGCGGAGGACGCGCCGCGGGTTTTGGTGGTGGAGGACGAACCGGAGGTCGCCGCCGTCGTCGCGGAGATCCTCCGGTCCCGCTACCGGGTGGAGGTGGCGCGGGACGGCGCAGAGGGGCTCGCCAAGGCGCGGGCGCTGATGCCGGACCTGGTGGTGATGGACGTGTTCCTCCCCCGGCTGGACGGGCTGGACGCCGCGGCGGCGCTCAAGGGCTCCACCGACACCGCGGACATCCCGGTCATCCTCCTCTCCGCGCACCAGGGGGTGGCGGACAAGCTGCGCGCGCTGAACCTCGGCGCGGTGGACTACCTCGCCAAGCCGTTCCAGGCGCTGGAGCTGCTCGCGTGCGCGGAGCGGGCGTTGCGCCTTCGCCAGACCGAACGGGAGCTGGCCCGGAGCCAGTCCCTCCTGCGGCTGGTGGGAAGCGACCCGGAGACGGGCCTTCTGGACCGGGACGGCTTCATGTCGCGGCTGGGCCAGGAGCTCTCGCGGGCGAGGCGGTACGCGCGTCCTTTGACCATGGCCGTCCTCAGGCCGCCCGGGAACCAGCCGGACGGGCTTCGCGCGGTGGCGGCGCACCTGCGCGGGGCGCTCCGGGCCTCGGACGTGCTCGGCCACCTGGGCGAAGGGCTGTTCGTGCTCGCCCTGCCGGAGTGCACCGTGCCCGAGGCGGAGGCGTCACTGGCCCGGGTGCTGCCGCTGGTGGAGGCCGAGCACGCGGTGCGCTACCGGCCGACAGTGTGCGCGCCCGGAGAGGGCCCTGCGGACGTCGTGCTGGAGACGGCGCTCGAGGGCGGACCGCCGCCGGGGCCTGCAGAGGGCGGCGGGCCCGGCTAGAATCGGCGCCGGATGCCGCGCCTCTCCCTGAACACAGCGCTGTGTTGTCTCGCGCTCGTGTTCGGGTGCGCGGCCACCCCCAGGGGAAAGCCGAAGCCCGGCGTGGACGCCCAGGCGATGCAGGAGGCCATCCGCTCCTCGCGCGAATCTGGAGAGAACTACGCGTCCAGCGCCAGCTACGCGCACTTCCTCAAGGCGCGCCTGCTCCACCACGAAGGGGAGCACCGCCGCTCGCTGGACGAGCTGCGGCTGGCGCTGGTCACCGACGACGGCAGCCCCTACCTCCTGGTGACCATGGCGGAGGAGTACGCGCGGGTGGGGGACCTGCAGCGCGCGGAGCGGTCCTTGCGGCGCGTGCTCGACACCCACCCCCGGCACGCCAGGGCGCATCTCTTGATGGGCCGGGTGCTCTCCGAAGGCCGCAAGCTCGCGCGGGCGCGGGTGCACTTGAAGCGGGCCATCCGCCTCCTCCCCGAAGAGCCGGACGCCTACTTCACGCTGGCGCAGGTGGAGCTGGAGGCGCGCCGGCCGGACGGGGCGGTGGCGGCGGTGGAGGCGCTGGCGAAGGTGGTGCCGGATGACTCGCGCGGGTTCCGCCTCCTGGGGATGGTGTTCTCCGAGCGCGGGGACGCGCGGCGCGCAGAGAAGATGTTCGCGCGGGCGGTGGAGGTCTTCCCCGGGGACTATGAGGCCTGGTCGCAGCTGGCCTCGCTGTACGAAGGCCAGGACCGGCTCGAAGACGCGGAGCGCGCCTACGCCCAGGCCCTGCAGCGGGACCCGGACAACGTGCCGCTCCTGTCCGCGGCCGGCAGAGCGGCCTTGCGGATGGGCCAGAAGGCGCGGGCCCACGCCTGGTTCGACCGCGCGCTGTCCCTGACACAGGACCCCCAGACGGTGATGCAGATCGCCTTCGCGTGGCTCACCCACGAGCACCTCCCCGAAGCGGTGGAGGTCCTGGAGCGCGCGCGCGCCCGCCCGGGCGCCGAGCCCCGCCTGTCCTTCTACGTGGGCCTTCTGCACGAAAAGCAGCGCGACTGTCAGAAGGCAGCCCAGGCCTACGGGCTCGTGCCGGAGGGCGCAGACCTCTACTTCGAAGCGCGGATGCGCCAGGGCGCGTCCCTGTCCCTGTGTGGAGATCACACCCGGGCGCAGGACCTCTTCGAACAGATGTCCCGGGTGCAGCCGCACAACCCCGCGGTGTATCCGCCGTGGGCGCGCGCGCTCGAGCGGTCCGGGGCGCTCAAGGAGGCGGAGCGGCTCTTGCGCTCGGCGCTGGCGAAGTGGCGGGCCCCGGAGGTCTATGCCGGGCTGGGCCAGAATCTGCAGCGGCAGGGGCGGGCGAAGGAGGCGGTGTCGCTGCTCGAGCAGGCGGTGACGGAGCTGCCGCAGGAGCGCGCGCTCACGTTCCAGCTCGCGTCCGCCCACGAGCGCTCGGGGCAATTGGACCGGGCGCTGGAGCTGATGCGCGGCCACCTGGGCAGAAACCCGGACGACGCGGCGGCGCTCAACTTCGTGGGCTACGTGCTCGCGGACCATGGGCGGGACATGGCGGAGGCGGAGGTGATGGTCCGCCGCGCGCTGGAGTTGGAGCCGCAGAGCGGCGCGTACTGGGACTCCCTGGGGTGGATCCACTTCCGCAAGGGTGAGGTCGCGCAGGCCGTGGAGGTGCTCGAGCGCGCGAGCCGGCTGGAGCCGGACGAGCCGGTCATCCTCGAGCACCTGGGGGACGCGTACCTCAAGGCGGACCGGCTGCAGGACGCGGCACAGGCGTACCGGCAGGCGTTGGACGCGCTCACCCGCGGCGAGGAGCCCCTGGACGCGCGGGCCCTGCGGGCGGGGATCGAGAAGAAGCTCAAGGGCATTGCGTCAGGGTCCGCGGGGCGCTGATAGTCGGGCGCATGGCGCGTCACGAGGAGGGGTTCTTCAGCGCCCGCGACAACCTGCGGCTGTTCTGGGAGAGCGATCTTCCGGAGGACCCGAAGGCGCACGTGGGCGTGGTGCATGGATACGCGGATCACTGCGGCCGCTACCGCGGGGTCATCGACGCGCTGGTCGCGGATGGCTTCGGGGTCCACGCCTTCGACTACCGGGGCCACGGGCAGTCCGGCGGGCGGCGCGGACACGTGGACCGCTTCAGTGACTATCTCGGCGACCTCGAGGACTTCTGGGCGCGGGTGCGCAGGGAGGCAGGGGAGAAGAAGACCTTCCTGCTCGCGCACAGCCACGGCGCGCTGATGGCGCTGGCGTGGCAGAAGCGAAGGCCCGAAGGCCTTTCGGGCCTGGTGCTCTCGGCGCCGTATCTGCAGTTGGCCATCATCCCGCCGAAGGTGAAGGTGTTGGCGGCGAAGCTGGTGGGCCGGGTGGTCCCGTGGATGCCGGTGCCCAGTGAGATCGAGCTGGAGCAGCTCACGCGGGATCCGGAGGCCCTGCGGACGGTGGCCAAAGATCCGCTCTACAACCGCACCGTCACCCCGCGCTGGTTCGAGGAGTCCAACCGCGCGCAGGCCGAGGCGATGGCGGACGCGCCCGGGCTCGAAGTGCCCTTCTTCCTCTTCTGCGGGAGCGGGGACACCGTGGCCGCGCCGTCCGCTGCGCATCGACTTTTCGAGCGCGCCGGCAGCGAGGACAAGACCTTCAAGGAGTACCCGGGGATGCTTCACGAGCCCATGAATGATCTGGGCCGTGAGGAGGTTTTCGCGGATATCTCTCGCTGGATTTCCAAGCACCTATGACGTACGGTGCCGCGCACTTCCAGGCGAGGGGATGAATGGCTGATCAGACGGTCATCGGGAAGGGAATCGTCATCCGGGGCAGCTTGTCGGGCGGCGAGGACCTGGTGATCGAAGGGCGGGTGGAGGGGCAGGTCAACCTCAAGAACCACCTGACCATCGAATCCACCGGCAACGTGCAGGCAGACATCCGCGCGGATGAGCTGACCATCAACGGCGAGGCGTCCGGCAACATCGACGCGGGGTCGCGGGTGGCCATCAACGCGTCAGCGCGGGTCTCGGGCGACGTGAAGGCGCCGCGCGTGGTGATTGAAGACGGGGCCGTGTTCAACGGCTCCATTGAGATGGAAGTCAAACTCCCGGACGGGCTGTAGGCCCGCAGGGCCGGGGAGGGGAACCATGGCGAACACGGTGATCGGATCCAGCATCGTCATCGACGGAGAGATCTCCGGCGACGAGGACCTGGTGATTCAGGGCACGGTCAAGGGCCGCATCTCCCTCAAGGAGAGCCTGATGGTGGAGTCCTCCGGAGTGGTGGAGGCGGACATCGAGACCCAGAACGTGGAGATTGGCGGGCGGGTGACGGGCAACATCACCGCCACCGACAAGGTGGAGCTCAAGAGCGACTGCCGCGTGGTGGGGGACATCAAGGCCCCGCGCATCCTCATCGCCGACGGTGCGTCCTTCAAGGGCAACGTCGACATGGACGTGAAGGGCCGCTGACACCATGGCCACCAACAAGGACGTGGGCGGCGGGCCGGACGCGACGGTCATTGGCCCGTCCATCCTCATCAGCGGCAAGCTGTCCGGTGACGAGGACCTCACGGTCCGCGGCCGGGTGGAGGGGGAGCTCTCCCTCAGCCGCACGCTGATCGTGGAGACGTCGGGCATCGTGAAGGCGGACGTGTCGGTCCGCAACGCGGTGGTCTCCGGCGTGGTGGTGGGGAACATCACCGCCACCGAGAGCGTGGAATTGACCCGCGAAGGCCGGATGGTGGGTGACATCCGGGCGCCGCGCGTGATCATCGTGGACGGCGCGAGCTTCCGCGGCCGCGTGGACATGGGCAACGCAGAGCCCTCTGCCCGCCAGGCGCGGCCCGCCACCGCGGCGCCCCGTCCCGCGCAGAGCACCGCCCGGCCGTCAGCGCCCTCGGCGCCGCCGCGGCCGCCGCCTCCGCCCACGCGCATTGAGAAGAAGGCGGAGGCGAGGCCGCCGGCCCCGCCGCCGAAGCCGGAGTCGCGCCCGCTGCCTCCCTCGGCGCCCAACCTGGCGTCGCAGGCCAGGAAGAAGCTGGTCGTCCGTAAGAAGGGCCGCTAGCCCCTTTGGCAGGACTTGGAGCGCGGGGCCCCATGGGGCAATCTGCGAGCCGCCATGAACGTGGATCACGAGGAGCCCTCCGTCCCGCACGAAGACGCCGCACCGCAGCGCGCTGCGGAGCCCGCTTCGGCGGCGCCGTCCCCTGCGGCCGAGCCGGTCAATGAGGTCGAGGCCGAAACCGAAGCCGAAGCCGAGGCCGAAGCTGCAGGCGAGGCCCGCGTCGAGGAGGGCCTTGCCGGCGCGCCGCCGCAGGAGATCTCGCCTGGCGGAGAGGACGCGCCCGAGACCCCCGCAGACGTGCCGGTGAACCCGCCCGCGGGCCCGGTGGACGTGCCGGCCTCGCCGCCCGAGGCGCCGCCGCTGCCGGATCATCCGCGCCTTCGCCGCCACCCGGTGGCCCCGGCGATGATCGCCCTGGACCGGGTGGACGAAGACGACACCTTCCAGATCCGCCCCGAAGGCGACCTGTCGCTGCTCGCCACCGACATCGCCCGGTTGGGGCAGCTCTTCCCCGTGGACATCCGCCTCAAGCCGCCCGACAGGTTCCAGATCATCTGCGGCTTCCGGCGGGTGGCGGCCCTGCGCTTCCTGCAGCGGGACCGGGTGCTGGCGCGGTTGCACACGGATCTGTCGGACGAAGATGCGCTGCTGATGGCGCTCGTCTCCGCCATCCACGCGCGAGAGGTCTCCTCCGCGGAGCTCACCGCAGTGAAGGCGCGGCTGGGCGAAGAGAACCGGCTCACGCCCTCCATCCGCTCCATGTTGGACAAGGCCCTGTCGCCGGAAGACGACCTGGCGCCGGAGACGGTGGGCGAACAGGAGATAGACGCCGAGGAGCTGGCGCAGGACGTGACCTTGCGGCTCGGGGAGATCAACCAGGATCTCTCCTTGCTCGCCGAGGCGTTCGAAGGGCTGGACCGCGCCAGACAGGATCAGCTGCTCGAGCAGCTCCGGTATTCGTCCGAGCTGGTGGCGTACCTGGAGGGGCGGCGGTGACCGACCCCTTCGCCCGCGACCGCGCGCGGCTTCTGGAGCTGCTCACGCAGCGCTCGTTCGAGCGGAAGAAGATCCGGCTGGCCTCCGGGATGGAGTCGGACTTCTACGTGGACTGCAAGAAGACGGTCCTCACCGCCGAAGGGCACTGGCTGGTGGGGCGGCTGCTTCTGGACGCCATCCGCCAGCACGCGCCCGCTTCGCGCGGGGTGGGCGGGCTGACCCTGGGCGCGGATCCGCTGGCGTCTGCGGTGAGCACGGTGAGCTATCTCGCCGGCTGGCCGGTCCCGGCGTTCATCGTCCGCAAGGAGCCCAAGGGGCACGGCACCGGCGCGTGGATTGAAGGCCGCTCGCTGCTCGAAGACGGGGCGGAGGTCGCCATCGTCGAAGACGTGGTCACCACCGGCGGCTCGTCCCTGAAGGCCGTGGAGCGCGCGCAGGCCGAAGGGCTCACCGTGAAGCGGATCTTCGCGCTGGTGGACCGGCTCGAAGGCGGGCGCGAGGCCATCGGGGCGAAGGGGCTCGAGCTGACGGCGCTCTTCACACGAAAGGACTTCATTCCGTGAGCCTGCGCAGCAGCCACCCTCTCCCTCGGGGAGCGCGCCGGGGTGAGGGCGCGCTGGTGCCCCTGCTCGCCGCCTGCGCCCTGGCGCTGGGCGCGTGCAAGAGCGGCCCGCCCACGTTGGGAGATCCCCCGCCGAAGCTGGACGACTCGAAGGCGGAGTCCGCGTACCGGGACATCCTCGGCCGGCACACCGGGACGGGGGAGATCTACAGCGGGTTCTCCACCCAGCTCTTCGCCGGCGCCACCTACCAGTCCTGGCCCTTCCGCGAGGCGCGGGTGCGGCGCGTGGCGCAGTTCAAGGGGATGGGGCAGGAGGAGGTCGCCGCGGAGCTGGCGAAGGAGCGCGCGGACTGGGAGCAGTTCCACGAGTTCGAGTTGGGCGCGTGGACGCGGGACCGCCAGTTCGACGACTTCGACAAGAAGAACTCGGTCTGGCGCATCGCCCTGTCCACCGGCCAGGTGGAGCTCCTCCCCGTGGAGGTGTCGCGGGTGTCCAAGGTGAACCAGGACGTGCGCGCGCTCTATCCGTACATGGGCGAGTTCTGGGTCCGCTACCGGGTGCGCTTCCCGAAGACCTCTGCAGACGGGCAGCCGCTGGTGCCGCCGGGCACGCGCGAGTTGACGCTGCGGCTGGGCTCCACGCTCGGCCAGGCGGAGCTGCGCACCGGAGCGGAGTAGCGCCGTGAACCCGCAGAGCCCGCCGCGGACGCCGCCCCGTCCTTCGGCGGGTGCGTTCGACAAGGCGTGGATCAGACGGCTGCTGCCGGCGGCGCTCTTCCAGGTCTGCTTCCTCGCGGCGGTGACCCTGCTCAAGCCCGCCGCCAACGCGCTGGTGGTGGCGCGCTTCAACGCCGAAGCCCTGCCGTACCTGTACGTGGGCTCGGCGGCGCTCACCGCGGCCGTCACCGCCCTGGCGTCCTTGTGGGGGCGCAGGTCCAACCGGGATCCGCTGTACCTCGCGGTGGCGGGCGCCGTGACCGCGCTGGTCGTGGGCGCGGCCCTGCACTTCGGGCTGTCCGCCGGCGCCTTCGCGCTCTACCTGTTCGCCGAGAGCTTCACGACGTTCCTCGCCATCGTCTTCTGGAGCAGCATGGGAGACGCCTTCGACGCGCGCGAATCCCGGCGCGCCTTCACCGCCCTGGCCGGGGTGGGGATGAGCGGCAGCATCGTGGGGGGCGTGCTCGCGCAGGGGCTGGCGCGGCACCTGGGCACGCTCTCCCTGGTGGTGGCAGGCGCCCTGATGCTGCTCGGCGCCGCGTGGGCGTTCCACTTCCACCGGGCGCCCAGAGACCGGGCCCCGCCGCCGCCCCCCCGGCACGGCGGCCCCGCGCCGGACGCGTGGACCTACTTCCGAAGCTCCACCTATCCGTTGGCCCTGGCGGGGTTGGTGCTGGCGCTGGCGGTGATCACCCCTTTGGCGGACTTCGTCTTCCGCGAACGCGCGGCCCGGTCCTACGCCGAAGACGAGCTGGCGGCCCTCTTCGGCAACATGCAGCTGTGGACGGGGCTTCTGGCCGCTGCGTTCCAGCTCGTGCTCGCCGAGCGGCTCCTGCGCTGGCTGGGGGTGATGCGGTACCTGGGGCTCATCCCGCTGGTGCTCTTGCCCTTCGCGCTGTTGGCGGTGCTGATGCCAGACCCCCTGTGGCCGGCGTGGGCGCTGCGGCTGGTGGAGAGCGTCATCTCCCTGTCCATCGTCCCGGTCACGGTGCAGCTGCTGTACGCGCCGTTCCCGGACGCGCTGCGGGACCGGGCGCGCGCGCTGATGGACGGTGGTGTGAAGAAGGGCGGGCTGGCCCTGGGGGGGGTGCTGCTCATCGGCGCGGGGCCCTGGCTCGCCGAGTCCGTCCCCGCGCTCGTCCTGGTGGCGGTGCTGGGGGCGGTGATCCTGGCGTGGCTGCGCCTGCGGCCTGCCTACGTGGTGGCGCTGCAGGCGCAGGTGGGGGATGCGCCGGCGGAGATAGACCCGTGGATCCCCCAGACCCAGGGGCTCCTGGTGGGCGCCTTGTCCGCACCGGAGCCGGACCGGGCGCTGCAGGCGCTGGCGCTGCTCGAGCAGGGCGGGGGCGAGGTGCGGCCGCACATGGCGCGGCTGCTCGCGCATCCGGCGGAGCGGGTGGTGGAGCAGGCGGTGCGGCTGTCCGCGAAGAGCGGCGCGGTGGAGGTGTCTGCGTCGCTCGAAGCGCTGCTGGAGGCCGGCGCGCGCAGGCCGCGGGCGGAGGCAGCGTGGGCCCTGGCGCGGCTCGCCCCCGAGCGGGCGAAGGCGCTGTTGCCGCAGCACACCCAGAGCCCGGATCCGGGGCTGCGCTGCAGCGCGCTGGGCGCCCTGGCCACCCTGGGCGACGACGCCGCGCAGAACGCCCTGCGCTCCCTGGTGGCGCGGGCGGAGGCAGCGCCGGTGGCCGTGCGCAGAGAGCTGGCGCGGCTGTACGGCCGGCTCGCGAACCCCGAATGGGAGAGCGCGCTGGCCAGCTCCCTGCGCGACGGGGACGCGTCGGTGCGGAACCTCGCCATCCGCGCGGTGGGGGAAGGGCGCTACGCGGCCCTGGCCCCGACGCTCCTGCCGTTTCTGACGTGGCGCGAGGAGCGGGCCTGCGCGCGGACGTCCCTGGCGGCGCTCGGGGATGAGGTAGTGCCGCTGCTGGAGCGGACGCTCAACGACCGGTCCCGGCCGGGGAGCCTGCGCTACCAGCTGCCGCGGGTGCTGCGACAGGTGGGGACGCAGCGGGCTTTGGACGTGCTGCTCTTCTCCAACGTGCGCGACGACGCGTTCTTGCACCACCGCATCGGCGTGGCGCTCTACCGGCTGAAGGAGACGCGGCCGCACCTGACCGCGGACCGGCAGCGCGTGCGGGACGCCCTGTCGCGGCGGCGGGACATCTACCGGCGGCTGGCGGGCGCCTTCCGGGACGTGCGCGCGGCGCTGGGGGATGAGGCGCTGCTCACCCGCGCGCTCGGGGACCGGCTGGATCAGGCCTACGAGCTGTCCTTCTGGCTTCTGGGCCTGCTCTACCCGTCGCGGTCCTTGCGCCGCATCCACCAGCACCTGTGCGGCGAGGACCCGCGCAAGCGGGCCTACGCGCTGGAGCTCTTCGAGAACCTCGTGGAGGACGAAGACCGCGAGTGGGTGATGGAGCAGACCGAAGGGCACCACCGGGCCCTGCCCACCGGCGCGCCGGGGCGGCTGGCGGATCACCTGGGCCTTTTGTGCCACTCGGATGACCACGTGCTGCGCGCCTGTGCGCGGCAGGTGGCAAGACGCCATGGGCTGTGGACCCTGCCGGCGCTGGAGGACGACATGAGCGACGCGATGGTGAAGCGGTTGTTCGCGCTGGAGGGCGTGGAGATCTTCACCCAGTCCGACGTGGACGACGTGGCGGCGGTGGCGCAGGTGGCGCGCGAGCACCGCTTCCGCGCCGGCGAGCGCATCTACGACGAAGGCGACCCGGGAGACGCGCTGTACGTGGTCCTCTCAGGCGAGGTGGACGCCTTCCGGAAGGGCGAGAAGGTGCTGACGCTGGGTGACCGGCAGGCCTTCGGCGAGGTCAGCCTGCTCGACGGCGCGCCCAGGCCCACGCGGATGGTGGCGCGCAGGGACACCGAGGTCTTGATCATCGACCGGCGCGACTTCCTCGACCTGATCGCCGACCGCCCGGAGCTGCTCAAGGGCATCTTCCGGGTGGTGAGCCGCCAGCTCACCGACGTGGTGGACATGGCGGCCTCCGCGCGCAGGGCCACCGGGGAGGTCCCCCGGACCGACCTCCCCGCTACGAACGGCGGCGGCGAAGGCGACGGGACCTGAGCAGGACCCCGCCCGCTGCCCCGAGCAGCAGGAGCCAAAGGCCCGTCCCGGCCTCCCGGCCGCCCAAAGCGCAGCCCCAGCCGGTCTCGTAGACCAGCTCCGGGCAGAGGACCTCCACCTCGAAGCGCTCTTCGTCTGAGCCGGCGCGGTTCTGCGCCTGGACCTTCACCGCGTGCCGGCCCTGCTGCGCGGGCGCGGGCGTCCAGCTCAGCGCGCCGGTGGCGGGGTCGAGCGTCATCCCCTCCGGCATGTCCCCGGACCAGCTCACCTGTCCCATGGACCGCGCCGTGGGACTGAACGCCCAGGGCTGTCCGCACAGCGCCTCCGCGTTCGCAGACCCTTCGATGACGGGCGGGACCTCGCCGTCCTTCGTGGCGGTGATCCACACCGTGGACCGGCACTCGAGCCCCTCCGAGTCTTCGGCGGTGAAGGCCGCCTGGCGGACGCCCGGGTCGGAGATGGGCAGGGTGACGTCAGAGGCGTCGTACTCACCGCCGGAGACCTCCCAGCGGGTGCGCAGGGGCAGACCCCGGAAGCCCTGGGCCTTGCCGATGAGCTTCACCTCGAGCGGAACTTCGCCCGCGGGCGGGCTGGCGAAGGCGGCGCAATCCGGGGGCTGGGCGTTGTCTTCGCTGACGCGGATGACCACCTCGTGCCGGGCCGAAAGACCGTTGCTGTCGGTGACCTCGAGCTGCACCTCGTGCTGCCCCGGCTCGAAGGAGTGGGTGACGCTCTCGCTGTAGACGACGTTGCCTTCACCCAGCTCCCAGCGCCAGCGGGTGAGCGGCGCTGACCCGTCGGAGCAGAGGCAGCCGAAGGACACCGTGAGCGCGTTGTTCCCTTCGGTCACGTCCGCGACGATCTGCGCGGTGGGCGGCTTCTGTCCGTCTCGGCCCACCTGGATGAAGACCCTGCTGCGGCTGTCGGGGTTACGCCCGTCCCGCAGGCGCAGCTCCGCCACGTAGCCGCCGGGCGCGACGTAGGTGTGGGTGACGATGGGCGCAAAGGCAGGCGGGCTGCCGTCGCCGAAGTTCCATTCGTACGACGGCTCGGCGCCCGGTTCGGTCCCGCTCGGGGTCGCGTCGAAGGTCACCGTCAGGGGCGCCTCGCCGGACAGCGGCATCGCCACGATGTGGGCCACGAGCCCGCCGGGCTGGCAGACGCCATCCTTGCAGACGCCCCCGTCGTCGCAGCCCTCGCCGTCAGGGCGGGGCAGGTCCTCGGGACAGTCCTTGGAGAACCCGTCGCAGACCTCCTCCGCGTCACAGGTGCTGGTGGGCGTCCGGCAGACCTGCTCGGCGGGCCTCACCTGGCAGGTGCCGCTCTGGCAGGTCTGGCAGCCGCCTGCGCAGGACTCGGCGCAGCAGAAGCCGCCTTCACACGACAGCTCGGGGCCGCAGTCCGAAGTCGCGACGCAGGGGGTCCCGGGCACGCCGCCGACGCCCGCGTCCACCTGGCCTGAGCCCAGGGTGTCCACCGAGGTGGCGAAGCCGCCTCCGCCGGGCTGCGCGTGGGTGTTGTTGGAGCCCGGGAGGTCCGCCGAGGAGGACCAACCCGCGGCAAACACGTCTGCCCCGCGCGCGGCGACGGTGTGGACCAGGTCCTCTCCGGAGCCGCCCAGATAGCTCAGCCGCGTCAGGATCATCTTCCCGGTGCCGCCTTCGATGGAGACCTCACCGACGAGCCCGTCGTCGGGGCCATCCAGCGTCGAATCCAGTCCGTTGATGGCAATCCCCGGCGAGCGCGTGCCCCCTCCGAAGTGGAGGACGAAGGGGTGGGTGGGCGCGAACGCGAGGTCGGTCACCAGGTCGTCTTCGGCCCCGCCGATGAAGAGGAGGCTCTGGAGCGTGGTGCCGTTGATGCGCGCGACGAAGCCGTCCAGGCCGCCCGCGGTGACAGGGGCGCCGTCCGCAGCGGCGATGGACGGCGAGTTGCTCCAGCCGCCTGCGAAGACCCCGGCGGGGCTCACCGCCACGCTGGTGGCCACGTCGTCTCCCTGGCTGCCGAAGGTCGAGAGCACCGCACACTGCGCGACGTTGCCGAGATTGACCGACCCCACCCACGCGTTCCACGTGGGGTCCGTGCCGGTGTCCCGGACCCTGCCGGCGACATACGCCATCCCCTGCCCGTCGAGCGCCAGGCGCGCGCCTTCTCTCGTCACTTGCGCAGGGAAGGACCAGCTCTGGCCGGCGCTTCCGTCCGCCGGGTCGAGCTGGGTCACGTAGGTCATGCAAGACGACTCGTTCACGCCGCAGGACGTGGGCAAGGACAAGCCGCCCGCGGCGCAGGTCTGCTTGACCTGGGTGAAGTCCAGGCTGCCGACGTTGGTGACGGCCACCAGGTTCGCCCCGTCCCAGGCGATGTCCACGCCCTTGTCGGAGCCGGAGCCGCCCAGGTAGCGGCCCCACGCGGCCTGACCGTCCAGGTCGAAGGTGGCCAGGATCCCGTCCGGCAGAAGGGCGTGGGTTCCGTAGAGGTTCGTCGGAAGGGTGGACGACGTGGTGCCGTAGACGAAGATGCGGCCCCCCGCCTCGTCGAGCGCCAGCCCGCCGGGGATCTCGTTTCCGCCGCCACCGAAGTAGGCGAACCAGTGCGGCCCGCTCGCGCCGATTCGGGCGAGGAACATGTCCGCGGCGCCGCTCGCGAAGGCGCCGCGGATGCTCCAGGGGCCGAGCGGGAGCAGGGCCTTCGTGCTGCCGAGCAGGAAGACGTCTCCGGTGCCGCTGTGGACGGCGACGCGGTGCACGAAGTCGTCAGGGTCCCCTCCGACGCGGGTGGTCCAGGTGATGGTGGGATCGATCACCAGGCCCAGGTCCGCGCGGTGCGCGCCGAACTGGAAGCCATAGCGGTGACGTCCCTGTGCGTCCGGCCCCCGCGCCACGTAGCGGGCGGCGATCTCCCGGAGGCGCCCGTCCTCCTGCACCTCGAAGGCGCGCAGGCCGTGCTCGCGCACCTCGCCGGCGGGCGTCTGCATCACCAGCGCGCGGCCCCCACGGTCGACCTCCAGGCCGGTCACGCCGTCGTAGTAGAGCGACAGCCCGGCGGCCTGCGACGCGCGGTCGAAGCGCAGGGCGTAGCGAACGCCTTCCGCGTCCGGCTCGGCGATGACGCGCGCCCCGGGGAGCACCCCTTCGAACCCGAGCGAGCCGTGTACCGGCAGGTCCCTGCGCCAGCGCGCGGCGTCCTCCCCCAGGTATTCATGGACCCGGCCGGGCAGGGCCTCACCCGGCGTCGCCGCCACCGCCCGCCCACCGTCGATGCCCCAGGCCATGAGGTACCGGGTGCCGTCGCCGCCCTCAGGGTGGGGCAGGGAGATCCGCGCGGAGGCGCCGTCCACCTGCACGAAGGCGCCCTTGCGGCGGAAGTGGCCCTGGCCGTCCGGCCCCATCACGAAGCCCGCCGGGTAGAGGTCCTCCGCGGACCGCAGCGCGACGGGCAGCCGAGCGGGCGTGACGCCCATCCAGTCTTCCGGCTGCGAGGCCGGGCTCTTCGTCCCGGACCATTTGGGCGTAGACTCGGCGGCCACCAACGCCGTCGGGGGCGCGACCTCCGCCTCTGCCCGCTTCGACTCGCCCGATGCCACCCACAGCGCCGCGACCAGCGCACAAAGCCCCAACACAGCGAACAGGTTTCGGCGTGACAATGCGCTCTCTCCACCCCGGTCCGGCACCCGGTGCGCGCCACTGTAGCAAGCGCCGGGGCGGACGCACCTGCGGGGCACTTCCGGCGTGGGTCGCGCTCTGGCTCGTCTTGCCGGTGGCCGCAGGTGCGCAGCCGGGGCCGGAGGTGTGGCACCTCGAGGCCGCCGGGGCCACGTCGCGGCTGTCCGCGCAGCAGGAGGAGGGCCCCATCAGGGCGCGCTTCGGCGGCAGCGTGCCTGCGCGGATGCGGCTGGGCGCAGGGGTGCTCATCCGGGACGCGCTCCACCTCGACGCCGCGCTCTTCTACGACCGCTTCCGGAGCACCGGCCCCGCGCTGGACGGCTCCACCCACAGCGTGGCGATGACGACGTCGTCCTTGCAGCTGGGAGGCGAAGGTCGCTTCCGGGTGGCGCCCACCCTGACCGTCATCGCCGGGCTCGGGTACGAGTGGGGGCAGTCACCCATCCTCGACGCGACGGCCCGGCAGATTGAGGCGGGCGCCCTTCGGTACCACGGCCCGCGCCTCGCCTTCGCGGGGCTGTGGGAGCCGGGCGCGGGCGTCGGCGTGCGGCTCGGGCTGGATGCCATGTTGTTGCCGCTGCGGCAGACGGACCGGCCCTTCGGCGGCGTCCGCACCACGCGCGTGGGGCTGCAGTTGCAGACCTTGCTCGGGCGGTTTCCCGTGGGCGGCCTGCACGTCTCGCCGGTGTTGGACTACGCGCTGGACGCCGTCCGGGGCGAAGGCGGCATGACCTACGCGGCCACCGCGCATCGGGTGGGCGTGGGCTTGCGGCTCCTGCAGGTGCGCACGCCGCGCGCGCAGGAGGAGCTGCCCCGGGTGCCGCCACACGGCAGGCTCTTCGGACGGGTGCGCCTGCCCGAGGGCGCCCCGGCCGCGGGCGCGCAGGTGGAGGTCGCAGGCCAGAGGTTGGTGTCCGACGCGCAGGGCGCGTTCTCGCTGCCGGAGCTTCCGCCGGGACCTGTGCAGGTCGTGGTCACGTTGGACGGCTTCGAGCCTGGCCGGGGCGAGGTGGAGGTCGTCGCCGGTGAAGCGGCGAGGCTGGAGCTCTCGCTGTCGCCGCTGAGTGGACCGGGCATCGTGGCGGGTGTGGTGCGCGTGTTGGATGAGGCGGGCAAGCCCGGCGCCGCGGCGCAGGGCGCGAAGGTGGTCGCAGGCACGGTGGAGGTCGTCACCGACGAGCGGGGGGAGTTCCGGCTCGAAGAGGTCGGCCCGGGGCCGGTGGAGCTGCGCATCCTGCTCGCCGGCCACAAGAGCGCGACCGAGGTCGTGGCGGTCCCGGCCGGCCGCACGGTGGAGGTGGCGCTGGGGCTGGAGCCTTTGGCAGTGAAGAGCCCTGCGTCCTTGCGAGGCGTCATCCGCAGCGCGCGCGGCCGGGCGTCCGGGGCCACCGTGAAGGTGGTGGAGTCCGGGAAGCTGGTGCGCGTGGGGAAGGACGGCCGCTTCCAGATGGCGCTCGCCGGCGGGACGTACACGGTGATCATTGATGCGCCCGGGCACGTGTCTCAGCGGCGCGTGGTGCGGCTCGGAGACGGAGAGCACGCCATCTTCCATGTCGAGCTGAAGCCAGAGACCCGATGAGCGCGCGCAGGCAGAACGTGAAGGTGCCGTTGGTCGCGCTGGCGTTCGCGCTGGGGCTCGCTGCATGTTCGTCGTGGGGCGGCTGCGGCGTGGGCGCGGCGAGGGGCCCGGTGCTGGAGCTGCTCGCGGGGGAGGTGGAGATCCTCGGCACCGACGGCACCTGGCAGAAGGCACGCGCCGGCGCGCTGCCAGACGGCGCGCAGGTGCGCACGGGCGAAGGCGGCGAGGCCACCCTCACCTATCCGGACGGCCGGGTGCTGCGGCTGTCCCCGGGCACCACGTTGACGCTCGGCAGCGAAGAGGGCCGGCTGCGCGTGCGACTGGCGTCCGGTGAGATCGTCGCCACGTCGGGGCGGCTGGCCATCCAGCTCCTCACCCCGGTGGGTGAAGCCCAGCTGCAGGCAGACAGCGCCGGCCGGATCCGCGTGGGCGGCTCAGGGCTGGACGTGGCGCTGGACGTGGGCGGCCTGGAGATCACCGACGCGCGCGGCAACACCGCGACCACCGACGCGCAGGGGCGGCTGTGGGTCTCGCTGGATGGCGTCGAAGCACAGCCGGTGCTCCCGGAGGAAGCAGAGCCCGAGCCCGAACCCGCCGCACAGCCCGAGCCGCCCGCCCAGGAGGCGCTGAAGATCCTCGCCCGCGCGGTCCGCGGCGCGCCCACGGTGGCGGCAGAAGGCGCGAGGCCGAGGCGGCTGTCGAGGCGGCTCGAGGAGGTCCCTGCCGGCGCGCAGGTGAAGGTGCCGCCACGGGCGCAGGCACAGACGCAGGCGGGAGGGCTCGGGTTGGACCTGGCCGCGGGCGCGCAGGCGGTGGTGGCGAAGGCGACCACGGACGGCGTGGCCGAGCAGTTCACGGTGGCGCTGGCCGCAGGAACCGCGAAGGCGCAGGTGGGCGCGAAGGGCGCGCAGCTCACCCTCACCTCGAAGGACGCGCAGGGGACCGTGCGCACTTCCTCCCCGGCGGCGCTGGAGCTGACGCGGCGCAAGGACGGGCTGTGGGTGGCGGTGGCGGCCGGGCGCATAGACGTGGGCGAAGGGGATGCGCGGCTGACCCTGGGCGCGGGCGACCAGGTCCGCTTCGGCCCCAGCGGCATCGGCCAGCTCTTGCGCGCGAAGCCGCTGTGGGTGATCGACGCTGCGGACGCGCGGATCTACGGCGCGAAGGGCGAGGTGCTCGCGGTGCGCGCGCCGGAGGGCTCCGCGAAGGGCGGGCGGCTGGAGCTGTCGGAGGCCGCGGACTTCTCGCCGGTCCTGGCCGCCGGGAGCGCAGACGAGGCCCTGGCGTTCACCGCGCCTGCTCGGGGCGTGATGCACTACCGGGTCCTGCCCGCTTCGGGCGAGGGCGCGCCGTCGTTCACCGGCACGCTGCGCTTCGCGCCCGAACGCCGAAGCCGCACCCGCCCGGACAACGCGCTGGCGGAGGTGACCGAGACCGGCCTGCGCGCCACCGTGTACTTCCAGTCCACCACGCCGCCCTTCGCCTTCGTGGGCGCCGAGCGCGCGGACGCGAAGGGGTACAAGCTACAGGTCTTCGCCGCGGACGCGCTGACGAAGGCGCTGGTGGAGACGAAGGGCGCCTCCCCGAGGTTCGAGCTTGCGCGCGGGCGCATCGGCGAAGGGGCGTACGTGTGGGGGGTGACGCCCACCGACGCCGCGGGCAGAGAGCTCGCGGGCGGGAAGATGAACAAGCTGGAGGTCGTCTACGACAACTCCATGGTCACGCTCGTCCTGCAGAGCCCCACGCCGGGGCAAAGGGTGCGCGGCGCCACCGTGCCGGTCCGCGGCATCGCGCCTCTGGGTTCGCGGGTGGAGGTGAACGGCGAGCCCCTGCAGCTGGACGGGAAGGGCCGGTTCTCGAAGGCCGTGCCCGCCTCGCCGGTGCTGGTGTTCCGCATGGTGGAGGCGCGCGGACGCGAGTCCTATTTCCTGAGGCACCTGAGGAGCGTGAAGTGATCGAGTACGGCCGCTACGTCCTGGTGGAGAAGATCGCCGAGGGCGGCATGGGGGAGATCTTCCTCGCCAAGCACACCGGAGCCGAAGGCTTCGAGCGCACCGTCGTCGTCAAGCGGATGCTGGACGCGCTCGCGCGCTCGAAGGAGCTGGAGGAGATGTTCCTCGAGGAGGCGCGGCTGGCGGCGTCGCTGTCGCACCCGAACATCGTGCAGATCACCGACCTCGGGCAGCAGGACGGCTCCTTCTACCTGTGCATGGAGTACCTCGCGGGCGAGGACCTCGAGGGCCTCGCGCGCAGGACCCTCACCGCGGGCGAGAAGGTGCCGGTGGGCGTGGCCGCGCGCATCGCGCTCGGCGTCCTGGATGGGCTCGACTACGCGCACAACTTCGCGCGCGGCGGACAGCGGCTGAACATCGTCCACCGGGACGTGACGCCTTCGAACGTGTTCGTGACGTTCCAGGGCGCGGTGAAGATCCTCGACTTCGGCATCGCCCGCGCGGAGTCGCGGGTGGTGAAGACCCGGACGGGCACGCTCAAGGGCAAGTGGAGCTTCATGGCGCCGGAGCAGGCGCGCGGAGAAGAGGTGGACGCGCGCGCGGACCTCTTCGCGCTCGGGCTGACCTTGTTCGAGCTGCTCACGGCGAAGCGCGTGTTCGAGCGCGACTCGGAGCTCGCGGTGCTCAACGCGGTGCTCGAAGATCCCATCCCGTCGGTCCGGACCCTGCGGCCGGAGCTCCCCGCGGCCATCGACGCGGTGGTCCGACGGGCGCTGGAGCGGGATCTCTCCCGGCGCTACGCCTCCGCCGCGGCAATGCGCCAGGACCTGGAGCAGGCGCTGGTGGCGATGGGTGATGCGACGAGCCAGCGCACCATCGCCGAGTACGTGCAGCGGGTGTGCGGGCCGCTCGAGGTGCAGCGGCGGACCTCGGTGCCGACGCTCTCCGAGCTGCGCGCGAGGGAGGCGCAGGAGGAGCGGGCGCCCTCGCAGCCGGGGCTGGACCGCACCTTCATCAGCGGCAACTTCACGCCGCCGCGCGCCGCCGCCCAATCCCCGTCACAGGGTGGCGCGCCGCCGCCGCCGGTGGCCACGCCCGCGCCCGCCGCGCCTGCGGGCGGCGGCTTCCGGAACGCGGCGCTGGCGGTGCTGCTGCTCGCCGCGGGCGCAGGGCTCGCCGCGGTGGGGATGAACTACCTGCGGCCGCCCGCGCCGCCGCCTGTCGCGGTGACGCCGGCGCCGCCCGTGCCGGCCGTTGCAGTGGTCCCCCAGACGGAGCCTGCGCCTGTGGCTGACCCTGCGGCTGGGCCTGTGCCTGGGTCCGTCGCCGAGCCTGAGCCTGAGCCTGGTGTCGGCGCTGCGGACGCCGGGGAGACGCAGGTGGCAGCGGTCGATCCGGAGCCGGAGCCGGAGCCGAGAAGCACGAAGAAGAGCGCGAAGCCGTCCAGGCCGCCGCCGTCTTCGCCGCTCACCACGAAGGAGATCGTCCAGGTCGTCGGCCGCCACGCCGCGAAGGTGCAGGGCTGCATGGAGACGAACCGGAGCGCGCTGCAGGGCGGCGCCGGGAAGGTGAGCGTGGCCATCACCATCGAGTCGTCGGGGCAGGTGTCGGACGCGAAGGTGACCACCGCCGGCCTGCAGAGCGGGGCCCTGGCGGACTGCCTGACGAAGGCCCTGCTCAGGGCCACGTTCCGCAAGAGCGCGCACCCCATGACCGTGACCTTGCCGTTTGCATACCGGGAGGACGGGTGAGCCTGCCTGACGCGTCAACGGACCCGCGTATCGGCCAGAAGGCCGGCAGCTTCGTCCTGGAGCGCCTGCTGGGGCAGGGGAGCTTCGCGCGGGTGTACCTCGGCGTTCACCCGGTCCTCGGAGACCGGGTGGCGGTGAAGGTCGCCGAGCCGCGGGTGGGCCAGAGCCCGGACCTCACGCAGCGCTTCGTGGGCGAGGCGCGCATCGCCCGGCAGGTGAGCCACCCCAACATCCCGCGCATCCACGACATCGGGCAGCTCGAAGACGGCACCTGGTACTTCGTGATGGACCTGCTCGAAGGGCAGACCCTGTTTGACAAGTACGCCGGGCAGACGCCGCCGCTCACGGAGGTGTGGCCGGTGTTGAAGCAGGTGCTCGCCGCGCTCTCGGCCGCGCACGCGGTGGGCGTGGTGCACCGGGACCTCAAGCCCGAGCACATCTTCCTCGTGGGAGACCCGTCTTCGCCGGACGTGCGCCTGGTGGACTTCGGGGTGGCGAGGCGGGAGCAGCTCTCCGAAGGCGAGCAGCGGACGGCGCTGGGGATGGTGATGGGGACGCCGCTGTTCATGGCGCCGGAGCAGGGCGCGGGGCTCGCGGTGGACGGGCGCGCGGACCTCTACGCGGTGGGCGTCATCCTCTATTGGCTGTGCGCCGGGCGGCACCCGTTCGAAGACCCGAACCCGGTGATGCTGATGCGCAAGCACGCGCTGGAGCCGGTGCCGCCGCCGCGGAGCTCGAACCCGCTCCTGTCCGAGGCCGTGGAGGCGGTGCTCCTGCGCTGCCTGCAGAAGCGCCCCGAAGCCCGCTACCCGGATGCGGACGCGCTGGCTTCGGCGTTGGAGGAGGCCCTGGCGGTCGCAGGTCCGCCCGCGCCTTCGTTGCTGGTGGAGCTCGAAGAGCGGATGGGGAGCGACCCGTACCGGCTCCTGGGCATCGAGCGCGGCCTGCCGAGCGCCGAGTGCCTGACCGCCATGCAGACGCTGAGCGCGCAGGTGTCTGCGTTGCTCTCGGATGCGCAGGTCGCGTCGTCACCGCACGGCGAGCGGCTGCGGGAGGTGTTGGCGGAGGTGGCGC
>CAZQVZ010000009.1:0-35072 GCA_964596895.1 uncultured Myxococcaceae bacterium
CAGTTCGGGAACTGGGCCGGTCAGCTGGGGGACGGCCGGGCCATCGCGCTCGGCGAGGTGAGGGACGCGCAGGGCGGCTTCCAGACGCTGCAGCTCAAGGGCGCGGGCCCCACGCCGTATTCGCGGAACGCGGACGGCCGCGCGGTGCTGCGGTCTTCTCTGCGCGAGTTCCTCTGCAGCGAGGCCATGGCCCACCTGGGCATCCCCACCACCCGCGCGCTGTCGCTCGTCGCGACGGGTGACGACGTGATGCGGGACGTCCTCTATGACGGCCACCCGAAGCTCGAGCCCGGCGCGGTGGTCTGCCGGGTGGCTCCGTCCTTCACCCGCTTCGGCCACTTCCAGCTCCCCGCTTCACGCAACGACCTGCCGCTGCTGAAGGCGCTGGTGGAGTTCACGCTGCGGGCGGACTTCCCCGGAGTGGACGGCAGCGAGGCCACCTTCGAGCAGAAGGTGGCGAGGATGTTCGAAGAGGTCTGCGTCCGCACCGCGCGGCTGCTGGTGGACTGGATGCGGGTGGGCTTCGTCCACGGCGTCCTCAACACCGACAACATGTCCATCACCGGCCTCACCATCGACTACGGGCCGTATGGCTGGCTCGAGGACTTCGACCCGGCGTGGACGCCCAACACCACCGACGCGCAGATGCGCCGGTACCGCTATGGCGCGCAGCCGTCCATCGCCCAGTGGAACCTCCTGCAGCTCGCCCAGGCGCTGGTGCCGTTGACGCAGGACCCAAAGCCGCTGCAGGCCGCGCTGGTCCGCTACCAGGCGCACTACGAGCGGGACTTCGTGGCGATGACCGTGGCGCGGCTCGGCTGGGGTGAGGTCCGCGAAGGGGACGAAGAGCGCCTCACCGCGCTGTTCGAGACCCTGGGCCTCACCGAGACCGACCAGGTGATCTTCTACCGGCAGCTGGCCTCGGTGCCGGTGGCCGAGGACGCCTCGGACGACGCGCGCCTGGCCGTCCTGAGCGACGCCTTCTATGCGCCGGACGAGGTGACCGGCGAGGTCCGCGCGCGGGTGGCGGGCTGGCTCCGCGACTGGGCGGCGCGCGCGCGGGAGGGGGGGCGCTCAGACGACGAGCGGCAGCGGCGCATGAACGCCTTGAACCCGCGCTTCGTGCTGCGGAACTACCTCGCGCAGGAGGCCATCGACGCCGCGGAGGCGGGGAACCTGGAGCTCATGCACGCGCTCTGGGACGTCCTGCGCCGGCCCTATGACGAACAGCCGGGCAAGGAGCGCTTCTGCGCCCGCCGGCCGGAGTGGGCGCGCCACAAGGTGGGCTCCTCCATGCTCTCGTGCAGCTCCTGAGGCCCCCACCATGGACGACGTGCGAAGCCGCATCCGGGACGTTCCGGACTTTCCCCGCCCGGGGATCACCTTCAAGGACCTGACGCCGGTCCTGTCGGACCCCAGGCTCCTCAAGCGCATGCTCGATGCGATGAGCGAACGCTGGAAGGGCGAGCGCATCGACAAGGTGGTGGGCATCGAGTCGCGGGGGTTCCTGTTCGCGGCGCCGCTGGCGTACCTGATGGGCGCCGGCTGCACGCTGGTGCGCAAGCCCGGCAAGCTCCCCTACAACACCCTCCGCGAGAGCTACGCGCTGGAGTACGGCAACGACCACCTGGAGTTGCACGTGGACGCCGTCGGGCCGGGCGAGCGGGTGCTGATCGTGGATGACCTGTTGGCCACCGGCGGCACCGCGAGCGCGGCCGGCAAGCTGGTGACGCGGCAGGGCGGGCACATCGTCGGCTACGGGTTCGCGGTGGCGCTGGGCTTCCTGAACGGCGCCGAAAAGCTGCAGCCCCACACCGTGCACGCGCTGCTCACCTACTAGACCGTCGCGACGAGACGGGTCGGGAAACGAGGAAGGACGTCATGGCGTTTGAGCGCTTGGGCATCATTGGCGGAAGTGGCGTGGGCGGGGTGCTCGGCGGCGTGGCCCAGGGCAGAAGCGAGGTGGTGGAGACGCCCTTCGGCCCGCCTTCGGGGCCGGTGACGCTGGCGGATTTGGACGGGGTGCCGGTGGCGCTCTTGTCCCGCCATGGCCCAGGGCACCTGCGCAGCCCGTCCTTCGTGAACTACCGGGCCAACATCTACGCGCTCAAGGCGCTGGGGGTGACGCACCTCCTCGCCACCACCGCGGTGGGCAGCCTGCGCGAGGAGATTCACCCGGGCGAGCTGTGCCTGCCGGACCAGCTCATCGACAAGACCTTCCGCCGGGCGACGACCTTCTTCGAGGAGATCGCCGTGCATGTGGAGCTGGGCGCGCCCGTGTGCGGTTCGCTGCGGCAGTCGCTCCTGCTCGCGGCCGAAGGGTTCGACGCGAAGGTGCACCCTTCGGGGACCTACGTGTGCATGGAGGGGCCGCAGCTCTCCACCCGGGCGGAGAGCGAGCTGCACCGAAGCTGGGGCGCACACCTGATCGGGATGACGGCGATGCCGGAGGCCAGGCTCGCCCGTGAGGCGGAGCTCTGCTACGCGCTGGTGTCTTTGCCCACCGACTACGACTGCTGGCGGCCGGCGCCGGAGGGGCTCGCGCAGATGGAGCTCCTCAAGGAGATCACCTCCAACTTGAAGCGCGGCACCGAGCAGGCCCTGGCGCTCATCCGGCGCGCCGCGCCCCTGGTGGCGAAGGTTGGCGCAGCGCAGGCGTGCAGCTGCCAGCGCGCGCTCGAGCACGGCGTCTGGTCGGACCCGAAGGCGGTCCCGGAGGCGGTGAAGGAGAAGTACCGGGTGCTGCTCGGCGGCCGGCTGGGCTGAGGCGGAGCTCCTCGGTCATGGGCGCTCCGGCGGACACAGAGCAGGCGCTGCGCGAGGAGGTCGTCTCCTTCTGCCGGCTGCTCCACCAGAAGAACTACCTCGCCGCGTACGACGGCAACGTGTCGGTCAGGCTCGGCTCGGGCAGGCCCAAAGACGCGCGCGTGCTGGTGACGCCAACGGCCGTTCACAAGGGCTTCCTCTCCGCGGACGACCTGGTGGTGGTGGACATGGCGGGGCGGCAGCTCAGCGGGAGTCGTCCGCCCTCCGGGGAGCTGCCCATGCACCTGATGGCGCTGCGCGCCCGGCCGGACGTGCGGGCGGTCATCCACGCGCATCCGCCCTCCGCCATCGCCCTGTCTTTGCATCCCGGCGTGTCGTTCAACGTGCTGCCGGAGGTGCTGCTCAGCGTGGGCGAAGTGCCGCGCGTCCCCTACGCGCGCGCGCAGACGGATGAGTTGGCGCGCGCCATCGAGCCGCACCTGCAAGCGCACGACGCGGTGGTGCTGGAGCGGCACGGCACCCTCACCGTGGGCCGGGACCTGCTCGAGGCCTACGCGCGGACGGAGCGGGTAGAGCACGCCGCGTACATCCTGTGGATGGCGCATGCGCTCGGCCGCCCTGCCCCTCTTCCCGAGGCCGAGGTCTCGGCCCTGCTGGAGCTGCACGCGAATGCTCGACGACGGTGATCCCAGGGCGGTGGCGTGGCAGGGCGGCGCCGTGGACGGCGCGCTGGTGCTCCTGGACCAGCGGCTTCTGCCCGGGCGCGAGGTGCGGCTTTCGTACTCACGCGTGGAGGACGTGGCCTGCGCCATCCGGGAGATGGTGGTGAGGGGCGCGCCGGCCATTGGCGTGACCGCGGCGTACGGGATGGTACTGGCCGCGCGGCCCGGCTCTGGCGTGGAGCTGGCCCGGGCGAGCGCCCTGCTCAGTGCCACCCGGCCCACGGCGGTGAACCTGTTCTGGGCGCTCGAGCGGGCGATGGCGCAGGCCACGGTCGATGCCTCCCCGGAGGCGATGCTGCGCTGGGCCCTGGCGTTGCACGAAGAAGACATCGCCGGGAACGGCCGCATGGCGGAGCTGGGCGCGGCGCGGCTTGAAGCCGGGATGGGGGTGCTCACCCACTGCAACGCGGGCGCGCTGGCGACAGGCGGCGTTGGCACCGCGGTCGGGGTGATCCTCCGCGCGCACCGGAACGGAAAGCGCCTCCACGTCTACGTGGACGAGACCCGGCCCAGGCTGCAGGGCGCGCGGCTCACCGCCTGGGAGCTGGCGCGCGCCGGGGTGCCGCACACCCTCATCTGCGACAACATGGCCGCCTCGCTGATGGCGCGCGGGAAGATCCAGCTGTGTGTCACCGGGGCGGATCGCATCGCCGCCAATGGAGACGCGGCCAACAAGATCGGGACCTACTCGGTCGCGGTGAACGCGCACCACCACCGGCTCCCGTTCCACGTCGCCGCGCCGGCGTCCACGTTCGACCTCGGCATCGCGAGCGGCGCGGACATCGTCATCGAAGAGCGCGGGGGGGAGGAGATCTGGCAGTGGGGCGACGAGCGCACCTGCCCTGCGCAGACCCCCGTGTACAACCCTTCGTTCGACGTGACGCCCGCTTCGCTCATCACCTCCCTGTTCACCGACCGCGGTGAGGTGGCGCCGGTGACCGGAGCGGAGGTGCGGCGGGTGCTCGGCGGCGCGTAGGAGACGGCCGGCGCGCGTGCAGCGGCCTCAGCAACCATTCCAACGGAAGCCGGGCGTGGACGAGAGAGTTCATGCCCCAGGGATTTCGACCCACGGCCAATGGGGCTACGGCCGCGCGCTCATACCGGCATCAAAGTGGGTGATGGCTTGCACACCTACAGGCGCCGCGGTGTCATCCCCCACATGCGTCTCGGACTGCTCCCTGTGCTCAGCGCCGCGCTGCTCCTCGCCGGCTGCCCCTCTGAAACGACGTCCCTCCCGGGTCCGCAGGGGCCCGAAGGTCCGGCCGGTGAGCCCGGGCCCGAAGGACCGCAGGGGCCAACGGGCCCGCCGGGCACGGTCGTCTACGTGGACGGCGGCGTCGCCATGGGACCGCCCGGCCACTCGGTGGAGGTGGAGCCCCTGGACGCAGGCTCCGCGGACTGCCCCTTCGGCGGCGTGCGGGTGACGCAGGCTTCGGACGGGGGCGTGGCCATCCTCTGCCACGGCGCGCCGGGCCTGCCGGGGGCGCCTGGCGCCACGGGCCCTGCCGGCGCGACCGGGGCACCGGGTGCGCCGGGCCCCACCGGCCTGACTGGCCCGGCGGGTCCAACGGGGGCGACGGGCGCTGCAGGTTCAACGGGCGCCGCGGGCGTCGCCGGCCCCGCGGGTGCAACCGGCGCGACCGGGGCCACCGGTCCCGCAGGCGTCGCCGGCGTGCCGGGTCCCACCGGCCCTCAGGGGCCTGCGGGGCCGCCGGGCCAGGTGCTCTATGTGGACGGCGGCACCGTCGCCACCGACTGGGAGTCCTTCGCCGGCTTCACGCCCGCCGCGTACACCGGCAACCTCGGCGGCTACGCGGGCGCCAACCAGAAGTGTGACGCGGCGTTCCCCGGCTCCTACTTCTGCAGCTCGGACGAGTTCTACCGCGCAGACTCCGCCCTCTCCCCGCCCGCGGATGGCGCCTGGGTCGACTATTCGCGCAACGCGAACGGCACCCGCTCCGGCAACGCCTGCTACCTGAGCGGACTGCAGGCCGGCTCCTGGATGCAGGGCGCCAGCTCCGACTACGGGCCGTTCGTGAACGCCGCGGGCTATGTGTACAACGGCTCCAACTGCGACCAGGTCAAGCCCGTCGCCTGTTGCCGCTCCGCAGTGCAGGTCGTCCTCCGAGGCTTCACCGCCGCGAGCTTCACCGGCAACCTGGGCGGGTACGTGGGCGCCAATCAGAAGTGCCAGGTGGATTACCCGGGCTCCTTCTTCTGCACCGCAACCGACTACTACCGCTCGAACGCGAACGCGTCGCCGCCCCCGACCGGAGCGTGGCTCGACTACGGCCGTGCGGAGAACGGGCAGCGCTCCGGAAACGCCTGCTACAAGAGCGGCACCCAGGCCGGTCCCTGGATGGAGGGGACCGGCTCCGACTACGGCCCGTTCGTGAACGCCTCGGGCTACGTCTACAACGGCTCGAACTGCGATCAGCTCAAGCCCCTGGCCTGCTGCGAGAACAGGTAGCGGCGCCCCGGCTCACCCTCGACGGCGAGAGGGGCCTTCGGTCACGCGGGCCTCGCTGCGAGCTTGCGCCGCGCGACCTCCACCGCATCTCGCCCGAACGCGGCCAGCCCCCGCGCGCCCACCGGGTAGACGCGCATCGCCACACAGGCGCGCTCCAGCGGCGTCCACCTGCGCGTCCACTCCGCAGCGAAGCCGAGGAACTCGAAGCTCCGAAGCCCCTTCGCCGCGGCCCAGGCGAGCACGTACCAGGTCATCAGATTCCCCGGAGAGCACGCGGCGAAGGACTCGTCGTAGCCAATCTTCAGGGTCCAGTACCGCCCGTCCCGCTCCTCCGCGAGCTGCACCGCCGCGGGCACGCCGCCGATGCGCAGGATGGCAATCCGCAGCGTCCCCGCCTCCGCTGCGTAGCGCGCCCAGCGCTCGAAGAAGTGGCCTCGCTCCGCGTTGGCTTTGAGCGACGTGCCGCTGCGCGCCTTCCAGCACGCGTTCTCCACCTCCAGCACCGCGCGCCACGGTTCAGCCAGGGTGTCCGGCCCCGGTGAGAGGACCTCGAACGAGAGCCCTCCTCGCTGTTCGGCCAGCCGCTTCGAGCGCCGCAGGTCCGTCCGCCGGTGCCGCGAGAGGTGCCGCTCCGGCTCCAGCCAGGATTCGTCCAGCTCGATGGTCGGACAGCTCCCGGCGGGCGTTAGCCGCAGCATCGCCCGCTTGCGGAAGACCCGCTGCAACGCGCGCGTGGCCTCCCCTTCGGCCGGCAGGCGCCGGAGGAGCAGCGGAGTCCCCGCCTCCACCAGCTTCGCCAGGAGGGCTTCGAGCGCCTCGCCCGACTCGAAGAGGAAGTCCCCGGGCTCATAGGTCTGGGTGACCCCGAGGAGCTCCAGCCACTCGGGCATCCCGCCGTGCCGCTCCAACGGCGCCACCGCCCACGGCGCCTCCACGGGCCCCACGCCCACCACGTTGAGCCCGGGTCCTTCGAAGGACTCCGCGCACGCGCGCAGCCAATGTGGCGACTGGGCCGGCGAGCCGAGCTGCGAAGGCAACCTCTGCCACGCGGGCAAGCGGGAGACCGAAGCGAGCGTCGCCGCGTCGCGGATCACCCACTCGCGGCCGGCCCCGCGTCCACCCACCAGCTCGTTCGCCATCCAGTTCCCCTCGCGACCCACCGTCGCCGCTCGCTGTGCGCCAAGGTGGTGGCAGCCCGCCGCGCGGGGAAGACGGCGCCCAGCGGATTCGGCCACGTGGCCGTGCAGAACCCCCAGCAGTCGACAGACCGGGTGCTCAACGGCGGGCGAGCCGGGCAGGAATGTCCGCCGCCCACCTGTCCTCCGGGGCGGCCGGCACAGGGGCCCTCGGGTCTCCAGCAGGCTCCAGGGCCCTGAGGAGGTCTTCATGCGTCTGCGCCGCAACGTGGTCCCCATCGCCGCCTGGCGAGGGCGCGCGCGTCTGCCGCCGCCGCGCCGGGTCCTCGTGGACTTCTCGCTCATCGGTCACCGCACCCACGTCACCGGCATCCCGCGCGTGGCGTACGCGTATCTGGAGGAGGGCTGTCGCCTCGCCGCGCGCCTGGGGCTGGAGGTGCTGCCGGTCTATCCGCACCCGCGTGGGCTGGTGGACGCGCGGCCCTTCCTCGTCCAGAGCAATTGGCGCAGGTTCCTCGCCACCCCCGGGCCCCACGGCGCGCTGGACCTCGTCCGCTCCGGGCTCTACTTCGGGATGCACGCCGGCCGCGTGGGCGCCGCGTCCGCGTCCGCGCCGGGCTTCAACGCCGCCAGCACCCTGCTCTCCTTCTCCACCTTCGACTGGTGGCGCCACACCCTGGAGCGGACCTTCCAGCGCGGCTACCGCGGTTCGAAGGAGATCATCAACCGCTCCCTGGCCAGGCCGGTGGCGTTCACTCCGGGCGACATCCTCTTCATGCCCGCCTACTGGCACGACACGCCGCCGCGGCACTACAAGGCGCTGGCGGCGAAGGGGCTGCGGCTGTGCCCGCTGGTGCACGACGTGCTGCCCATCACCCACGCGGAGGCCTATGAGTCCCCGTGGCGCGAGCAGTTCCGCCACTTCGTGCTCGAGGTCCTGCGCAACAGCGACCACGTCTACTTCGTCTCCCACGCCACCCGGGACGCGGTGCGAGCCGTGTGCGCCGAAGCCGAGGTGCCGCTGCCCTCGCACTCGGTGCTGCACCACGGCCGGGACGGGGTGCGCTCCGCCTCCGCCCGCCCACGGAGCAAGGCGGTGCGCGAGGTGATCGCGCGGGGACGGCCCCTGTTCCTGATGGTCGGGTCCATCGAGCCCAAGAAGAACCACCTGCGCGTGCTCGAGGAGTTCGAAGCCTTGTGGCGCGCGGGCGTGGACGTGGAGTTGGTGGTGGTGGGCAAGGCCGGCTGGAAGCACGACCCCATCCGGGACGCGCTGAGGCTCGCCACCGACCTGCACCCCGCCTGCACCTGGCTGGACGCGGTCACCGACGGCGACCTGTGGTTCCTCTACCGCCAGGCCGCAGCGCTCATCCAGGCCTCGGAGGCGGAAGGCTTCGGGCTGCCCATCATCGAAGCGCTCTCCGCGGGAACGAAGGTGCTCGCCAACGACCTGCCGGTGTTCCGGGAGATGGCGGACGGGCACGCCCACTGGTTCGACGTTCACCGCGAAGGGGACCTGGGCCGCCTGGTGGCAAACCTGCCCCGGCTTCAATCCACGTCCGCCCGCTTCGCGTGGCCCACCTGGGAGGAGCGGGCAGGCGCGCTGTTCGAGGATCTTCTGGCGCGCTTCGGCCACCGGGCCCAGGCGTCAGATGCCCAGAGCCAGCACCATCACCGCGGTGGCGCTGATGGCCGCGCCGGTGAGGGTGTGGATGTGGCGCTCCAGCGTCTGTAGCCGCACCAGCGCGAAGCCCGCGTGCGCGAGCAGCGCGAGCCCCACCATGGTGGCCATGGTGCTCAGGCAGAAGGCGATGGTCACCCACGCCACCGCACCCAGCCCCAGCCTGGTGCCCGCGAACATCAGGGGCACCAGCGCCTCGCACGGGCCGAGCACGAGGATCACGAACATGGCCCAGGTGGTGACCTTCGCCGGCGCCACCTCCCTGCGAGCGGCGGCAGGGGGGTGATGGTGCCCGTGGGAATGCGCGTGGTGCTGGTGCTGCGCGAGCCCTTCGCCGTGGGTGTGGACGGTGCCGTCGTGGTGGACGTGGGTCTCCCGCCACTTGCGGGCGCGGACCATGCCCCACCCCGCGTAGCCGGCGCCGAAGGCCACCAACAGATAGAGGGCGAGGTCGCCGCGGGTGCCCTGCATGAACTGGATGGCGTCCAGCGCCCAGCCCAGCCACAGGCCAAGGGCCCCGATGATCACGCTGGAGCCCACATGGCCCAGCGACGCGGCGAAGGTGACGCGGGAGAGCTTCCACCGCGACCAGCCCTGCGCGCGGCCCAGCGCCGCAAACGGCATCCAGTGATCCGGCGCGAAGGTGTGGATGAAGGCGATACCAGTCGCGCTCAGGAGCAGCGCGAGGAGCGTGGGGCTGGCTTCAACCACTGTGGACCTCGGCGTGGGAGTGAGGGGCGCCCTTCTCCCCGGCCAGGCCCGTGGGCAGCCGGGCGCGCAGCCAGGAGAGCCAGGCCTCCACGCCCTCTCCGGTGCGCGCAGAGAAGACGATGGTCTGGGCAGTGGGCATCACCCGCGCCACCGCCTCCTGCAGCTTCGCGAGCTCGAAGTCCAGGTGCGGCAGGAGATCCGACTTGGTGAGGAGCACCAGGTCCGCCTTGTGGAACATCACCGGGTACTTGAGCGGCTTGTCCTCGCCTTCGGTCACCGACAGCGCGACCACGTTCGCGGCCTGGCCGAGATCATAGACCGCGGGGCACACCAGGTTCCCCACGTTCTCGATGACGAAGACGTCCAGGTCGTTGATGGCGAAGTCATGGAGCGCGTCATGCACCAATTGCGCATCCAGGTGACAGGACTGCCCGGTGGTGATGGCCGCAGACGGGATGCCCGCCTTGCGCAGCCGCTGCGCGTCGTTGTCGGTGGCGAGATCTCCGCTCACCGCGCCCAGCCGCAGCGTCCCCTCCACCGCCTTCGCCGTCGCCTCCAGCAGCGCGGTCTTCCCCGAGCCGGGCGAGCCCATCAGGTTCAGCGCCAGCACCCCTGCCTGCTCGAAGTGCTCCCGGTTGTGCTGCGCGGTCCGGTCATTGGTGGCGAGGATCCGGTCGTGCACCTCGACGGGGACCAATTCGGTATCGCCACAGCCACACGCCGTACACATCACGCCACCTCCAGATCGATCTTCTCCAACAGAATCTCGTCGCCCTGCACCAGCCGGGCCACGCTGCCACAGGGCGCGCACTGCAGGGGTTCGCCCTCCACGAAGCTCCGGCCGCACCCCCGGCAGCGCCACAGCGCCGTGACCTTCGTCAGCTCCAGGGACGCCTCCGCGCAGAGGGTGCCCGGCCGGAAGGTCTCGTAGGCGGTGGCCAGCAGCTGCGGGTCCACGCCGGAGAGCTCCCCCAGGGACACGCGCAGGCCGTGCACCTTGAGGGCGTTCTGCGCGCGGGCCTCGCGTGAGACCCGGTCCACCAGCGCCTGGATGATGGAGTACTCGTGCATGTCAGCAGATCCGCGGCATCGGCTCGCCCTCGAGCTCTGCGAGCAGCCGTCTCCCGAAGCCGGTGTCGAGCACGATGCCGCCCTTGCGCTCGGCGATGCAGGTGCCAATCACCGCCGCCTGCCGCCCGAGCGGGTGCTCGCGCGCCGCTTGCAGCACCCGGTCCGCCACCTCCGGCCGCACGCCGATGATCGCCTTGCCCTCGTTGGCCACGTGCAACGGCTCGATGCCGAGCAGCTCGGAGGCCGCGCGCACCTCGGGGCTGATGGGCAGCGCGGCCTCGTCAATGAGGACGCCCACCCCGCTGCGCGCGCCGAGCTCGTGCAGGGTGGCCGCGACGCCGCCGCGGGTGGGGTCCTTCAGCGCCACCACCCCGTCGCCGCCGGCGTCCAGCACCAGGCGGATGAGGCGGTTCAGCGGCGCCACGTCGCTTCGGAGCGCGCCCTCCAGCGCCAGGTTGTGGCGCGCCGCCATCACCGCCATCCCGTGGTCGCCAATGGTCCCGGTGACGATCAGCTTGTCGCCCGGGCGCAGGCCCCCATCGGCGATGATCCGCCGGGTCAAGGCCACGCCCGTGGTGTTGAGGACGATGCCGTCCACTTCGCCCCTGCCCATCACCTTGGTGTCGCCGGTCACCACGGACGCGCCGGCCTCGAGGCAGGCGGCCCGCATCGAGTCGCGGATCCGCTCCAGCTCCTCGATGGGGAAGCCCTCCTCCAGCACCACCGCACAGGTGAGGCCCAAAGGCTCGGTGGCGCCCATCATCGCCAGGTCGTTCACGGTGCCGCTGATGGCCAGCCGGCCAATGTCCCCGCCAGGGAAGAACCGGGGCAGCACCACGTGCGAGTCGGTGGTGATGACCACGTAGTCCTCGCCCACCTTGATGGCCGCGCCGTCATCCATGGCCGCCAGCCCCACGCCGTCCGTGCGCGGCCCCTCCTTCGCGGCGCCTGGGCCGCCCGAGAAGGCGTCCACGAACACCCGCTCGATGAGCCCCCGCATGGCCCGCCCGCCGGCGCCATGCTTCATGGCGATGCGCTCGTCGCTCATCACGACACCTCCCTGAGGTCGGGTCTGCCACCGTACTGCTGCCAGATCCTGCAGGTGCCCTCGCTGCTCACCATGCACGCGCCCACCGGCTTCTCCGGCGTACACGCCTTGCCGTAGAGGCTGCAGTCGGCGGGGGACTCGAGCCCCGCCATGA
The DNA here is from genome assembly GCA_964596895.1 of uncultured Myxococcaceae bacterium. Classification (GTDB taxonomy): domain Bacteria; phylum Myxococcota; class Myxococcia; order Myxococcales; family Myxococcaceae; genus JAFAFL01. The sequence continues at coordinate 11,760 of CAZQVZ010000009.1, forward strand.
TGGCGCCGCAGCGGCAGTCCTTCGCCAGCTCCGCGGGCGCGTAGTCCCAGACCTTCGCCAAATCGATGGTGAAGCGCCGCCGGGCATCGAAGTGCGCGTATTCGTCTCGGAGCCGGAGGTTCCCGTCCGGGATGTGGGCGATGCCCCGCCACACCCCCCCCACCGGCCGGAAGACCTTGAACAGCGCGTCGAGCGCGGGCCGGTTGCCCTCGCGGGTGACGCAGCGCGGGAACATGTTCACGACCTCGGCCTTCCCGTCCCGCACCAGCTCGGTCAGCTTCAACAGCGCGGCGAGGATGTCCAGGGGCTCGAAGCCCGCCACCACCACCGGCAGCCCGTACTTCTTCGCGAAGGGCTCGAAGAGGCCGTACCCGGTGATGCTCGCCGCGTGCCCCGCGGCGATGAAGCCCTCCACCCGGCTCTGCGGGATCTCCGCGACGATCTCCATGGCCGGCGGGATGTACTTGTGGACCGAGAGCACCGAGAAGTTGTCCGGCAGGTCCTTGCGTAGCAGCTCCGCGGCGGTCGCCACCGCGGTGGTCTCGAAGCCGGTGGCGAAGAACACCACGGGGTCGTTCGGGTGCTGCTGCGCCAGCTCCACCGCCTGCGAGACGCTGTAGACCACGTCCACGCGTCCGCCCTCCGCCTGCGCGTCCGCGAGCGACTTCACCGTCCCCGGCACCCGGAGCATGTCCCCGTAGGTCGCCACCCGGACGCCCTGCAGCGACAGCGCCACCGCCTCGTCCACCTCGGGGACGTCGGTGATGCACACCGGGCAGCCCGGGCCCATGGTCACGTCCAGGTCGGGCGGGAGGGCCGCGCGCAGCCCAAACCGGGCGATGGCCTGCTCATGGCTGCCGCACACGTGCATCAGGGAGACGCGCCGGCCCATCCCCTTCACCAGCGCGTGGAGTGACCCGGAGAGCGCCTTCGCCCGCACCGGGTCGCGGAACTTCACCTGCTTCAGCAAGGGGTCAGTCCGCATGGCGCTTCGCCGCCTCCAGCTCCCCGCGCACGTCCTCCGCCATCAGGTCGCCGGGCTGGGCCTGCTTGAGGATCAGATCGAAGAGCGCGAGCGTCTCGTCGATCTCGTCGTCCGGGATGCGGTGGATGGCGAAGCCCACGTGGTTGAGCACGTAGTCCCCCACCGCCACCGGCACGTCGACGATGTCCAGCCGCACCTGCTTGCGGACGCCGAAGAAGTCCACGGTGGCCACCATGTCGTTCACCTCGAGAATCCTGCCGGGCACGCCCAGACACATGGCTTCACGCCTCCTTTGCGCCGGCCTTGAGCAGCGCGTCCGCAATCACCACCTGGCCCACCGCGAGCCCGCCGTCCCCGGCGGGGATCTCCCCGTGCGTGAGCACCCGCGTCTTGAACGCCAGCGCGCGCTTCACCCCGCCCGCCAGCCGCGCGTTCTGGAAGCAGCCGCCGGTGAGCACCACCGGCAAGGGCCCCAGCCCCGCCTGCGCGAGCTGCGCCAGCTCCGCTGCCACCGAAACCAGGGTCTCGTGGAAGCGGGCCGCCACCGTCCCTGGCGCGCGCCCCTGGGCGAGCTCCCTCACCGCGTCCCGGAGCGTGGGCCGCAGGTCCACCTCGAAGGGGCGGCGCGAGCAGTCGATCTGGAAGCGGTAGGGGCGCCGCTCGGTGGCGTCGCACGTCTGCTCCAGCGTCATCGCCAGCTGGCCTTCGTAGCGGGCGGCGCGGCGGCCCAGCACCAGCGCGCCCACCGCGTCGAAGTAGCGCCCGGCGCCGTGCACCCAAGGCGCGTTCAGGCCCTCCTTGATCATCTGCCGCACGCCGGCCCGCTCCGCGGCGGACACCTGGTCGAACAGCGGGAGCCGGTCCAGGGGCGGATCGCCGTCGAACGCGTCGTCCAGCGCGGCGAGCGCGATGCGCCACACGTCCTTGATGGCGCGGTCCCCGCCGGCGATGCGCAGCGGCCGGAAGGTGGCCAACCGCTCGAAGCCCACCGTGTCCACGCGCAGAAGCTCACTGCCCCACGCGGTGCCGTCCGGGCCGTGGCCGGTGCCGTCCCAGGCAAGCCCCAGCACCTCGCCCGCGAGCCCGTGCTGCACCATGGCCGAGACCACGTGCGCGTGGTGGTGCTGCACCCCCACGCGGACGACGCCCTCTCGTCCCCGCGCGTAGGCGGTGGAGAGGTATTCGGGGTGCAGGTCGTGGGCGATGACCTCGGGGCGGATCTGCAGCAGCCGCTCCATGCGCGCCACCCCCTCCTCGAACGCACAGAGCGTCTCCAGGTTCTCGAGATCTCCGACGTGCGCGCCCAGGTACGCGACGTCACCGGACGCGAGGCAGAAGGTGTTCTTGAGCAGCGCCCCGGTGGCGAGCACCGGCTGCGAAAGCCGCACCGGCAGGGGCGTGCCCCGCGAGACGTAGCCGCGCGAGCGCCGGAGCAGCTGCGGGCCCTCCGCCACCACCTGCGCCACCGAGTCATCCGCGCGCGCCTCGATGTCGCGGTCATGCAGGAGCACGAGGTCACAGAGCATGCCCAGCCTGGACAGCGCCTCCTCGTTGGTCCGGGCGATGGGCTCGTCGGAGAGGTTGCCGGAGGTCATCACCAGCGCCCGGCTCCCCCTCTCCTTGGGGGGGGGCGCCCGGGTGACGGGGTCGAACAGGAGGTGGTGCAGGGGCGTGTACGGCAGCATCAGGCCCACCCGCTCCAGCCCCGGCGAGACGTTGGGCGCCACCGCGCTCCCGCGGAGCCTGCGCGCCAGCACAATCGGCCGCTCCACGCCGCACAGGAGCGAAGCCTCCGCCTCGTTCAGGTCCGCCAGCGCGCGCGCGGCCTCGAGGTCCTTCACCATCACCGCGAAGGGCTTCTCGTCGCGCCGCTTGCGGTCTCGCAGAAGCTGCACCGCGTCCGGATTCGTGGCGTCCACCGCGAGGTGGAACCCGCCAAGGCCCTTGAGGGCCACCACCTTCCCCGCCTCGAGCGCCTCCACCACCGCGCGGATGGGATCTGCCGCTGCGACGGGACGGCCGCTGGAGTCCACCAGCGTCAGCCGCGGGCCACACACCGGGCAGGCGTTGGGCTGCGCGTGGAAGCGGCGGTCCTCCACCCGGTCGTACTCGGCCTGGCAGTCCGGGCACATGGAGAAGGACGCCATGGTCGTCTCGGGCCGGTCGTACGGCAGCCCCGTCACGATGGTGTAGCGCGGCCCGCAGCAGGTGCAGTTGATGAACGGGTAGCGGTAGCGCCGGTCTCCCTCGTCCCGCAGCTCCGCGAGGCAGGCCGCGCAGGTCGGGAGGTCGGGTGGCACCGTCACCCGCCGCTCCGAGGTGACCTCGCTGTGGCGGATGTCGAAGCCAGAGTACGCGTCCTTTGGCGCGGCGGGGATGCGCTCCACCTCGAAGTGGGTGAGCCGCGCTGCCGGCGGGGGCGTCTCCCGAAGCTCCTCCACCCACAGGTCCAGGTGCGTCTCGGGCCCAAACGCCTCGATGACCACGCCCTCCGCGTCGTTCCACACCGCGCCGCGCAGGCCGCGCTCGCGCGAATGACGGACCACCCACGGCCGGAAGCCCACGCCCTGCACGGTGCCGCGGATGCGCAGCCGCCGCCCCCCCTCTGGCGCCTCGGCTCGCTCCCACCACAAGTTCGGCGCACGCGGCGTGCGCCGGGGTGCAGGCTTTGCGTCCAGCGCCTCGAGGGTCTCGACCACCTTGCGCATCACCTCGGGCAGCGCCGCGCGCACAGCCCCGGAGAGCCCCGTCCCGGTGGCCACCTTCTCCGGGATGACGCCCACCAGCGCAATGCGTGCGGGGCAACGGCCGATCAGATCCAGGCGGATCAGCGCTTCGCGCAAGGAGGGCTCGTGAAGGCTGGTGACGAGCTGCAGGCCGCCGCGCAGGAGTTGATCCCGGTCATACAGGCGGACCTCGCCGGGCCTGCCATTCGCCTTCACCGCGTCGATGACGACGAGCGCGTCGAGCCCTTCGAGGAACAAGGTCAGGTCGAGACCGGGCGTCCCTGCGTCGAAGAGGGTGACGCTGTTGGGGAACTCGTAGGCGGCCTCCAGTGAGGCGAGCGCGTACGGCCCGAGGGCGTCGTCGCCCATCAGCACGTTGCCCACTCCCATCACGCAGATGCCTTCCATGCCGCTTCTCCCCGGAAGGCGTCTGCGGTGGGTGAGCCCGGGCTAGAGCACCTTCACCCGGCTGATCTCGTTGCCTTCCACGTCGGTGGTGTGCACGGCGCAGGCCAGACACGGATCGAAGGAGTGGACCGTCCGCAGGGCCTCCAGCGGCTTCTCCGGATCCGCCACCGGGTTGCCCACCAGGGAGGCCTCGTACGGCCCCAGCTTGCCTGCCTCGTCGCGCGGGCCCGCATTCCAGGTGGAGGGCACCACCGCCTGGTAGTTGGCAATCTTCCCGTCGCGGATCACCGTCCAGTGCGCCAGCGTGCCGCGCGGCGCCTCGTGGACGCCGAAGCCGCGGATCTCCCCCCGGGGGAACACCGGCGCGTTGAAGATGGAGACGTCCCCCTTGCCAATGTTCTCCACCAGCGCGCCCCACATCTGCAGCGAGTACTCGGACAGGGTGGCGCAGTGGATGGCGCGCGCCGCGTGACGGCCGAGCGTGCTGTGAAGCACGCCCGGGTCCAGCTTGCGCCCCGCCACCTTGCCCGCGGTCTCCAGCACCGTACCGGCCCACCGGCCAATCACCTCGTGCCCGGTGGCGAGGCCCATCATCACCGTGGCCAGGGGGCCCACCTGCATCGCCTCACCCCTGAAGCGCGGCGCCTTGGACCAGGAGTACTTCCCGCCGTGGTCGAAGTCCGAGTACGCCGGGTCCACCACGCCGTCGTACGGGTGCAGGGGCGCGCCGTCGCGGTACCAGGCGTGGGCCACGCTCTCGGTGACGTTCTCGTCGAAGTACGGGTCGGTGAAGCTCTTGATCGGTCTGTAGGTGGCGACATCCCCGCCCATGATCGTCCCGCCGGGCAGCGCGAACGTCGTGGCCGCGGCGTCGAGGGGCAGGTCCGGCACGGAGAGGTAGTTGGTGACGCCGGCGCCGTAGCCCAGCCACTCCGGGTAGAACCCGGCGATGGCGCAGACGTCCGGGACGTACACCTGCTCGATGAAGGTCTTCACCTCTTCGAGCAGCACCTTCACCCGGTACAGCTTCTCCATGTTCAGCGTGGCCGGGTTGTCGAGGTTGATGGCGTTGGCCACGCCGCCCACCGCGAGGTTCTGGATGTTGGGCGTCTTGCCGCCGAGGATGGCCACCACCTGGTTCGCTTTGCGCTGGTACTCGAGCGCCTGCAGGTAGTGCGCGACCGCGAGCAGGTTCACCTCCGGCGACAGCCTCATCGCCGGGTGGCCCCAGTAGCCGTTGGTGAAGATGCCGAGCTGCCCGGAGGCCACGAAGCCCTTCACCCGCTCCGCCACCTTCTCCATCTCCCGGCGGCTGTTGCCCTGCCACGGCGACAGGCTCTCCCCAATCTGGGACGCCTTCGCCGGATCCGCCTTGAGCGCGGAGGTCACGTCCACCCAGTCCAGCGCGCTCAGGTGGTAGAAGTGCACGATGTGATCGTGCAGCGCATGCGCGGTGATGAGCAGGTTGCGGATGAGCTGGGCGTTGAGCGGAATCTCCAGCTTCAGCGAGTTCTCCACCGCGCGCACCGAGGCGATGGCGTGGACGGTGGTGCACACGCCGCAGATCCGCTGCACGAAGAGCCAGGCTTCGCGCGGGTCGCGGTCCTTGAGGATCAGCTCGATGCCACGCCACATCTGGCCAGAGGACCAGGCGTTGGTGACCCGGCCATTGTCCACCTCCACGTCGATGCGGAGGTGCCCCTCGATACGGGTGACGGGATCGATGGTGACGCGCTTGCTCACGGCTCAGACCTCACGGGCGCGGGGCTCGGCGCTGGCCGGTCCCACGATGATGGGGAACTTCTTCGCTACGAAGATGAAGACGCACAGGGCGAGGGCGATGAGCCCCCCGGACACCACCAGCTCACCCACCGACGGGAAGTAGCTCCCCGGCTGCCGCGGCTCGATGGCCAGAAGGTAGGTGCTGAAGCGGTAGAGCCCGCCGGACGCCAGGAGCAGCACCGCCGCGCCGAACCGCATCCCCGGGTTCCAGCGCCACCTGCGCACCGCGAGGACGGCCGCGCCGAAGAACGCGAGCCCGAACTCGGCGAGGAAGTAGGCGCTGTTCGCCCCGGAGGTGAAGACCAGCCCCAGCCGTCCCTTGAGCGCCAGGTCCAGGAGCCGCACGCCCCACCACGCGGCCACCAGCGCAATGGCCACCACCGACAGCCGCGGGAGCAGTTCGTACTCCTGGCGCCGCTTGAGGACCACGCGGGTGAGGGTGTCCTGCGCGACCACGCCGGCGTAGCCCATCACCAGGCAGCTCAAGAGGAAGAGCAGCGGCAGGAAGGCCGTGTGCCAGAGCGGGTGCAGGTACGTGGACACCATGTACATCCCGCCCAGGGACGACTGGTGCAGGCTTGGGAGCACCACGCCAAAGGCGATGATGAAGGGCATCGCCTTCGACAGCTTCGGGGAGAAGCGCTTCGCCCACGCGGCCACCTTCGGCCAGCGGCTGGCCTTCTGGGCCCCCTCCACCATGGCCGGCGAGACCTCCGCCCACAGCACCATCAGGTAGGTGAGCACGCAGATGGCGACTTCCAGCAGCACCGAGTTGCCGTTCCACAGCCACACGTAGGCCGGCACCTTGAGGATGCTCCACCACCGCGACAGGTCCACCAGCACCGACGAGCCGGCCACCGTGTACGCCAGCGCCGAGGTCAGGAGCGCCGGGCGGACGAACGGGTGGTACTGCCCCTTGTTGAGCAGGTAGACGATGAGCGCCAGCCCGTAGCCACCCGCGCCCACGCCGGTGATGGCCACCACGTTCATGGGCTTCCAGATGCCCCACGGCCAGGTGTCGGTCAGGTTGGTGATGGTGGAGAGCCCGAAGGCGAACCGGTAGACGATCAGCGCCGCGCCCACCGCGCCCAGGGCGAAGATGAGCAGGAAGGTGGGCGTGAGGATCTTCCCGCCCAGGGGCTGGGCCTCCTCGTGGTGTCCCCCGTGGGCGTCAGGTGCAGGCACCTTCGGCGGCACCGCCGCGGCGGGCGGCAGGGGCGCCGTCAGTGGGGCGGTCATCGCTGGCCCTCCTCGTCCTTGCCGGGCAAGGGCTTGATGTTGTCGGGGACGTCGTCGTGGGCGTGCTGCTTGCGGTAGTTGCGCCAGACGACGGCGCCGGCCAGCGCGTAGGCAACCGCCGGCGTGGCCAGCCCCTGCATGATGCCGTGGGTGACCTGCTCGCTCATCGCCGGCACGCCTTCGGTGCCGAGCGCCGGCAGGCCGAGCTTCTCGAACGAGACCCCGGACAGGTAGAGCACCTGGGTGCCGCCGGCGTCGTGCTCGCCGTAGACCTTCTGCACGTAGCGGTCGGGGTCCTTCTCCAGCCGCGCGTGGGCTTCGGCCTTGAGGTCCTCCAGCTTGCCGAAGATGACCGCGTCCGCCGGGCAGACCTCGGTGCACCCGGGCTCGAGCCCCTCGCGCAGCCGGTGCACGCACAGCTCGCACTTGATGAGCTTCGGGACCGCCTTGTCGAACTCGAACTTCGGAATCCCGAAGGGACAGGCGATCTGGCAGTAGCGGCAGCCGACGCAGAGGTCCGCGTCCCAGGTGACGACGCCGAAGTCGCGCTTCTGCAGCGACCCCAGCATGCACACCGACACGCAGGCCGGGTCCACGCAGTGCAGGCACTGCGGCTTCATGAACGCCTGCTCCACCACCGCGTTCGTCTGCTTGTCGCGCTCCTGGTGGAGCGCGATGACGGTCTTGGTCTTCGCGTCGAGCCGGGTCTGCACGTCGTGCAGGCCCTCTTCGTCACGCACCGGCGGGAGGCCATTGACCTCCCGGCACCTCACCACGCACGCCTTGCAGCCAATGCAGCGCGTGGAGTCATAGAGCATGCCCACCGCGTCCAGGGGCGCGACCTTCGCCTGCCGGGCAGCCGCTGTGCCCCCGGCGAGCGCAGTGGCGCAGCCGCCCGCGGCGACCATGCCCTTGAGGAGACCTCGTCGGTCCATGGGCTAGCCCTCCTTCCCCTGCTCCGGGACCTTCCCCGCGGCGGCGTCCTCGTTGTGCTGCTTCGAGAGCTTCATCGCCGTCACCGCCGCGGCGCCCACCGCGAGCCCGCCGATGATGCCGGCCGTGCCGGTGGCGATGGGGTCGATGCGGTCGGGGCTCTCCGGCTGGATGGGCGGATAGGTGTCCGGCGGCGTGGGCCTCGTGATGGCCACCTTGTCGAAGGCCGGCATCCGGAACGCCAGCGCCTGCTCGGTGCAGCCCACACACGGCGCGCCAATCCCGATGGGCCAGGCGCCCGGCACGTCGCAGAAGTCCAGCAGCGAGCAGTTGGCGTGCGTGGACGGGCCCTTGCAGCCGAGCTTGTACAGGCAGTACCCCTGCCGGTGGCCGTCATCCCCGAACTGCTCCGCGAAGCGGCCGGCGTCGAAGTGCGGGCGGCGCTGGCAGTCCTCGTGGATGGTCCGCGAGAACGCGAACAGCGGCCGGCCGAGGTTATCGAGCGCAGGGAGCGTCCCGAAGGTGGCGAACTGCAGCACCACGCCCAGCAGGTTGTACGGGTTGGTGGGGCAGCCCGGCAGCGAGACCACCGGCTTGCCGTTGAACACGTCCGGCACGCCCTTCGCGCCCGTCGGGTTCGGCTCCGCCGCCGCCACGCCGCCAAAGGATGCGCAGGAGCCGAGCGCGATCACCGCCGCCGCGTTGCCGCCCACCTTCTCCATGATCTCCAGCGCGGTGTGCCCGGAGATCTTGCAGTAGACGCCGTTGTCCTTCGTCGGGATGGCGCCCTCGACGATGCAGATGTACTCGCCGGCGTTCTCGGAGATGGCCGTCTCCAGCGCCTGCTCGATCTGGTGGCCCGCCGCCGCGAACAGGGTCTCGTGGTAGTCGAGCGAGATGAGGTCCAGGAGCACCTCCGCCAGCCCCGGCTGCGAGGTCCGCAGGAGCGACTCGGTGCACCCGGTGCACTCCTGGAAGTGCAGCCACACCACCGAAGGACGCCGCTTCGTCACCGCCGCCTCGGCCATCTTCGGCACCAGCGACGCCGGCAGGCCCACCGCGGCCGCCGCCATGCTGACGACGCGCATGAAGTCGCGCCGGTTCACACCCCGCGCCTCGAGCTGCGCGAGCGCGTCCAACTTTCCGTCCGGATCCCAGCGGGAGACCATCCGACACCCCTCGTGCGAGTAGCTGCGATGTGAGCGCGCCGGCGCTCGGGCGCATCCGGCCTGCAACATCCACTCCTTGATCTGGAAAAGGTCGTGCCAACGGGCCGCTCACTGGGAAGCGCCTCGAGGAATGATCGAGATCAGTCGCAGTCGTTGCGCGCAAGGGGGCTGGGCCTGCAGCGCGTGCGGCGGACCGGAATCAGAACTCGATGACCAGCCCCACCCGGTTCGGCAGCGCCTCTGACGCGGGCACGTCCAGGCGGTACGGCGGGTCCGACAGCACGGCGACGACGCAGGCGCTGTTCTCGGCGGTGAAGCGGGAGGGCGCGCCGAGCGGCTCAATCTCGTGGTCGGACACGGCGCCGGTCTTCGCGTTGAGGGCCGCGGCCCAGCGCAGGGCGCCTGGGCGATCCGCGCCGTCGAAGCAGCGCGCCAGCCGTGAGGAGCGGGCGGAGACCTGAAGGTGGAAGGACTCCAGCCACCCGGGCCGTGGCACCGACGCCGGCTGGTAGCGACCGCGGGGCTTCGTGCGGATGCTGCCCTGCAACGGCTGCGGCCTGGTGACCGGCGCAGGCGGCTTCTTCTCTTCGACCTTCCCCGTCTTCACCTCCGGCTCCGGCAGGGGCTCCGGCAGGGGCCCTTCGCACCGGCAGCGCGCAAAGAGCAGCACCAGGAGGACCAGGGCCAGGAGCGTCAGGCCGCGCCGGGTGTCTCGGCGCCGGCGCGCCTTCTTCACCGCCGGGTGAGCGGCGACGCGGGCGCGGGCCTCCCGCTGGAGGGCCGCGAACCGCTGCCGCAATGCGCGCCGCTTCTGCCGGAGCGCGGCCTTCATTCGGTGATCCTCCAGCCGTGGACCCGGGCGCCGTCTTCCCCGCGCCACTCCACGGGGAGGAGGTTCAACGGCGCGAACACGGTCGGTGACGAAGGGCTGGGCGCACGGAACGGCCAGGGCAGCGCGTCCGAAGGCGCGAGCCGGATGCTGCCGGCGAAGGTGTCCGTCTGCGGCTTGAGCCCGTGCAGGCGGCCGGGGCCGTCATCCTCGAGCCGCGCCAGCCCGTCGAGGATCGCCATCACCCGGCCCAACAGCTCTCCGGCCACGCGCGCGTGGGCGGTGTTGGCGCCCACCGTCGCCTCGGCCACGGGCCGCAGCATCGTCGCCAGCGCCTCCAGCGTGGGCACCTGCGCGGCGCGGACCTCCGGGTCCTCCACCTCCACCCGCTCCACCAGGGTGCGCACGAAGCGCAAGACCGCGTACGGCTCCTCCCCAAGCTCCTTGCGAAGCTGCGTGACGACCTGCCCGCTCCTTCCCTGCGCCAGCGGCCGCAGCCGCGCGAGCCGCGCGTCGAAGGAGGTGCCCGGCCGCACCGTGGCGGCGAGCCGCTCGAACGAGCGCGCATCCGCGCGGAACGCGGCCCGCCAGACGAGATCTTCGACCACCGCGTTGTACTCGTTGCGCGGGACCAGCGCCTTGAGCAGGGCGATGACCTCGTCGTCGGTCTCGAAGCGCGACAGCGCGTAGGAGAGCCACCGCCGAGAGAGCCCCGCCACCTCCGTCTGGGCGCGGGACTCCTCCGCGTGGCGCAGCGCGAACGCGAAGGACCGCAGCGCGTCCAGAAGCTGCCCCGCCTCCATGAAGGCCACGCCGCGGTGCAGGGCGATGACCGAACGCTCCCGGAACCCGCTGGGCGCAGGCTCCAGTTCGAGGAGCCGCGCGCCACGGTCCCCGCGGATGACCAGGTCCCGCCGTTCGGGGTGTTCGTCCCCGCCCAGGTGCCCCAGCCACGCCTCGAGCTCCTCGCCGTTCCGCGCGTCGGTGTGCCGGTCCACGAGCCCCACCACCAGCTTCAGGAGCACCTCGTCGTCGCGCGACAGGGGCTTCGCCTGCGCGAAGAGGAAGAGCCTGCGCTGCGGGTTCAGGGCCAGCCACTCGTCCGGGCGCCAGGTGAGGCTTCGGCGCAGGAACGCCGCCTGCGGCGAGTCCTCCGGGAAGCGGGAGGCCTCTTCACGCAGCTCGGCCGCGCCCGCCACCGAGACGCCCACGCTGCGCGCCCGCTGCGCCTGTTCCCGCCCCTGCTGGCGGGCCCTGCGCGCCTGCAGCTCCGAGATGACGAGCTCCAGGTCGAAGAGCCGCACGTCGATCACCGCGGCGCTCTCCAGCTTGCTCACCACCAGGGATTCGCGCGCGCTCTGGAGGAGCTCCTTGAGGAAGAGCGCCACCGTGAGCCGGTCTCCCAGATCCAGGCTGAGCCTGCCGCCGGTGGAGTACGGCCGCAGGCAGGAGGTGCGGAAGAACACCGCGCTGCGCAGCTCCTCCGCGCTCACCACGTCATGCAGGGAGATGAAGCGCTGCTGCCGCGCCACGCTGAAGGCGTCCCACGGCGGCGGTTCAGTGACCGCCGGGCCGCGCGCCATGGCGATGAGCGTCCAGTTGTGCAGGGCCACGGGCCACAGCCCCGCGCCCCCTTCGTCCTCGCGCAGCCCGTCCTGGCACAGCCCCAGCTTCCCCAGGGCCGCCCACACCACTGACCGGAAGTCGTCGTCGTGCAGGCCGGGCTCGCCGCGGTTTCGGAGGCTGTTGCGGATGAGCCAGAGCTTGAGCGCGTCCTCCGCCCGGCCCTCCCGCAGCGCGATGCGCGCGTTGAAGAAGACCAGCGTCTGGTTCGGCACGTCGTCCCGCGCGGCGGACGGACTGGCCGGAAGCGAAGACGCAGACGGCGCCGCGAGCGCCACGCTGAGGACGAGCGCCGGCCACATCAGAAGGACCAGCCCAGCCCCATGGACAGCTCCCACCAGTAGCCGAGCCCGGTGTCGTTGACCGGCGTGAGCAGCGGGACCGCGACCATCGCCTTGGGCCCGAGGAAGGCGCCGTTCTGGAAGTACAGGTCGAGCTGCAGGCCGGCGAGCATGCTGTAGCGCGCGCTGTCTATCTGCATGCCGCCGGGCCGACCTGGCTCGAGGTTGTCCAGCTCCCGGTCCTGAAGCTGCGGGGCCGCCAGCGCCGTCGCGCCCTGGCGGAACGTGTAGCCCTTGAGCGAGCCCGGGTAGAACAGGTAGCGGCCGCCGGCGTTCACCGAGAAGACCATCTCGGTGGGCGGGAAGAAGCGCGGCCACGCGGTGACGATGCCCTCCGCCAGCGGGAAGGCGAAGTTCAGATCCAGCTCCCAGCGGCTGGGACGCCCGTATTGGCGATACGGGGTGAGCGCGAGCTTGCGGGTGCTGTCGGTGCTCCGGGTGAAGGCGCGGGTGATGGCCAGCTCCCCCAGAAACAGCCCGAAGGGCCGCCGGACGAACCCGCCCAGCCGCGTGCCTCCGAAGTTGTTCCGCTCCAGGAGCTCACTGCCGATGATGCCTGCGCCCACCTCCATCTTGCGCCAGTCGTAGCGGACCGCCCGCGAGGCCGAGCCGATCATCCGCTCGGTGAGCACCTCCATCGGGGTGCGGTAGCCGTCCACGGAGGCGGGCTCGCCCTCGTTGTCCCCCTCTCCCTCTGGGAGCGCGCCCTCGGCCTGCCCCTCAGCTCCCTGCGCGAAAGCAGCGCACGGCAGCAGCGCCAGCGCGGCGAGCGCCACCAGCATCAGCCTACGGATCAAGGGGGAACCCTCCGTCGCCGGGGACGGGGAAGGCGGGCCGGTAGCACGCATTCCGGTAGGTCACGTCGAACGGCTGGAGCACCTGGTACACGGTCCCTGAATCGAAGGTGGGGTGCTGGCAGAACCGGCGGCATTGCAGGAGCCGCTCGTGCAACGGGAACTCGCCGGTCTCCCAGATCTGGGTGCCCTTGTACTCCTCTGCAGGCTCCCTTATCCCGAACGGCACCGTGAGCCCGTACGCGGAGGCCGCGCCGGCGATGACGATCTCGTACTCGAGCCGCAGCAGGTAGGGGAAGTCCCAGAACAGCCCCAGCGCGTACTGCGGCTGTGGCAGCGCCGCGTGCAACTCCGGCAGCGCCGAGAGCGGCCCGGGCTCGGGAGACAGCGCGGGCAGCCGGAAGACGATGGGGTCAACCCCCTCCTCCGGCGCGCAGTAGGAGAACGCGTCCTCCGGCTCGGCGGTGAGCACCTCGCCATTGAAGAAGGTGGCGACGCCGAAGTCGCCCACGGCGACGTTCTCGGAGATGGGGGTCCGCTCCGGCGCGCGGAAGGTGAGGTTCACCATCCGCCCCGCCTGCGCCTCCGAATACTTGTCGATGAAGTTCAGGTACTGCGCGCGGGTGGGGAGGATGGGCAGGTTGCCGAAGCGGAAGGGGCCCAGCTCCAGCCCGGGGAAGTCCGGCGTCACCGCGCACCAGGTCTCCGAGCCGCCGAACGCCACGTCGTCCAGGTCTTCAGGCGGCACCGTGGGCACGCTGGCCAGACACCAGAGCACCACCCGCCGCAGCTCCGGCGTCCCCACGGTGTAGGCGAAGCTGTCGAGGATCATCGCCCCCACGGCGCGCGGGGTGGACCGGTCCCGCTCCAGCGGCAACACCAGCGCCAGCGCCTGCTCCAACATCGCGCCCACGCGCCCGGACCGGTCGTCGTGGTGCAGCGCGAGCACCAGCACCATGTCCCTGCCCTGCGGCCGCAGCAGGTCCAGGCTGCTCTGGAAGCGCGCGGCGAGCTGCCCGGGCAGCGCGGGGTCCGTCCAGTCGTCGATGCAGACCTCGGGCGCGCCCTCCAGCTGGAGCCTCTGGAGCTGCATGTCCAGGTGGGCCTGCGAGAGGGTCCGGTTGCAGATCCGCAGCACGAACCCCACCTCCAGCGCCTCCTTCACCGGGCTGCGCAGGACCGGGAACGCCACCCGCACGTCGGGGTTCTTCCGCGCCAGCGCCGGCACCTCGAACAGCCCGCGGGCGTCGGTGACGGTGGCGGTGGCGCAGACCGCCGGCGAGCCGTCCGCCGTGTTGGGCAGCGCGTTCGGTTCGAAGAGCGCGCGTTCGTCCGTCTGGACCACGTCCCAGCCCAATGGCGCCATGCCCGCCGGGCAGTCCGCCGCGAAGCCGTAGCCGTAGAGGTTGCCGTCCGGCAGCGGCCCCGGATCTCCGTGCAGGGGTCCGGAGACGACGAACTGGCGCCGCAGCCCCAGTTCCTGCACCTCCTCGTTGCGCAGGTTCGGGAAGGTGTGCCGACCGCGCCACTGCACCCGCGTGTTGCTCTCGTCGAAGACGCCGTACACGACGAGGCTGCGGTTGGTGTGCGGCGCGCCCTGGTGGATGACGTGGAGGTTGGTCTGGGCGTCCAGGACCATCTCCCCTTCGTCGTGGTAGCGCAGCCGCAGGCCCACCATGCGCGGCAGGCTCTTCACGTGCAGGCTGGTGCTGCCGCAGAAGCCGGTCCTCCCGCAGGGCACCGGCACGTGGGTGTGGACCTTCGGCAGGGTCTCCAGCGGCGCCCAGGGCTGCTCGGCGTCGTCGGTGCGCCAGGTGAGCTCCACCCTTGAACGCGCGCCCAGCCCCTGGTCCGCCTCCACCCGGTAGAAGAAGAAGAGCGTCTCCTCCTCTTCGAACCAGACGGCGTCGGCGCGGGCGAAGCGCGCGTTGATGTCCACCAGCGGGACCTTCTGGCAGCCCGCCGCCGCGACGAGCGCCAGAGCTGTGAGCATCCACCGCGCGGCGCCCATACCCCTCCCTTAGGAGACGATCTCCGTGAAGGAGACCTTGCCCCGCGCGACCTGCCGCTTCACCGCCGACACCAGCTCGTCGTGGCCGCGCTGCGCCAGCCGGAGCTGATCCTGCCGGGACCCGAAGCTCATGCTCGCGCGCACCGCGTTCTGCATGGCCGGCGCGAGCCGCTTCATGAAGGTCTCCTGCCACTGCGGCTGCTGCACCGACGACCAGCCGGCGAGCCCCTTCAGGTCCACCTCCAGGAGCAGGTCCGCGCGCGCCTCGTCCGGCAGCCGCAGGAGCATGTCCCCGTAGAGGATGTTCTCGTACCAGCCCGGGAACGCGCCGCCGGCCTTCTCGCGCGCCTCGGCGAAGAGCTCCGCGCGCATCTCCGGCTCGACGCGCTGCAGGAGCACGGAGAGCGCGCCGGGCGCGTCGAACTCGCGGCCCCGGTCACCGATGCCATCCACCCGCGGCGCCGGAGGAACCGGCTTGCCGCCCCGCGCCGCCGACAGGACCTGCAGCACGTAGCGCGTTTCCTCGGGGGAGATGCGGTTGGAGGAGAGCAGCTCGCTCGCCACCTGGTAGCGCAGCGGCGGCGAGAGCACCCTCGAGAGCTCCTGCTGAACGTCCGGCGGCACGAAGGCGAAGAGCAGCGCGCCGGGCCTGGGGTCCAGGCTCTCGATGAGCCGCGCGATGCCGGTGGTGCCGAACTCCTCGCGCAGGCTCCGGTAGATCTCCGCGTCCTCCTGCGCCAGCAACGATGAGGAGATGGCGTGCTGGTTGAGCTTGCGGAAGAACTCCGCGTCAGACGGCAGGTCCTTCTCCTCCAACCCGCGCAGGTAGTCCGCGAACTCCACCTTGCGCATCGCCAGCTCGCCGTCCTGGGAGAACGCCAGCGACAGCCGGTCCCCGAAGACGAAGATCGCCTTGGCGAGCAGCGGGAACTCGCCGAAGCGCAGCCACTCGCGCAGCAGGTCCACCACCACGCTCTCGTCCTTGGCCAACTCCGCCTGGGCGATGCGGTCCTTCCACAGCTGCTGCTGGTCGTGCACGAAGGCGGCGTCCACCTCGGGGCTCGTGGGCGGTGCGGCCTCGTCGGCCTTCTTCGCGTCGGCCTCGGCAGTCGCGCCCGCCTTGACCGGGGTCTCGGACGCCAGCTGCGCGGCGAGCGCCTTCTCCTCCACCGTCTCCTTCCCGAGCCTTCGCAGCGCCCAGATGACGGTGAGCGCGCCCAGCGTCACCAGGACCAGGGCGATCATCCAGGCGAAGTGCGGGAGCAAGGTCACCCACAGTTCGCGCAGCGCCATCCCGGCGGTGAAGGTCTCCTCCACCGGCGCAGGCGGCGGCACCGGCGCGACCTCTTCGGTCACCTCCGGCGCGGGCGGCACAGCGGGCGTGGGCGCCTGGCGGAGCTCTTCGGAGATGGGGAGCAGAAGCTGCCTCGCCACCTGCACCCGCAGCCACCCCTTCGAGAGCCGCTGCTCGAGCCTGCGCACCAGGGCCTGCACGTCCTTGGCCGGCACCGACGGCTCGTGGGTGAACTCACAGCGGGCGGAGGTGAGGTACTCCTGCGCCGGCACCGACCCGGGCCCCTGGAGGTCCGGCAGCCCGGGCAAGGAGCTCTGCCGGGGCATGTCCACCACCACGTGGTCCCGGTAGACGCAGCCCTTGGAGAAGCACTTCTCGGACGCGCAGTCCTGCGCCAGCGCCAGGTCGAAGGTGCTCTCCAGCGTCCGCAACTCCATCAGCACCGTGGACGGGATGTGGTTCTCCGGCACCGGGGTCCGGGACTGCGCCAGGACCTGGCCCGAGACGAGCGCCGCCGCCACCGCCAGCAGGGCGGCCTTCTGCAAAGAGACCTTCATCAATAGATCCTCACGACGACGCGGCGGTGGCGGGCGAGCCGCTCTTCAGGGGAGAGCCCCTGCAGGAGCTCTTCGGGGAGCGGCTTGGTCTCGGCGTAGCCTTCGACCCGGATGCGCGCCTTGTCGATGCCGACCTGCTCCAGCTGCTGCCTCACCACGATGGCGCGCGCGCTGGAGAGCTCCCAGTTGGACGGGAACTGCCCGCCGGGAAGGATGGGGGTGGAGTCGGTGTGGCCCTCCACCGCGAAGTTGTACTTGGCCGAATACGGCGAGAGGACGTTGAGCATCGACCCGAGGGTCTTCTGCTGCTCCCCGCGGATCACCGCCCTCCCTGAGTCGAACATCAGGCCGGAGTTCAGGTAGACCTCCAGCCCGTCCGGGGTCTGCCGCGTGGAGACGAACTCCTGGAGGTTCTCCTCGGCGATCCGCTCTTCGATCTCCTTGCGGATGGACTCCAAAGACGCCGGCTGCTCCTCCCCGGAGAGGCTCTGGACGATCTGCTGCATCTTCCCCTTGCTCAGGTTCGCGGCGGTGAGCAGCACCACGAAGAAGAGCAGGAGGTTGGTGATCAGATCCGCGTAGCTGAGGAGCCAGCTCTCCTCATGCTGCATCTTGCGGCGCATGGCGGTCAGTGCTCCACGCGCGACACGAGCTCGTTCACGCTCATCTCGCAGCGCTCCAGGAAGCCGAGCCGCTCATCTAGAAGCCCATTGAGGTAGTGACCAATGGGCCCCGCCACCCCCGCGCCGAAGGCCACGCCGTACAGCGCCGCCAGCAGCGCCAGGGACATCGCCGCGCCGATGTTGAGGTTGTCCGAGTTCATGCTCCGGAACAGCTGGATCATGCCGGTGATGGTCCCCACCATGCCGAACGCAGGGCCCAGCTTGGAGAGCATCTCCCAGTTGTGGATGGCCGGCTGCCAGCGGCTGATCTCCTCGTGGCGCAGCTCGGTGAAGACCTGCGCGGAGGCGGCCTGCGGCGCCCGGTTCAAGATCAGCTCCGCCATCTTCTTCACCGCCACCGAGCCGCTCTTGTCCGCCATCCCCACCGCCGCGGCGCGCTTGCCTTCCCGCCACAGCGACGAGATCTGCTCCCGCTCCGCCTCCATGCTCCGGGTGGCGCGGTTGAAGAAGCCCAGGCCGGGGATGAGCTCCCGGAGCGCGACGATGGTCCGCAGCGCGGTGGCGTTGGAGGAGGACACCATCACCGCCGCCAACGAGCCCACGCCCACCATCACCAGCGCGTGTGGGTCGAAGGCGCTGATCGCCTGCGCGTAGGCGGTGCTGCGGTCCGCGAAGCCGTACCAGACGACGAATGCGAGAAGTCCAAGCCCGATGATCTGCACGTGTGCCTCCTACCTTTGCTGCTTCTGGAGCTCTTCGAGCTTCTTGCGGACCTGGGGGTCGCTCTCGATGGCTTCCACTTGTTCGTAGATCTCGATGGCCTTCTCCCGCTCGCCCATCATCAGCAGCAGGGAGGCCTTGGCCCGCAGGAACTCCGGGTGCGCGCGGTAGCGCTGCAACACCGTCTCCGCCCACTCCAGGGCCAGGTGATAGTTGCCTTCGCGGATGGCGTCGTTCATCAGCGTGCGGGCGCGGCTGATGCTGACCTCCGGCGCGCTCTCGTCGATGCGAAGGCCCCGCGCCCGGTACGCCTCGATCAGCGACTGGTCCGCTGCGGACGGCGGCGGCGGCACCACCCGGGTGGCGGGGATGGTCTTCACCTCGCCGGAGCCCGCCCCGTGCTCGATGACGATGCGCTGCCCCGAGGCCAGCACCGGCACGTCCACCTCGGTGATCAAGTCCCCGTCGTTCCAGCGGACCTTCATCACGGTGGTGGTGCCGTGGCCGAAGGGCCGGGTCAGCGTCCCCTCCTCCTGCAACGCAGGGTGCTTCTGCGGCGGCGGCTCCACCAGGTAGTAGGTGTAGTTGCGGGCCGCGCAGCCGGTGGCGGCGAAGAGCGCGAGCGACGCGCAGGCCGTGAAGAGGAGCCGGTCTTGGCGGGTCATGGCAGCACCGGGAGCAAGGTCGTGTTGAGGAGCGAGAAGCCCACGCCCACCCGCGCATTGGTCGAAGCGGACAGGGTGATGGCGTAGTTCGACGAGGCGATGGGCACGCGGACGATGAAGACGCCGGTCAGCAGCGGATCGATCACTTCGGTGTTCTCACCGGTGATGCCGGAGATCAGCGCGGTGGGCGCGCTCATCAGGATCTTGCCGCCCACCATGATGTTCATCGCCCGGGGGATGACGCGGTAGTAGTGGCCGCCCACCCCGACCACCGGGTCGAACAGGGAGAGGGTCACGCCAGAGAGGTTGGCGTTGGTGTCTCCCCACTGCTCCGCCACGTCGAAGGAGATGTGCTGGCCCGGGTACATGGCCACGTCCAGGAAGGTGTGCGTCAGGGCATCCCCCCGCGCGCGCCGGTCCAGCTCCCGGGTCAGCGTGAAGTTGCGGCGGGTGCGCGTCTTCCCCGCGAGCTGCGGGTCGAAGTTGTCGGCAATGACGATGCGGCCGTTGCGCAGATCCACCACCCGCAGCGCCACGCCCCAGGCGGTCTCGTCCACCCAGATGGCGGCCTTCGCGGGCGCACCATCCCCGCGCGCCGTCTCGTCGATGCGGACGATCTCCGGGGCGCCGAGGCTCTGCGTGTACTGCTCGAGCCGGCCCTCCTCCACGTACAGCCGGGGCGCCATGCAGGCCTCACACGCGCGCAGGGCCCCGGCCCCGAAGACCTGCGCGAGCGCGGAGATGGCCGCCGCCGGATACCAGCCGCGCGTCTCGTCGTAGGCAGGCAGGGTGCTGACCACGATGGCCGGGCTCACGTCCGCCAGCGAGAAGCCGCCGTCCTCCAGCCGCATCTGGAGCGTCTCCTCCAGCCGGTAGAGCGCATCCCGGGTGGTCTCCCGCTGCGCGTGGGCCACCACGGGCAGAAGGAGCGCCAGCAGCGCCGCGCGCGTCAGAACCAAAATGACACCTCCGCGCCGAGCGTCTCGAAGGAGATGAACCCGAAGTCGAGGTAGTCGCCGATGCCCTCTGCGTTCTGCAGGCCGGGCAGGTGCTCCACGTAGAAGGAGGCGGCGATGCGGTTCTTCACCCGCGCCTCGAGCCCCAGCTGCAAGGAGCCGAAGGTGGCGCGGAAGTCGTTGCGGCCCTGGTTGGCGAGGATGTCCTCCAGCGTGGGCACCTGGCCCGCGAACATCTGCGCGCTCTGGCCGTGCACGCTGGTCACCGCGGCGCCCACGAAGCCGTAGACGTCCGGCCGGGTGAGCGAGGTGACGCGGCCGGTGAGCAGCCGGTTCATCCGCGCCTGCGCCATGAAGGCGGTGTGCATCTGCGGCACCCAGGACGCGCCCACCGTGAAGCCGCCCGTCCACGCGCGCGCCTGGGTGAGCCCCACCTCCGCGCCCAGCTGCAGCCACGGGAAGGGCGGCACCGCGAAGACCCCGTCCTGATCCGGCGGCGTGGCGTACATCCGCACGCCCACCTTGAGCGGCACCATGAAGATGCCGCGCTTCTCCAGCGCCTCCAGGTACTCCTGCCGGGCCTCGGCCGCGCTCTTGAGCTGCTCTCCGTGACGCAGGAGCGCCGGGGTGGACGTGGAGGTGGTCAACGTCTTCGCATAGACGATGGGGAGCGACGGCTCCAAAGACGTGATGCGCGCGCGCAGGACCAGCGCAGACCCTTCGGCCTCGAAGTCGAGGAAGAGCGCGTGCTTGCTGCCGGTGAGCCCCCCCAGCTTCGCCAGCGCTTCGGGATGATCCACCCCGCGCGCCACGATGGTGCCCGTCTTCCCCGAGTGCACCACCACCGAGGTGCAGCTCGGGCAGTGCGCCAGCACCACGTTGGTGCGCCGGTTGTTCACCACCAGGGAGGTGAAGTGGTTTTCGATCAGCGCGTCCAGCCCGGTGCCAAACCCCACCGGCGAGGTCACGTCCGCCAGCACCACCGGCGTCTCCAGCTCGAAGACTGGCTGCTGGGTCCAGCCGTAGACCAGTTCGTCCAGCAGGTCGAAAGCCTGAAGCTGGAGCTGCGCGGCGACCTCCGCGCGCAAAGACTCGAGCTGCGCGCGCTGCGCCTGCTGCACGGCCGTGTCCGCTGCGTGCGCGACGGTGGCACCCAGGAGCGCCAGACAGAGGATGACGCGCCGGGCGCTCACTGCAGCCACCTCCAGGTGCCCCGGTGGCAGACGCCAGCGTGGAGCTGCGTCTCGCGCGGGTCGAGCAGGACCAGCGCCAGGAGCGCCTCGTCCTCCTCGAGCACCTGCTGCTGGAAGTAGCGGGTGCAGGCCATTGGGTAGGCCTGGCGCGGGGGCAGATCTCGCAGCACCACCAGGTCTCCAGCGGCCAGCAGCGGCACCCGGTCCGATACGCGGCGGCCGCGCTCGGCGAGATCCGTCTTCGCGGCGATGGACAGCTTCTGCGCCACGTGCGGCTCGGGGTAGTAGGCGTCCACGTGCCAGGTGACGTTCGCCCCCGGCGTCCCGGCCGCGGCGACCTCGGTGATCTCGCCGACGGTGCGGCGGAGCGAAGAGAGGATCACCTCGTCCCGCGCGGGGCGCTCGCCGTAGCTCATGTAGCGGCGGGTGCAGGCGAGGACCTCGGTGCGCCCCAACGCCCGGCCGGCGGGCTCGGGCACGCGGCCCGGGTAGAGGTCATGCGCCGCGGCGTGCGTGAAGCGGGAGCAGTCGAGGTTTCGCGCCCAGGTCTTGCTCGCCCAGATGCCGTGGGACGGATCCGGGATGCGCTCGGCGGCCACGGCCAGGGGCATGAAGAGGATGACGATCAGCGTCTCCACGTCACTTCTCCCCTTCAGAGAGCGGCGTGGCCGAAGGCGCGGGTGCCGTCGCGGGCGCGGGCGCGGGAGTGCCGGCAGGAGGCGGCGGCGCGCGGAAGTCACCCAGCACGGTCTGGCGGACGCGCGCGTTGAAGGCGAGCTGGCTGAGCTGCCCGTAGAGGTCGCTGGAGAAATCCCGCGCGGCGACGTTCCCGGAGACGCGGTCCTCCTTCTTCCGCACCGCGTAGTCCGCCACCCAGTTCACCGCCCACACGCCCACGCCGCGGTATTCGATGAAGCGGGCCTGGTAGGTGTCCTGGGCGAGCAACCCGCCCTGGCGGTCCCGGATGGTGACGTCCTGCGCGTAGCTGAACTCCTCGACCATGGGGACAATGGAGAGGGTCACGTAGGCCAGCAGGAACTGGTAGCTGCTGTTCTCGCGGTGCAGAAGGCGCGAGCGCACGTCGATGACGAGGTCCGGCTTCTCCTCCTCTTCGAAGGTGCGGGAGGCGCGGCCAGGGCGGGGGATCTCCACGTCCACCTGCGCACCCTGGTTCCGGAAGCTGGTCCCCACCCCGCGGCAGAGCTTCTGCGCGTCCGACGCGGAGAGGTCCTTGCCCGGGTGACAGCGCAGGAGGAAGCGCGCACCTTCGAAGTTGGCGAGCTGCGGATCCACCGCGACCGGCCGCTGCAAGGACGTGAGCGGTTGGTAGAGGGTCACGCAGCCGGAGGTGGCGAAGACCGCGACCGCGCACACGAACGCGATGCCCCAGCGGTGCTGCGGTGCGTGTCGCGTCATCGGCCCGGGCCCGGCTGCAACGCACATGCCTTCAATGACGCAGAGCAAGCGCTGCGCGCGCGGCCCCCGAACCGCGACATCGGTGTCGTATGCGCAACCATTGACGGAGGGTGGGTGTAGCCGGGATTGGCGGGGGGCGTCCACCCCGGCGCGGACCGCCCCGAGGTGCCTTCCTGGGAACTCGGCAGGCGGGCGGACGGGGGAATTCCGATGCGGAAGGGGGGTGGAGGCGCCTCCATGGGAGCGGGTTTCGTCGCCGCGGGGCACGCCGGTGATCAATCCCCGGGTCGCATTGCAGTTCCCCTCTCTCCCTGGGAGAGGGCCGGGGTGAGGGCCGCGCTCCTCCACGATGGAGGTGCTCGATGGCCGCGCAGCAGTTCCCCCTCTCCCCCCAGGAGAGGGCCGGGGGGAGGGCCGCGCCCCTCCACGAGGGAGGTGTCGACGGCCGCGCAGCAGCTCCCCCCCTCCCCCCCCCCGGGGAAGGCCGGGGTGAGGGCCGCGCTCCTCCACGATGGAGGTGCTCGATGGCCGCCGCTCCTTCTCTCCACCGGGCCTCCGGGCGGTTCGGGGGCGACTCTGTGGCCGCGGGAGCCCTCGCGCGACTCGGGGCGGCTGGTAGGGAGCGGCAGTCGGACTCCCCCTGCTCGTGCCCTGCTTCATCGCAGTTCCCCTCTCTCCCCCTGGGAGAGGGCCGGGGTGAGGGCCGCGCGCTGAACCTCGATGGAGGTGACCGGTCCGAACCCGGCGAGCCGACCCCGCACCTCCACGATGGAGGTGATTGGTCCGTCGTCGCTCCCGCTCGCCGTGCACCTCCATTTTGGAGGTGATTGCTCCGCAGCCGACGAGGCGGCCCCGCACCTCCACGATGGAGGTGATTGGTCCGTCGTCGCTCTCGCCCGCCGCACACCTCCACGATGGAGGTGATTGGTCCGAAGCCGACGAGCCGGCCCCGCACCTCCACGATGGAGGTGACCGGTCCGAAGCCGATGAGCCGGCCCCGCACCTCCACGATGGAGGTGACCGGTCCGACCTTGCTCGCACCCCTCCCG
>CAZQVZ010000010.1:0-26822 GCA_964596895.1 uncultured Myxococcaceae bacterium
CGTAGTTGGAATACGACGGATAGGCGATCGCCGCCAGGATGGCCACGATGGCCACAACCACCATCAGCTCCACCAAGGTGAAGCCACGCGCGCGCGCAGCCGGGGCCGCGCCCACGCCAGCTTGAGCGCGAACGGAACCGGCCAGCCGGTGAGCACCACCGCCAACAGCCGCAGCGCGTCCCCCGTGCGCCGGGAGAGGGAGAGCCCGAGCGCCGCCGCCGCCGTGACCAGCGCCAGCACCACCGCGCTGCCGAGCGCGGTCACGTCTCGCGAGACCTCCGCCAGGACCGGGCCGCCGAGGGGATGCCCGCGCGCATCGTGCAGCGAAGCCGCCAGCGCCTGGTCCCAGGAGGAGGTCCACGAGCCGCCGAGCAGCACGCCCGCCAGGATGGCGCCGATGGCCAGCGCTCCTTTCGTGACCTGTGCCGGCGCCGCCATCCCCTGACCGTTTGCTTCGCGCCCGCCCGCTTGTCTACCGCTGGCTGCCGAGCAGCCAGGCGGCCGTCCGGCCCGGGACTCGGGGCGAGGGCGTACCTACCCTTCCGGGCAATGCGTTCTGGGGGGCAGAGGCGGCATGGGCGCTGGGCCGCGGCGGTGGTGGCGGTGGCCGCGCTGGCGGCCAGCGGTCTGGGGGGCAGCGGCGCCTGCACCGCGCGGGGCGAAGAGGAGGGCGTCTTCGTCCACCCATCGGACGTCCCCGCACCCGGCGCACCCGGCTTCGAGTCCGCGCTCTTGCAGGCCACCGGCGTGGAGCTGCAGCCGGGTCACCACGTGGAGCTCGTCAACAACGGCGCGCTCTTCGACGCCATGCAGGCGCTCATCCGGGACGCGAAGAAGAGCGTCCACATCGTGGTCTTCATCTGGCGGCCCGGCGAGCCCTCCAACTCCATCCTCGAGGTCCTGGCGGAGCGCGAAGCGGGCGTCGACTGCCGGGTGGTGGTGGATCCGCTCGGCTCCACGTCCGACTTCGAGGAGGCGGTGCAGCCTGCGCTGGAGGGGATGGGCTGTGAGGTCCAGCTCTTCCGGCCCCTGACCGAGGTGCCGCAGCGCGAACGGCTCGCGCGCAACCACCGGAAGCTGGTGGTGGTGGACGGCGAGGTGGGGCTCACCGGTGGCTTCGGCATCCACACCTCGTGGCTGGGGGACGGCGTCACCCACGAGAACACCTGGCGCGAGACCAACGTGCTGGTGCGCGGGCCTGCGGTCCGCCAGATGCAGCTCGCCTTCGCCGAGGACTGGCAGAACTCCGGCGGGGCGCTCCTGCCGCCCGAGGCCTTCCCCAGGCCCTCCTCCCTGGAAGAGCCCGGGCGTGAGGTGCGCGCGGCGTTCAGCGCCTCCAGCCCCGGCCCCGGCGACACCGAGGCGGAGCGGCTCACGCAATTGCTCATCGCCTCCGCGAAGGAGCGGGTGTGGATTGCCAACGCGTACTTCGTCCCGTCGGAGCCGATTCTGCGGCTCCTGGAGCGCAAGCGCGCCGAAGGCGTGGACGTGCGGGTGTTGGCCGCAGGGCCCATCCACGACTGGAAGATCATCCTCGAGGCCCAGCGCGCGGCCTATCCCCGGCTCCTGGAGGCCGGGGTGCGGCTGTGGGAGTTCCAGCCTTCGATGATGCACGCCAAGTCGATGCTGGTGGATGACCGCCTCAGCGTCGTCGGCTCCACCAACATGGACCCGCTCTCGCTCAACCGGCTGGAGGAGGGCTCCCTGCTGGTCGACGACGCGGACCTGGCGGCGCAGCTGGAGGCGATGTTCCTCGCGGATCTCGAGCACTCGAAGGAGGTGACGCCCGAGGACCTGGAGCGCCCCACCCCGTGGCGGAACCTGTCGAGGCGGGTCGCGAGGCTGCTGGGAAAATGGCCGTAGCGGGCGGCAGCGCGGACGAGACACTCCGCGCCACCGCCGCTCGGAACTTCCTCGGCTCTGCCTACGCCTTCAGGCGAAGGCGGCGCGACCGGCCGCCGAACGCCAGGCCGGCGAACCCGAGCGCGAACACCAGGCCCAGGCCGTTGCCGGAGGTGGACGCGCAGCCGCAGCCGCCGCCCGTCTCCTCCTCGGGCAGCTCGGTGACGGTCACGGTGAAGGTGCACGTCCCTTCGTTCCCGGCGGCGTCCGCGGCGGTGGTGGTCACCACCGTCGCGCCCACCGCGAAGGTCTCACCGGACGCGTGGCTGTAGGACAGCGCCGGCGCCTCGCCGGAGTCGTCGCTCGCGGTGGCGGCGGCGTACGCCACGACCGCGCCCTCCGCGCCCGTGGCCACCACGGTGACGTCTTCGGGGCAGGTCACGGCCGGCGCGGTGTCATCACCGAAGGTGAGCACCACGTCGAACGTGCAGGTGGCCTCGTTGTCCGCCCCGTCGGTGGCGGTGACGGTCACGGTGGTGGTGCCCACGGGGAACACCGCGCCGCTGGCCTTCGAGTAGGTCAAAGACGGCGCCTCCCCCGAGTCGTCGGTGGCGGTGGCGGCCGGGTAGTCCACCTCGGTGCCGTCGAGCTTGTTGGTGCCGCGGGCGACGTTGGCCGGGCAGGTCAGCACCGGCGCGGTCACGTCCACGAAGGTCACCACCACGTCGAACGTACAGCCGGCGTCGTTGCCCGCCCCGTCGGTCGCGGTGACGGTCACGGTGGTGGTGCCCAGGGCGAAGACGTCCCCGGAGGCGTGGCTGTAGACCAAAGACGGGGCGTCACCGGAGTCGTCGGTGGCGATGGCCGCCGGATAGGTGACGGCGGTGCCGTCCACGCTGTTGCTGTCCACGGCCAGGTCCGCCGGGCAGGTCACCACCGGGGCGGTGATGTCGTCGAAGCCCACCTCCACTGCGAAGGTGCAGGTGTCCGCGTTGCCGGCCGCGTCGGTCGCGGTGGCCGTCACGGTGGTGGTGCCCACCGGGAAGACGTCCCCGGAGGCGTGGCTGTAGGTGATGACGGGCGCTGCGCCGGAGTCGTCCGTCGCGGTGGCTGCAGGGAAGGTCACCGCCACGCCGGCCGCCGCGTTGCTCACCGCCGTCTGGTCCGCAGGGCAGCTCACGGTGGGCGCGGTGATGTCCACGAAGGTCACCACCACGTCGAAGGTGCAGGCGCCCTCATTGCCTGTGCCATCCGTCGCGGTGACGGTGACGGAGGTGGTGCCCACCGGGAAGAGCGTCCCCGAGGCCTGGCTGTAGGTCATCGTCGGCAGGTCACCGGAGTCGTCGGTGGCGGTGGCCGCGGCGAAGGTCACCAACACGCCGTTGACGTCGTTGGAGGTGCGGTTCTGCGTGGCCGGGCAGGTGACCTGGGGCGCGGTGATGTCGGTGAAGGCCAGCACCACGTCGAAGCTGCAGGCCGCGGTGTTGCCGGCCGCGTCGGTGGCGGTGACGGTGACCGTGGTGGTGCCCACCGCGAAGAGGTCACCGGAGGCGTGCGAGTACCCCAGCTCCGGCGCCACCGGGGAGTCGTCGGTGGCGACGGCCGCGGCGAAGGTCACGGCCTTCCCGCCCGCGGAGGTGGTGTCGTCGGCGATGTCCGCCGGACAGGTCACCGACGGCGGCGTGGCGTCCACCAGCACCTCCACGGTGAAGGTGCAGCCCGCGGTGTTGCCCGAAGCGTCGGCCGCGGTGGCGGTGACGGAGGTGATGCCGGCCGCGAAGGTTGAGCCGCGCGCGGGGGCGTAGGTGAGGGTCGGGTTCGCGGTGACGTCGTCCGTGGCGGTGGCCTCTGCGAAGGTCACGGCGGTCCCTGCGGCGGTCTGCGCGTAGAAGGTCTGCGCCGGCGGGCAGGTGATGACCGGCGGGGTGGTGTCGTCTCCCGGCGGGATGAGCGAGAGCACGTACAGTTCCCGGCCGAGGTCGGTGGTGGCGGCGAAGTAGAGGTTCTGTCCGGCCTGCGTGAAGAAGGCCGGCGAGGAGGGGCGCGGCCCGGGGTTCACGTCCGCCACCAGCACCGTGCCGGCGGAGGTGCCGTCGCTCTCCCACAGCTCCAGCCCGTGCACGCCGTCATCCGCAGCGAAGACGAGGAGGTTGCCCACCACCGCCATCCCCGAGATCGACGACCCGCGGGCGCCGGGGAGGATGTCCCGCACCAGCACCGTTCCGGGTTCGGTCCCGTCCGTCCGCCACAGCTCCTGCCCGGCGACGCCGTCGTTGGCCATGAAGTAGACGTGGTTGCCCAGGACCGTGAGCTGCTCCGGAGAGGAGCCGCCTGCGCCGGGGAGGATGTCCCGCACCCTCAGGGTGCCGGCCGCGGTGCCGTCGCTCTTCCACAGCTCGTCGCCGCTCGTCCCGTCATTGGCGCTGAAGAAGACCTCGCTGCCCAGCGCCACCATGCTGCTGATGGACGAGGTGGTGGAGCCAGCGTTGATGTCCAGGACCAGCAGGGTGCCCGGCTCGGTGCCGTCGCTCTTCCACAGCTCGCTGCCGTGCGTCCCGTCGTTGGCGCTGAAGAACACGAGGTTCCCCAGGGCGGTCATGTTCGTGGGCGAGGAGGACGCCGTCCCGGTGTTGATGTCCTTCACCTGCACGGTGCCCGGCTCGGTGCCGTCGCTCTTCCACAATTCGATGCCGTTGCCCACGCCCGCGGCGGTCCCGGTGGTGGCCCGGAAGTAGAGGGTGTTGCCCACCGCGACGAAGTTCGAAGGCGACGAGTTCGCCGTGCCCGGGTTGATGTCCTTCACCAGCACCGTGCCCGCCGCCGTCCCGTCCGTCTTCCACAGCTCGGTGCCCACGCCGCCCGAAGCGGCGGTGGTGCCGTTGGAGGCGTCGAAGAAGACGGTGTTGCCAATCTTCGTCAGGTTCGTCGGGGTGGAGCTCCCGGTGCCCACGTTGATGTCGACGAGGATCTGGGTGCCGGCCAGGGTCCCATCAGAAAGCCAGGGCTCGCGCCCGGAGCCCACCCCGGCGGTGGTCCCGGTGGTGGCGGAGAACAGCAGCACCCCGCCCAGCTCCATCATGTTGTTCGGCGAGGCGCCGGTGGTGCCGGGGTACAGCTCGAAGAGCTGGGTGCCGGCCACGGTGCCGTCGGTGACCACCAGCTCGGAGCCGGTGGTGCCGTCGGTGGCGTCGTAGAAGAGCCGGCTGCCCACCGCGGTGAGGTTGGTGGGGGTGGCGTTGCCGGTGCCGTGGGGGTTGAGGTCCTGCACCAGGGAGGTGCCGGCCAAGGTCCCGTCCGTGCGCCACAGCTCCGAGCCCATGGTGCCGTCGGTGGCCGAAAAGAGCAGGACGGTCCCCATCCAGCTCAGGTTGCCGGGGCTGGCGGAGATGGAGCCGGGGTTGAGGTCCGTCACCAGGGAGGTGCCCGCGGTGGTGCCGTCCGTGACCCACAGCTCGGTGCCGTGCGTGCCGTCGCTGGCGGTGAAGAACACGCGGGTGCCCGCCGCGGTCATGTTCGTGGGCGAGGAGCTGCTGGTGCCGGGGTTGATGTCCGCCACCTGGACCGTGCCCGCCTCGGTCCCGTCGCTCTTCCACAATTCGATGCCGGTCCCGGCGCCGGTGGTGCCGGTGGTGGCGCGGAAGAAGAGGGTGTTGCCCAGGGCGACGAAGTTCGAGGGCGAGGACCCGGAGGTACCGGCGTTGATGTCCTTCACCAGCATCGTGCCCGCGGCCGTCCCGTCCGTCTTCCACAGCTCGGTGCCCACGCCGCCGGAGGCAGCGCTGGTGCCGTTGGTGGCGTCGAAGAACACGGTGTTGCCCACCAGGGTCATGTTGGTGGGGGAGGAGCTGCTGGTGCCCACGTTGATGTCCTTGAGGAGCTGCGTCCCGGCGGGGGTGCCGTCGCTCACCCACAGCTCGCGGCCAGAGCCCACGCCGGACGTGGTCCCATTGGTGGCGGAGAAGAGCAGCACGTTGCCCAGGGCGATGAAGTTGTTGGGCGACCCGGACGACGTGCCCGGGTTGATGTCCAGCACCACCTCGGTGCCGGCCTCGGTCCCGTCCGACTTCCACAGCTCGGTGCCCACGCCACCCGACGCGGCGGTGGTGCCGTTGCTGGCCGAGAAGAACAGGGTGTTGCCCACCGCGGTGAGGTTCGCCGCCGAGGAGTTGCCGGTCCCGGGGTTCACGTCCTTCACCAACACCGTCCCGCCGGGCGTGCCGTCGGTCTTGTACAACTCCTCGCCCATGCCGCCCGCGGACGCCGTCGTGCCGTTGGTCGCGGTGAAGAACAGGGTGTTGCCCACCGGGGTCAGGCTCTCCGGGTTGGCGCTGGACGAGCCCGCGTTGATGTCCGACAGCCGGACGGTGCCGGGCCCGGTGCCATCCGTCTTCCACAGCTCCACCCCGTGGATGCCGTCGGTGGCGGCGAAGTAGAGCTCGCCGTCGAAGACGGTGAGGAACTCAGGGCTGGAGCTCGAGGTGCCGGCGTTGATGTCCGCCACCAGCCAGGTACCTGCCGCCGTCCCGTCCGAGCGCCACAG
Organism: uncultured Myxococcaceae bacterium; assembly: GCA_964596895.1. Lineage (GTDB taxonomy): Bacteria > Myxococcota > Myxococcia > Myxococcales > Myxococcaceae > JAFAFL01. Next base: position 6,383 of record CAZQVZ010000010.1, read on the forward strand.
CTCGTTGCCGGACGCGGTCTCGGTGGCGGAGAAGTACATCACCCCGTTCCACACCACCGCGTCACCGATGGACGCGCCCGGCCCCGTGCTGGGCACCACCGCGTTGAAGTCCACCAGGAGCTGCGGGGCGCCTGCGCCCAGGGACTGCGCGGTGCGGCCGTGGCCTGCGGCAGCGGGCGGCTCCGCCTGGTATTCACCACCGCAGCGCACCAGCGCGAGCGCAGCCAGAGCGCACACGAGGGGCTTCACACTTCTGGGATTCCAGCTTCGAATGGGATTCACGACTGCTCCGGGGACGCGCGCCTTCGCGCACAGGGCGGGCGGGGAGCGCCGCGCCGGGTAGGCCGCGTTGAATATCCGACCTTCGAACAGAGAAGCAATTGGTGCTCGCGCTGTAACGCGATGGACGCCCCCCTCGGCGAGGCGCTACCCGGCGCCGCGCCTCCAGACGGGCTCGACCACGCGGGGCTCGCAGGTGTCGTGGACCACCCACCGGCAGAGGCGTCGGACCGGCTCGAGACCATCTTGAGGGCCGAAGAACGCCCCGCTGAGCGCATAGCCCAGCGACACCACCCGTTGCGCGCCGCGCAGCGCCCTCACCCTCCTCGCCGCCGCCGTCCCCTTCGACCTGGCCGCGCTCCACGACGAGACCCACGTCACCTGCCACGGGTACGCCCCGCGCTGGGCAGAGCGCGCGCTCCGGGAGTCGCCGCGCTACATGGGCGAGTTGACGCCGGCGGAGATCCACGCGCTCGCAGGGCGGCGCCCGGTGCTGGACGTGAAGCTCCTCTCCCGCGCCCGCCGCGAGCGGCTGGCCATGTACCGGGAGCCGTACAGCCCGCTGGGCGTCTCGGCGATGGTGGTGGCGCTCGGGCGGCACGCGGACGGCGCCTTTGGCCTCCACCTGGCGCGGACCGGGCGCGGCACAAGCTTCACCGACGCGGAGGTGGAGCGGCTCGGCGCCTGGCTCCCGGCCCTGCGGCTCGCGGACGCCTACGTGGTCGCGCGGGGACGCGCGGACGGACCGGAGCGCACCTTCGACGCCTGGGCGGACGGCATCCACCTCACCCGCACCGAACGCAAGGTGGTCAGGCTCGCCGTCCGCGGGCTGCAGAACCGGGAGATTGCCCGCCTCCTGCAGAGCTCACCGCTGACGGTGCGAAACCACCTGGGCCACGTGTTCCGCAAGGCGAACGTGAGCAACCGCGCGGAGCTCGCGTACGCCTCCGCCAGCGGCTGGTCCTCCCGCGCACCGGCGCCCTGGGTCCGTCACCTCGGGGGAGGCACGGGCGCCAGGGCTACTGGACCTGAAGGCAGGTGAGCCCGTCCGCCGGGGCGCAGTTGTTGCCGATGTGGCAGCCCCCGCGCCCGTTGAAGTCCACGCAGCGCACGCTGCGGCAGTCCGCGTCCTCCGTGCACGACTGCCGCGAGATGGAGCACTCACCGGCGCTGCAGGTCTCCTGCGCGCAGTCCGCGTCCACCAGGCACGCGCAGTAGCCATTCTCCGCGTTCTCCGCCACCGCACACGCCGGCGCGCAGTAGCCGGTTTCGGCCCCGCCGGTCTTCAGGCAGTTGCCGCCGCGGGGGCAGTCTTCGTTTTCGGTGCAGGGGTAGTCGGTGTTGGTGGGGCAGGCGGGGTTGCTGCGAGAGCACGCCCACTGCTGCATCACCACCACCACGTCCGCGCAGCGGTAGCCGCGCGGGCACTGCTGCCCCCTGGAGCAGTCCGCGCCGCAGTAGGAGTTGCCGGGGTGCGCGGTGTCGACAAGGCACAGGTGCGCGCCCTTGCCGCACTCGGGGACGCCGGCGCCGTACGTGCAGTTCTTGCAGTAGGGCCGCTTGTCCGGGTCGTAGTCGCTGTAGCACTCGTTTCGGGCCGTCCCCGCATCCGGGGGGACGCCGCAGAGCTCTCCGAAGCGGCAGAAGGTCTCGTCGGCGCAGAAGTGCGAGTCACACACGCCCACCTCGCACTGCGCGCGCTCGGCGTCCGTCCCGCCGGCGCAGGCGCAGGCCACGTCGTCACAGCGGCAGGAGACGCCGGGGCAGTCCCCGCTGGTGCGGCAGCCTTCGATGCAGGTGGAGCGCGCGGTGTCGCAGACCTGGCCCAAAGGGCAGTGCAGGTCGTTGGAGCAGCGGCCGAACGTCAGACACGTCCCGGTGGAGGTGTCGCAGAACAGGTCCGCGCCCAGGCAGTCCGAGTTCTTCTCGCAGCCCGACTTGTCCTGGCAGAAGCCGGCGGTGTTGCAGAACTGCCGCGCGGTGCAGGCGTCGTTGGTGCGGCAGTAGCAGACGCCGGTCTGCGCTTCGCAGCGGTAGGCGGAGGCGGGGTTGCCGCAGTCCGAATCCTGGCTGCAGCCGGTGCCTTCGGTCTGGGTGCGGTCCCCACAGCCTGCGCCCGCGAAGCCGCCGAAAACAGCGCCCAGCAGCGCTGCCCATACCCACGTCCCTCTGCGCGCCTTCGTCACCACTGTCGAGACCTCGTGTCGTGCCGGCCCTTGCCTAGGGGAGGAAACCCTCGGAGACCGCCACCGTGTAACTGGACCAGCTCACGCCGGAGAGCGTGTCGTAGGTCCACTGGTTGTAGCTGAACCTGGGAGAGCGGCTGGAGAGGATCTGCACGAACAGCATGTTGCCGAATTCCTCCGACTGGAGCTTCTGCACCGCCGGCGGCGGCAGGGTCACCTGGGTCTCGCTGCCGGGCAGCACCATGGACCACAGGGTCACCGTGCCCGCCAGCGTGGGCTTGAGGATGACCACGTAGTGCAAGTCCGGCTGGGGCCCCGGGTCCACGTCCCAGGTGATGGTGCCGTTCCAGGGCACCGAGCCCACCGGGTGGGTGAGCTGCGGGGTGGGCAGCATGGGCCCGAGCGTGACGCCCGTGGGCGAAGCCGCGTTCTTCGGCTGCGTGGAGATGTCCCCCGGCTGCCGCCGATAGAAGATGGAGTACGGCGCGCCGCCCGGTGACATCGACAGGTTCATGAAGATGAAGTTGGACCCGTCCAACCTCGGGAAGTGGGGGAACTCGAACACCGTGCTCTGCGAGGTGACGGAGGTCATCGGCTGGGCGCCCGCGGCCCAGTTGTTGGGGTTGGGGATGAAGCCCTCGGAGCCCAGGTCCAGCCACGCGTAGACGTCGTTGTTTGCCGGCAGCCCGAGGAAGGACAGCGGCTCCTCGACGGTGATGGGCACCGTCATGTCCAGGTGCATGTCGAGGATGATGTTCTGGTTGGTGGCAGGCGCGTCCGGGCTCACCGTCACCTTCCGCTTGATGCCCATCAGGTGCGGCTCGAAGGCCTGGGTCTGCTGGTTGAAGATGCCCAGCACCGCGTAGACCGCGCGAAGGCCAGCGCTGGTGAGCACGAGGTATTCGCCGCCCTCCTTCGTCACCTGCCACTTCTGACCCTGCCGGTTCGGCAGCCCCTGGAACGGCACCCCGCCATTGAGCGTGGTCTGCGCCACGAACACCCGCGCCTCCAGGGTCTCGTTGGAGTTGAGGGGCCTGGGCGCCTTGAAGCCGGTGACCTTGCCGGAGATGACCGACGGCGGCGGCGAAGGCGGCGGGTTGCCGGGCGAGCCATCTCCCCCGGTGCGCGAGATGTACACGGTGAGGTTCTCCGCCCCCACCTGCGTCACCGTCACCGACGCGTAGCCTTCCTTGTAGGCGCTCACCGTCTGCGCCTTCACCAGGGACGGGTCGGAGAAGGTCAACTGCCCGCGGTTGTCGGTCTGGCCCTGGAACGGGGTGTGGGGATCCACGCCCAGCATCACCGTGGCCAGCGGCACCGGCGCGCCGGAGAACCCGGGGGTGCTGTCGAGCACGGTCACGTTCAGGGTCCCGGTGAGCGGCCCGCCGGAGAGCCCGCCGGTGACGCTGCGCGGATCGAAGTAGGAGAAGCCGCCTTCGAGCAGGTCGGTCTGGCCGGCGCGCTCCACGGTGACGTCGAAGGTGCCCACGTCCCCGCGCGGGGTGCGGCAGGAGAGCGTGTGCGCGTCCACGACCTTGATGTCCTTGGCCACCTTCCCGCCGATGCGGACGAGGGTGCCCTCCCCGAAGCCGGTGCCCAGGACCGAGACCAGCGTCCCCCCGGCGATGGCGCCGCGGTCCGGCTGCAGCCTGCCCACCGCGAGCGCCTCCTCGAAGGTGAAGGCCTCGGGCAGGAGCGCCTCGTTCTCGGGGTCCGCCGCCTCGTAGACCCAGACGCCGGTGGGGTGGCCGCCCTGTCCGGGAGGCGTGGTCAGGGTGGCGGAGGTCTCGGTCACCGCCGTCACCGCCGCCGCCCGCCCGCCGACGTGGACCTGCGCGTCCTCGGGGAGGCCGGTGCCGGTGAGGGTGGCCACGGTGCCGCCGGCCATGGGCCCGCGGTCCGGCGAGATGCCCGTCACCTCCAGGCGAAAGGTGTAGCCGCCCACCCGCGTCTGGGGCGCGCCGCCGTCCGTCACCGTCACGTCCGCCTTGCGGGAGCCTGCGCGCGCGGGGACCGTCACCTGCGCCGTGTGGGCCGTCGCCGCCGTCACCTGCGCCGAGACGCCGCCGAAGGTGACCGCGAGGTTCGGCGCGTCGAGCCCTTCGCCGGTGAGGGTGACCGTGTTGCCGCCCGCGGCCGGCCCCACGTGCGGGAAGACGCCGTAGAGCGCGAAGCCGCCGGCGCCCACGTAGGTGAACCCGTCCTTCACCGTCCACGCCTCCCGCGGGGTCTCCACGGTGACCGGCACCGCGCCCACGCCTGCGCCAGGGGGGACGGTGGCGGTGAGGGTGCCGTCGTCCACCACGGTGAAGTCGACGGCGTCCACCCCGCCGAACTGCACCGCGGTGGCGCCGGTGAAGCCTGTCCCGCTGAGGGTGACGGAGGTCCCGCCTGTAACCGGGCCGGTCAATGGCGCGAGCGCGCTGATGCGCAGATCCGGGTGGTAGCGGAACACCTTGCGCAGGGTCCCCACGCCGTTCTTGGAGAAGACCTGGACGTCCACCTCACCGGGCGCAAGGCCCCGCGGCGCGGTGACCCGCAGCTCCTTCGAGGTGACGAGGAACGGCTGCGCCACCGACACGGTGCCGAAGAGCACGGTCAAATCCGCGGTGAAGCCCTCCCCGGTGAGGGTGACCTCGGTGCCGCCGCGCAGGGGCCCTTCCTTCGGGGTGGCGCCCTTGAGGACCACCTCCTCGAACCAGGTGAAGCAGGCCTCGCAGACGTACAGGCCGTTGTCGTTCTCGATGGTGACGAGCGTGGGGCCGGGCGTGCCGGGCGGGACGCGGACCTCCAGGGTCTCGTCGTCGATGACCGCGAAGTCCTGCACCAGGTTGCCGCCGAACTTCACGGTGGTGCGCGCCCTGGCAACGGTGGCGCGCTCGCCGGTGCCGCGGACGAAGCCCGTCCCCTGGAAGGTGGCCCAGATGCCCCCGGCGCTGGGCCCGCGCGGCGGCAACACCCGCTGCAGCGTCAGCTCCGGCGGAGGGCCTGCGTCCTGGTCGTTCACGCCGGCGTCGGGGATTTCGCCCCCGGTGCCGGCGTCCACGCCTGCGTCGGGAACCTCCACGCCCCCGTCGGGCTGCGTCGGGGGCGGGGGGGCTTTGGGACAACCCGCGAGGAGCGCGAGCATCCCGACTGCGACGAGGAGGTTCGTCAGGCGCGTCATGGCAGCTCCACCTTCAGCGTGTACGTGTTCCGGGTGCGTTCATCCGGCGCGCTGACCTGCACCAGCACCGCCTTGCCGCCCACCTGCGCAGAGGACGCCTCCACCAGGGGCGCAGGGTCATCCGAGCAGCCCACCTCCACGCCCGCGTCGTGCGCGCACAGCGTGAGCAGGCCGCCTGCGGAGTCGTAGTTGACGAGGCTGAGCTTCAGCCCCTTTCCGTCCGGCACGTTGACCAGGAAGTGGTCCTTGTCCTGCGGACAGATGGCCCCGTGCAGCTCGCCCGCCGCGTTGGCGGGGGTGGCCTGGGCCGGGCCGTCGTTGGGCTCGAAGGCGTCGTCGTCACAGGGCACGCCGCGCGTCTTCAGGAAGGTGACGTCGTACTGCTGGTACGGGTCCGTGGTGTCGATGGCCACGTAGTAGTCCGCCGCAATGGGCGCCACATAGGAGGTGATGAGCCGGCCCGAGGCGAGGGTCCGGCCGCTTCCGTCCTGCACCACCGTGGTGAAGGTGTGCTCGGCGAAGGGGTCCGCGTCCACCACCACGCCCAGCTGGTCTCCGCGGGAGAGCGCGAAGACGAACCAGTCCAGATCGTCCGGGCACAAGGTGAGGTCGTAGTGGTCCACGTTGACCTGCACCGCGCGCGCGGCGCCGAGCTCGTCGTTGGGCTCGAAGCGGTCTGGCTGGCAGCTCCTGGGCACGCACCTCCCGGTGCCGATTTCGCACTTTTCGTCCGCGCCGCAGTTCTCGTCGGAGACACACGGGGGCGGCCTGTCCACGCAGGCGCCGGTGGGCTTGTGGCAGACCAGGGGCACGTTGCAGTCGCGGTCCAGGTAGCAGCGGGCCTCGGCGGCGCAGCGGCCGGCGGGGTCACAGAACAGGCCGATGCCGCACTCTGCGTCGGTCTCGCACTGCACGCAGCGCTCGCTCACGCACTTCTCGCCGCCCGCGCAGACCTCCGCCGCGGTTTCGGCGGTGCAGCGGGGCACGCAGGCGTGGCTGCCGGTGTTGCAGACCTCTCCCGCGCCGCAGTCCGCGTCGTCTCCGCAGCCGAGGTCCTCTTCGCAGACGAGGTTGACGGAGTTGCACCGCATCTTCGACGGGCACTCTTCGTTCACGCCCGACGGGCACAGCTGCACCTCGGTGGAGTCCTTGCACAGCCCCTGCACGCACCACTGACCGGCGCTGCAGGTGGCGTTGGCCTCGCAGTCGGTGCCCCAGCCTGCACGCAGGGCGCAGCGCTGGGTGCCCGCCTCCTCGTCGATGCGGCACTCCTCCTTCAGCCGGCACTGCCCGGAGGTCTGGCAGTCCGCGCAGAAGTTCCCGGTGGCGCAGACCTGGCCCTCTTCGGGGCAGTCCGCCCGGACCTCGCAGAACAGGGCCTGGGTGCCGCCGTCCGTGTCCTCGGGCGGGTCCGACGAGCAGCCGGCGGCGAAGAGGACCCCGCCCAACAGCGCGAAGAGCCCGGCGGTGAGGTGCAAGCGAAGGGAGGCGGTCATGGGGAGAGCCTGGTGACGACGCCGGCCGGCCACTGCAGGTCTGCCACCGCCCACACCTGGTCCTGCTGCTGGAGCACCTTCTTCTGTTCGAACTCGAGGACGCCGTAGAGGTAGATGCGGACGGTGACCTCGCTGTTGGACTCCGGCGGCTGGAGGCCGTGGGTGTTCTGGAGGATGGCCACCACGCGGAACGTCTGGTCATCCGGAGGGTTCACGTAGCCCACGACCTCGGGGCCGAAGCCGGTGAGCGCGTCGTCGAGCAGCTCCGGGTCGTCGGTGTCGTCGCCAGGCACGCCCCAGTCCGGCTTCTTGTTCTGGAAGAAGCAGTCACCCGGGAAGCTGCCCACCTGCGTCAGGGGCGAGCGCAGGAAGTGGAGGTCCACGTCCGTCTGGGTGTTGTTCCAGAAGAGCTCCACGCGGATCTGCTCCGCCGGCACCGCCACGATGCTCGCCCGCGCAGGGGTGAGGCTCCTGGCGCCCTCCGCGTCCGTCACCGTGAGCTCCACCACGTATTCGCCGGAGAGGGAGCCATCGAGCACCATGCGGGTGAGCGCCTGCTCCGGGGCCTCGATCACCGTGGTGGCGCCAAAGGGCTTCGAGCGCAGCGTCCACCTCCAGGTGATGGGGTCGTCCCCGTCCGGGTCGTGCGAGGCGGAGCCGTCCAGCGGCACCTCGATGCCCGGCGCGCCCACGCCCAACTCGGCGATGTGGGCCACCGGCGCCCGGTTGATGGCGGCCTTGAGCGGCAGGATGACCTCCCGGTTGTCGGGGTCAGTGCCGAGGATGCGCAGGGCGCCCTCCTGCACGTCTGGCGCGCCCGGGACCGCCGTGAAACGCACGGTGAGCTGGATCTGCCCCGGCAGCCCGGCCGCGGTCTGGTGCGCGACCACCGCCGGGGTGGAGGCCGAACCCACGAAGCTGAACGCGTCCGGGGTGCCTTCGGTGAAGCCCAGCGCCTCGACGATGAGGTCCGCGCTGCCGGTGGACGCGATGACGAAGGAGCGCACCGCGCTGGTGCCCTCTGCCACCCGTCCGAAGTCCAGCTCCAGGGGGTCCACCTCCATCACCGCGCGGGTGGAGCCCACGCCGGTCAGCTTCACCGTCACCGAAGGGTTCGTGGGGTCTTCGGTCTCGAGCACCAGAGTGGCCTCGTACGTCCCCTCCAGGGGCGGCACGAAGGCGACCTCGATGCGCTCCACGTCGGAGGGGCCCACTTCGTCCGGAGAGGAGAGCAGCCGGAAGGGCACGTCGTCTTCGAGCAGGGCCACCCGCTTCACGGGCAAGAGCGCGCGGCCCACGTTCTGGACGTCTATCTGCAGGCGCTTCTCGTTAAGCACCGGCACGTCGCCGAACTCGACCACGTCCGGCGGCGGCACCAGCTGCGGGCGGACGTCCTGGGTCTGGTCATCCCCACAGGCAGCCAGGCCGAGCGCGAGGAGCGCTCCCCAGACGATGGCGGTGCGGGTCACGGGCCCTTCCCCTCTTCGTAGTACTGGATGTCGATTTCGGCCTTGAGGCCGGGGACGGATTCACCGGCGAAGAAGATGACGTTGGTCTCCTCTTCATACGTCCAGCCGTCCGCGCCGCCCTGCTTCGGGGTGCACGCCCACCTCACGGCGTCCGGCGCCGCGCCTTCACAGGCAGCCTTGTCGTTGGAGGCGCAGGCGCCCACCGTCTCCGGCTGCGCGTTGCAGGGGTAGCGCAGGCTAATTTGCAGCGTCTGCACGTTGGGCTTCTTCGTCAGCGCGAACTTCCGCTTCAGCCCCACCGCGTTGTTGGCGAGCTTGCGCAAGGTGGCGGCGAAGTCCGTGTCACACACGTTCCCGGTTTCGCCCCCGGACTGGCGGGCCAGCTCCAGGTAGCGGTTGCCGGCGACGGCGTTGCAGGCCTGGGTCTGCCCTTCGATTCCGACGATGGCGGCCACCGTCACCGTCCCGTCGTTGCCCACGCCGAGCGCCGTTTCGAAGGCGCGCCAGTAGTAGCGGAGGTCCCCGCTGGAGGCGTCCTCTTCGTCCGCGACGAAGATGAGGTAGAGGAAGGCGTCCGGCCGCAGGAAGTCCACGGGGAACTTGCCGGGGCACGCCTGCAGGCATTCAGGGTCGGTGCAGGCCAGCCGGCAGCTCTCGATCTTCTCGTACTGAGGCGCGTTGGCCTGCCGCTGCCGGTCCAGCGCCATCTTCGCGGCCTCCAGCCCGGCTTCGAACGCGCTGCCGGTGGTGCCCACCCGGATGTTGTTGGCGAAGGCGGTGACGACGTTGCCGGTGGTGGGGCCCAGGACCCTGGGGCTGCCCTTGAACTGCCCCTGGTCCTTGAAGATGTCGGTGGTGGTGACGGCGATGCGGTAGTCGATGCCGCCGCGCGTAAAGAGCTCGATGAAGGCGTTGAAGTTGGCGGCGAGGTTCTCCTGCTTGTCCGCCATGGACTGGGAGTTGTCGACGATCCACAGCACGTCCACCTTCGCCGCGGACTGCTGGGACCAGGCGTCCACGAACACGTCCGGCGGCAGCGTGGGCCGCAGTTCGTCCCGGTCGCACGACGCGCCGAGCACCAGCAGGACCAATGGGAGCGATAAGCGGGACATGGGGGCCAAACCCTAGATCAAGTGCAACGGCAGTGCCTCACCGCGCGGCCCGGAAGACAACCCCATCCTGACGCGACCACTCGGAAGCCGACAGCGGACGGTCGGTCCTACATGACAGCGCCGTCAGGTGGGTGAACAGTTTTCGCGCGGGGCGGGCGCCTGCCCGTGTGGTATTCGAGCGCGGTGCCCATCCGGCTCGTCGTCACCGACATGGACAACACCCTCTACTCGTGGGTGAACTACATCGTCCCCGCGGTGGAGGCGATGGTGGAGGCGGTCTGCCGCGCCACCGGCTACCCCAAGATCCGGGTCGTCCAGTCCCTGAAGAAGGTCTACGAGAAGTACGAGTCCAACGAGTACCCGTTCGCCCTCCAGGAGAGCTCGCTGTTCCGCGAGGACTTCCCGGACTTCGGCTCGTTCGAGACGCTGGTGATCAGACCCGCGCAGGAGGCCTTCTCCCACGCGCGGCGCCGCTACCTCGTCCCCTTCCCCGGCGTGGTGGAGACGCTGGTGGAGCTGAAGGCGCGCGGCATCAAGGTGGCGGCCTTGACGGACGCGCCGCGCAACCCCGCGGAGCTGCGCGCGCGCCAGATGAAGCTGGATGAGCACCTGGACGCGCTCTACTCGCTGCCGGGCTTCGACTTCCCGGCAGACGAACGCGGAGACGCGCTGGTGGCGCAGGCCATCGTCAAGAAGGAGAAGCAGGGGGCATACAAGGCGGCGTGCCCGGTGGTGGAGCTGCCGAAGGACTACGAGAAGCCCGACGAACGCGGGCTGCGCCGCATCCTGAGCGACTTCGGGTTCGCGCCCGAGGAGACGCTGGTGGTGGGGGATTCGCTGAAGAAGGACATCGCCGTGGCGAAGCGGGTGGGCGCCCAGGACGCCTACGCCGAATACGGCACCTACTACTCGCTGGAATACCGCGAGCGCCTGAACACCGTCTCCGCGGACGCCATCACGAGGCGTCACGCCGCGTCCATCACCGAAGGCGACACGCACGAGCCGCGCGCGGCCACGCACAACCTGGCGAACTTCCGGCAGGTGCTGCAGATAGTGGAGAGCAGCAAGTGAGGCCTCTGAAGTTTGCGTCGGCGTTGGCGCTGATGGTCTGCCTCCCTGCCGCGGCCGAAGACGCCCCCGACCGCCGCCCCGAGCCGTGGTCCGTCGGCGCCGGCCTTCATCTGTCCGTGGTCTCCCTGGGCTCGATGCTGGGCGGCCTCGGTGGGTATTCGCCCCAGGCGGTCTCCTTCGCGCCCACGGTGAGCATCGAGCGCCGGCTGGGTCACCGGTGGAGCCTGCTGCTGGGCGGGCGCGCTGACTACACCCGGGACAGAGGCCCAGACCGCAATGCCCCGGACGAAGAGGACGCCACGTATCGCCACGGTCAGGCAGGGGTCGCGCTCGGGGCTCGCTACCTGCTCACCGCGCCTGACGCATGGGCCCACGTGTCGGTGGATGCGGCGCTGACCGGCATCTACCGGAGCCAGCGGCAGACCCTCTTCGAGTACGTCTCGGCGCCGAGGCAGCCGGGCAGCTACCAACGCGCGGTCCGGACCGCGGACGACCGCATCCTGGGCCTTCAGACGGGGCTCGCGGTGGAGCGGATGCTCGCCCGCGGGCTGTCCCTGCGTATCCGGCTGGATATGGCGACCGCGTATCTCTTCCGCTCCCGCGAAACCCGGAGCCTCGGCGGTGAGCAGGAGGACCACGAAGGTGAGGGCTTCAACCTCTCCGCGCCGCTGTCGCCGTCGCTGGAGCTGCGCGTGCACTTCTGAGGCGCGCGGCCCTCAGTCCCGCGTGAGCTTCCATTCGATGGTCATCCGCCCGTTGGCCCAGGGTTCGACGCCGTGTCCGGCCCGAAGCCCGGCGGGGCCCCACTGACCGCGAGCCGACACGACCGAGGCGGAGCGCTACGCCCGCTTCGCCCCCTGCCGCTACAACCCGCGCCATGTCCCTGGATGAAGAGCAGAAGGCGCTGGTGGCGCTGGGGCAGTGGCTGCGCGCGCAGGGCTACCGCTTCACCACCGTGACCCCGCTGACGCACGGCCGCGTCGTCGGCCGCCACACCGAGGCGCGGGACCTGCGCGACATCTTCGGGTGGAGCCTGCCGTTCGGCGCGGGGATGCTGCCGGATGAGGCCCAGACCCTGCTCGCCCGAGCCGGCGCGCTGGTGGCGCTGCCCGGCGGCTTCTTTCGCAGCGCGGTGCGGTTTTCGTCCCTCGGCGACCTGCTCTTCGTCCACTCCGCCTACCCCACGGGCGAAGCGGACGCCGTCTTCTTCGGCCCCGACACCTACCGCTACGCGCGGGTCCTCAGGGAGGTGGCCAGGACCCGGACCTTCCGCCGCGCGGTGGACGTGGGCGCAGGCTCCGGCGCGGGGCTGCTCTCGGTCTCCGCGCGCTGCGGCGAGGTGCACCTCGCGGACATCAACCCCCGCGCCTTGAGGTGGGCCCGGGTGAACGCGGAGCTGGCCGGGGCGTCGGACCGGGTGAGGCTCGCGCACAGCGACGTGCTGGCGAACGTCGAAGGTGAGTTCGACCTCGTCGCCGCCAACCCGCCCTTCCTGGTGGACGACGCGGAGCGGGCCTACCGCCACGGCGGAGACCGCGGCATCGCGCTGTCGGTGCGCATCGCCACCACGGCGCTGACCCGGCTCGCCCCGGGCGGGGTGCTGGCGCTGTACACCTGCACGCCGGTGGTCGAAGGCCGTCACCTGCTGCAGGACGCGCTGGCCCCGGCGCTCGCCTCTTTCGTCCAGACCTTCGCCGGGACCGTCACCTGGGACGAGGTCGATGTGGATGTATTTGGCGAAGAGCTTGAACGGCCGGCCTATGCAGATGTCGAGCGGCTGGCGATCGTCTCGCTCGTCGCGTCGCGCGGCTGACCCTGGTGGACAGTGGGGGGTGGCCGTAGACCGGGGGCGGGCGCAGCCTCTGGCGCCTATGCGTTCGAGCCCAAACCCCCATCAGGATTTCCATGAAGCGCTCGCCCACTGGAACCGCGTCCGGCTCGCGCCGGGACGAGGCGACGGCGACTGGCGGGAGGCCCTGGCCAGCGACCACGCGATGTCGTTCCAGGAGACCTCCTGGGTGGAGTCGGAGCGCGCGGCCATCCAGGCGCAGGCGCTGACCGCCCCCACCGAACCGGGAGACTTCCTGCAGTGGTTCGACCAGCTGAAGGCGACGGGACCGGGACAGGGCCACCGGCTCTTCCCCTGGCTGGCGCAGGAGGCGTCGTTGCCGCAGCTTCGCTGGTTCATCGAGCAGGAGGTCGCGGGCGAGGCCGGGTTCGATGACCTCACCGCGCTCGCGCAGATAAAGCTGCCCACCCGCCCCAAGCTGGAGGTGGCGCGCAACTACTGGGACGAGATGGGCCGCGGACGCGAGGCGGGTATGCACGGCCCGATGCTGGAGCACCTCGCGCGGGCGCTGGACGCGCGGGTGACCATCGAGTCCACCGTCTGGGAGTCTCTCGCCCTGGGCAACATGATGGTCGCGCTGGCCGCCAACCGGCGGTACGCGGTGCAGGCGCTCGGGGCGCTCGGGGCCGTGGAGTTGACCGCGCCCACCCGCGCGCCCTTCGTGGTGGACGGCCTCAAGCGGCTGGGGTTCGGGCTGGACGTGCACCGGTACTTCTCCCTGCACGCGGTGCTGGACGTGAAGCACTCCGAGGCCTGGAACCGCGAGGTGCTCGAGCCGCTGGTGGAAGAGGACCCGCTGAACGCGTTTGCGCTGGCGGAAGGTGCGCTTCTGCGCTTGCGAGCAGGCGAGCGTTGCTTCGAGCGGTATGAGGCCGAGCTTGCACAAGGGACGGCGTCCGCCCGGGTCGGGGATGCGACCTCGGCGCCCGGCGAAGCCTCTCGCATGGCGAGCTGAAGCGGCTCCCTCACCCCTGCCCTCTCCCTGAGCGAGAGGGAGAGCCGGCGGCCCTCGTTGCGCCTGCATGAGCGCGGGCCTGTCCGCAGGACAATCCGCCCCATGCGAACCACCCGAGCCTCTTCGTCGTGGGTGCTGATCCTCTGCGGTGCGCTGGTCTGCTTCGCCGCGTGCTCCAAGCGCCGCGAGGCCGCCGCCGCGATGGGCGAAAACGCGCTGCCCGGAGGGCCGCCCCCGGTGACCCCGCCTTCGCCGCCGGGGCCCGTCCCGGTGGAGGGCATCACGTTGGGCTGTGAGGCCACAACGCCCCCTTCACGCCAGGTGGAGGCGCCGGTCCTGGTGCGGACCCTGCCCGGCGGCGGCGAAGAGGGGTGGCTCGGCTCGCCCACCCTCCTCGATGTGGACGGCGACGGGCGGACGGACGTGGTCGCCGTGCGGCACGGGATGCTCTACGCGTGGCGGCACGACGGGACGCTGCTGTGGCGCACCGCCTTCGGTCACAGCGCGGGCGCCTCGCCGGGCGCTGGAGACAAGCGGATGTGGGCCTCCCCTGCTGCCGCGGACGTGAACGGCGATGGGACGCTGGAGCTCGTCGTGGCCAGCGACCTGCGCCAGGGCAGCGGCGGCAACGTGGCCGTCTACGACCTGCAGGGGCAACTGCTGCCCGGCTGGCCCGCGCGCTTCGGAGACGTGGAGATCCGCTCGGTGACCGCGGCAGACGTCACCGGCGACGGCCTGGCGGACGTGGTGGTCAACAAGCTGCATGACGGCCCCTCCACCGCGGTCTACGCCGGCAACGGGGGGATGCACCCGGGCTGGCCCCAGGTCTCCGCGGCCTGTCACCAGGCCTCGCGCAAGCCGTGCCTGGATTACGGCGGCTACAACCAGAACGTGGGCGCGGCCGACCTCGATGGAGACGGCGTGGCGGACGTCGTCACCACCTACGACCTGATGGCCTTCGGGCTCTTCAAGGGAAGTGGCCAGCCCTTCCCCGCCGCGCCCGGCTTCAGCGACGACGTGGTGACAGGCATCGAGGCGTACCACGACCTCGCGCTCGCCCAGCAGGGCTGGGGCGTGGGGGACCGAAGCGAGTTCACCGATTCGCCGCCGGTGCTCGCGGACCTCGACGGTGACGGGCGGCGGGAGGTCATCCTGCTCGGGCACCACGAGCACTCGGAGTCCACCGCGCAGCGGGGCTTCACCCTCTGGGTGTTGCGGCCGGATGGCACCCGGCCCGAAGGCTGGACATGGCCGAAGGATCTGGGGCCCCCCTTGCGCACCGAGGCGGACAACCCGGGCCACAACATCATCGTGCAGCTCCCGTCGGTGGTGGCCGCGGACGTGCACCCGCGCGCAGGGATGGAGCTCCTCTTCCCGTCGTCTGACGGCTTCCTCTACGCGTACGACGCGCGCGGCGAGCAGCTGTGGCGGCGGAAGCTCGGCAACGGGTTCCCCTTCGTCGGCATCAGCGAGCCGGTGGTGGCGGACCTGAACGGGGACGGCAGCCCGGAGATCCTGGTCACCACCTGGAGCGAAGGCGCGCCCCGCCAGCCGCAGACCGAAGCGCACCTGTTCGTGCTCGCGGCGGACGGGGAAGCGCTGCACCGGGTGCCCCTGTTCGGCCGCGGGGCCCTGGCGGCGCCGAGCGTGGCGGACCTCGACGGCGACGGGACGCTGGAGGTCGTCCTGGCGCTGAAGGACGCACTCGGGGACGGCAAGAGCGGCGTGCAGGTGTGGACGGTGCCCGGGAGCGACGGGCGGTGCCTGCCCTGGCCCACCGGGCGCGGGAACGTGGCCCGCACCGGGGCTGCGCCGGTGCCCTGAGCCGGAGGCGAACGTTCAGCGGCGCACGCGACCGGTGTGCAGCCGCCATGGCCGTACCTAGATCCGCCCCGGAGGTTCACGGATGGAGCGGACGTGGGAGCGGGCGGTGGACCTGGGCGTGGACGCGCCGCCCTTCGAGCGCAACCCCTCCGCGTGGAGCCAGAGGGTGCCCATCGCCGTGCTGGCGGGGGTGGCCACGGTCATCTCCACGTACATGGCGCTGTTCCAGTGGGGGCTCATCGACACCGTGTGGGATCCGGTCTTCGGTGACGGGACGCGGAAGGTCCTCACCTCGGAAGAGGCGAAGAAGATGGACCACTACCTCCGGATGCCGGACGCGGCGTTCGGGGCGTGGGGCTACCTGAGCGAGGTGGTCTTCACGCTGGTGGGCTCCACCCGGCGCTGGCAGTTCCGGCCGTGGATGGTGCTCCTGTTCGGGTTCGACGTGATTCCGCTCGGCGTCGTCAGCGTGGTGCTGGTGGTGGTGCAGGGCGTGTCCATCGGGTCGTGGTGCTTTTTGTGTCTCATCACCGCGGCCATCTCCCTGACCCTGGTGTTCCTCGCCTACGACGAGGTCTGGGCGAGCATCAAGTACCTGCGCCGGGTGTGGCGGCACACGAAGGACAAGAAGCTGCTCTGGGAGGTCTTCATTGGCCGCGCCTCTGCGAAGGCGGACGCGCTGGCGACCCTGAGGGAGTGAGCCATGTGGCCCCGCGCAATCGAGCTCATGCTGGCGCTGTGGTTGGCGGTGACGCCCTTCGTGTTCCTGCAGGATTCGGGGACGGCGGAGGTGTGGGGGAACGCGTTCGGGTGCGCGCTGCTCATCCTCCTGGCGTCCAGCCTGTCGTTCTGGAAGCGCACCCGGCGGGCGCACCTCCTGAACATCGCGGTGGCGCTGTGGCTCATGGGCTACGGCTACCTGCTGGCGGGCACGCCACCGGAGCCGGTGTTCCAGTCCTTCCTCATCACCGGGCTGGTCCTGGGGCTCTTCGCGTTCATCCCGCCGGAGGCCAACGAGCCGCCGCTCTCCTGGCGGAAGCACTACGAAGTCCGCGCCCGTTCGCTGCACGGGCGCTGAGCGGGCGCTCTAGAAGGTGTAGCGGACGCTGGCGGTGAGGCCCACCTGCGCGTCCACCGCTCCCGAAGCGCGGTAGGTGGCGTCATCCGCCGCGGTGAAGGCGTAGCCGTAGCGGGTGTACAGGACGCGGGCCCGCGCCTCGAGCAGGTCGTGGATGGGGTAGCCGGCGCCGGCGGAGATCTCGAACCCGCGCGAGCTGCTCTCGGGGAAGAAGGCGTCGCCGCCGACCTCGCCCGGGTCGAGCCCGTGCAGATAGACCGCGCGCAACAGCAGCGTCACCGGCTTCAGCCCGAACGCGCCCTCCACGCCGCCATAGACCGAGCCGTAGCCCACGTTGGGAAGCCCTACCAGCCGTTCCCCGGCGTCGTTGTTCCCGGTGGTGAAGCCGCCGCCGCGGTAGCCGAGCACCGGCCACAGGGTGAGCGCCTGCTCTGGGAGGGGCTCAACCCCGTAGCGCAGGCCGAGTTCGTAGCGCAGATAGCGCGTGGGGTACCCCTGGTCGTTCTCGTCCACCGAACGCAGGAAGAGGCTGCTCTCCAACTCCAGCTCCAGCCCCAGGTGGGTCACGGGCCCGTGCGTGACCTGCGTGAGCGGATACGCCTCCACGCGCAGCCTGGGCCCGAACATTGCGGGCCGGGTGACGTAGGAGCGCAGGTTGGTGGTGAGCAGGTTCTGGTACTCGAAGGTGCGGTGGGCGATGAACAGCCCCGCCTCCACCGCCACCAGCGGCGGCGCGTCTGCGGACCTCGGCGGAGGCGGCGCGGCGACCTGCTCGGGCTCCTCCGCAGCCTCTGCTTCGTCGTCTCCGGGCTGGGCGCCCACAGCCGCCGGGTCGTCGCTTGTCGAGGCCTCCGGTGGGGTGGGCGCAGGCTCCGGCGGGGCTTTGGCGTCACCCGCGCGGGACGTGGCCTCTTTGCCGATGCGCGCGGCGAGCTTCTGCAGGTTGGACTTCGGGATGAGGCCGTTGCGCGAAAGCGTCACCTTCTCCCGGAAGACCAGCCGCGGGCGCGTGTCGTACGCCTCCACGGTCAGCACCCTCTTCCCCACGGGACCTGCAGCGCGGGCGGCGACCACCAGGTGCGCGCCCTCCTTGCGGACCGCGTCCCAGTCCGTCTTGCCCGCCGAGACCACGCGGTGCTGGGGCACGCATTCAGCCTGGGGACCGCAGACCGCCTCCACCATCTGGTCGCGCGCCCTGGCGGCCTGCGGGCCGTTGAACGGCACCACCACCACCTTCGCCTGCGCGAACGCGGCGCCGCCTGCGAACAACACCGAGGCCAGGGCGAGCTTCAGCCCCAGCCGGCGCACCTCTGGAAAGGTCTGGGTCACCACGCGCTCGAGCCTACTCCGGCTCGCTCGCTGGGCGATCAGCCCAACGACCGCAGGGCTAGCGGACCGCCTCCACGGCGACATCTTCGGAGCCGCCCAGCTGCTGGGTGGCGGCGGCGGGGACGACGTCCGGCTGCGTGGTGGCGGGGAGCTTCATCTCTGCCTGGAAGGTCTCGGCGCCCTGCTGCGGGTTGCAGGCGGGCGCATGGATGACCGCGCGCACCTGGGGGTCACCGTACCCGTCGATGTGGGCAGGGATGGAGGGGTTGTTCCACCCGTTGTGCTTGCGCTGGGCGACCTTGAAGTGCAGGTGCGGCCCGCAGGACCAGCCGGTCTTGCCGGAGAACCCGAGCAGCTCGCCGCGCTTCACCTTCTGCCCTGCCTCCACCACGACGGAGGAGAAGTGCAGGTACTGGGTCTCGGTGCCGTTGCCGTGGTCCACCACCACGTAGTTCGAGTACTTGGCGAACTTCTGATCGCACCCACCGATGGTGGAGTCCCCGCGGGCCATGCGGACCACGCCGGATTCGGCCGAGACGATGGGCACGCCCTCGGGCATGCGGAAATCCCAGGCCCAGGTGTCGTTGTGCAGGTGGCTGCCGGTGTCGTGCGCCTGTGAGACCTCGAAGGTGAGGCCACAGCCGAACGGCACCCCGACCACGGGTGGAGGCGGCGTCTGCGGCTGCACGGCCGCTTCCGCAGCAGGCTTTGGCGAAAACAACAGGCCAACGGTTGCGAGGAGCTTGAGCAGTGACAAGGCGGCGACAGAACCCGACGGCCGCCACGGGTATTTCCCCGGGCCCGCGACGCCCGCGCCTGCCCGCCTGCCCCAGAGGTCAGGCCCATCTGACGGACGGATGGCACCGCGCGCGCCTCAAGGTTCCTGCGTTGACACAACGCGGCGCGATCGGACGGCGTGGGGTTGAGGGGGCGGGCGAGGATGCGTCTATTCGGGAAACTCATGAGCGGCGAAACGAATCCCGAAATCCGTCTGGCGATCCTCGCGCCCCAGGCCCTGGTCCGCGAGTGCATCGCCCGGGTGCTCAGCTCTGTCGGTTTCACCATCGCGGGTGAGAGCCCTGATCCGACCGACTTTTCGCAGGTGGTGGACGAATGCCGCCCCCGCGTCGCGCTGATCGACGTGGGGGGGCGGTGGGAGGAGTGCATCGCCCTGGTGGAGCGGCTGCATGAGCTCCACCCGGACGTGGCCCAGCTGGTGCTCGCGGACGACGTGGGCCCGGGGATGGTGGACCGCTGCTTCAGCGCCGGCGCGCAAGGCTGCCTCGACAAGCGCAACGCGAGCTGCGAGTCGTTGGTGGACGCGCTGGTGTCGGTGGCGCGCGGGGCCAGCATCTTCCCGGCCACCTCGTTCGAATCGCTGCTCGCCCGCAGGCCGGAGCCGGACAACCGGGTGCGGGTGCTGGGTCAGCTCTCCCTTCGGGAACGCGAGGTCCTGGCGTTCATCTCCGCCGGCGCGGACAACCTGAAGATTGCGTCGCATCTCGGCATCTCCGAGCGGACGGTGAAGGCGCACGTGTCCAGCCTGTACCGGAAGCTGAACCAGGAGAACCGCACGCAGATCGCGCTCTTGGCGCGCGAGCTGGGCGTGCGGCCGCCCGCCAACGTCTGAACGGCGCGGCGGGCGGCGTGGAGGCGGCGGTGACCTGGGCGCCGGACGCGCAGGCGCGGCTCGACAGCCGGCGCGGCTCGACAGGCGGCGCGACTCGACAGGCGGCGCGGCTCGGCAGGCGGCGCGGAGCAGGCGGCGCGGAGCAGGCGGCGAACGACCGCGGGCTGAAGCGCCGGGAGCACCGGGGCTGACGGCGCAGGCAACCGGGAAGTTCGCAAGAATGACGGAGTGAAGCCGCACCTACCCGCGGGAGGAGGCCTTCACTCCGTCATTCTTGCGAGAATCCGGCGGGTGCAGGGGTCAGCTGGGGTTGGCGGTGAGCTCCACCCGCCTGGGCGTGTAGCCGCAGGCGCAGCAGCCCACGGCGTCCCCGCCTTCGACCACCTCGTCCACATGGAGGGGCGCATAGCCCGGCGCATGAAGGGTGAACGCGTAGCGGCCGGGCTCCTGGCGGGTCACGGAGCAGACCGTTCCGCCCAGCTCGTCCTGGCAGGTGACCTCTTCGCCTTCGGCGCTGACCTCCCCGACCTGGCCGCCGGTCTCGGCGGTCAGCTTCACCGTCAAGGGCGGCGCGCAGGGAGCGCAGGCGAGGACGTCGCAGACCTCGGACGGGTCCAGGGACACGCAGCCGGAGGACAGGGTGCCGAGCGCCGCTGCTGCCAGCGCCGCGCGAACCGAACGAAGGGGAGACCTCATGCAGATGCTCCAGGGGACGCAGAACGTCGCGACCGGTGAGGGTGGGATGTGGAGGTGCCGCTGGGGCTGTGTCGCGCGGGAGGGCGAAGGCGATCAAAGTCCGCCGTCTTCAGCTCGCCACAGACGACCGTCGCATCCGGATAGGTGGTCAACCCTGTGGCAGACACCCGCACGCGCAGATCCGAGCTGTAGATGCGGCAGGGACCACCGCGGAGCTGGCCCCCCAGATCCCGAAGGACGCCGGCCCCGAGCGCCGCGTGCTCTGGCGTGCCTCCCGCCATCGCGTAGATCTCACCATCC
>CAZQVZ010000010.1:26922-34848 GCA_964596895.1 uncultured Myxococcaceae bacterium
AGCTGACGCCAGCCAACCCGGGGCCTGCGCGGGGAGTCAGTGCGTCCCGTGTCCCTGCGCGCTGGGGCTCATGGCCACGGCCTCGTCGTCCGCGTCCTCGAAGCTCCTGCTGACGCTGCGGTTCAGCATGGCGAGCTGCCTTTGCAGCTCTCCTCTGCGCGAAGGAGGGGACAGGGTGAGCAGGTCCTCGAGCAGCGCGCGCAGGCGCCGGGCGATCTGGATGGAGCCGTCGCCGTACTGGCGAATCTCGTCCACGGCCAGGCGCACGTAGGCGTCCCAGTCCGCGCGGTGCATCAGCAGGCGCACCCTGCCCTCGTCATCCAACCGATAGGGCGGCGGAAACGCCCGGCTCACGAGCCGACGGAGGATGTCGTGGAGCTGATCGAGCGCCTGGACGGCGGTGGTCGGGTCATTCACGCCCGACGAGAGCGCACGCTCCGCCACGTCCACCAGTTCGCGCAGGGCGAAGCCGAGGTCCCCTCGCACGCTCCGCTCGCGGCCGAGGACGATGGCCTGCAGCACTTCGTCCACGTCCAGCGTGGCGGCGTCTCCGAAGACCTCCACGAGCGGCGCCCCGTAGGGGACGAAGTCACCCATCGCGGGGATCAGCCGGATGACCACGTTGGCCTTCTGCGCGCACGCCACCAGGTGCCTTTCGTCCACCGCGAAGATGACGCCGGGCGCCTCGCCCAGGGGAATGACCAGCGACGCCCCTTCCACCGGCGTGGGCAGCACCGGCTCCCGGGCGCCCTCGAGCCCATCCGGGAAGGAGCGGTTCAGCTCGGCGCGCGCGTCATCTCCAATTCGGTGCAGCACGTTCACCGCCCGGATGGACTGGGCGATGTGATGGATGAAGTAGACGAAGCTCGCGATGCAGGCGGCGGTCAGCACCACGCACAACCAGATGCTCAAGGCAGGGACGTACTCCTCCACGCCGTCGCTTTCGCCCTTCACCGAGCGCAGGCCGAGGAGCGCATAGAGGAAGGTCCCGACGAAGACGCCCAACACCATCTGGCTGCCGCGGTCCTGCAGGAAGGTCCGCAGCACGCGGGGTGAGAACTGCGTGCTCGCCAGCTGCAGCACCAGGATGGTCACCGAGAAGACCACGCCGGTCAGCGTCATCAGCGCCGACGCCACCGACGAGAGGATGGACCGGGCGCCATCTGGGCCGCCCTGGAACAGGTACCAGGCCGTCAGATCATCAGCGAGTTGCTTGTCCAACGCCTCCACGGCGAACGAAAGCAGCACCGCCCCCAGGAGACACGCCGCTGGGATGACCCAGATGCTCGTCTCCAGCCTGTCGCGAAGTTGGGCGAGGCGCTTCCTCATCGGGGTTCCGGGGAGGGTTCGCATCTGGGGCGTTCGGGACAAGCGGTGGCCCCGCCCACAGCAGGGAGACGTCGGCCTGCAGACCCTTCGTGCGCGGGGTCTGGGGGCCGGCCCTCATGATGAAACCGTGATGAAGAGATGAGCCGGTCTGGAGGCCCGGGCGAAGGCGACCTGCGACCTTCCCTTCCCGAAAGGAGGCCGCATGAACTTCCCGGCCCAATCATTCGTCGTCGCCGTTTCCCTCTCCCTCCTCCTGTCCGCGTGCGCCGCGCAGAAGACCGCGCCGCTGCAGGCGCCCTCCCTGTCCCCGGTGCTCGCGCAGCAGCCGTCTTCGCCGCCACTGCTCGTGGACAACCACTTCCGGCGAGACGGCACAGGCTCCGTCGTCTCCGAGGAGGCGCTGAAGCTCATCCTCGCGGCGCCGGTGTTCCTCGAGGAGGGCGCGCGGGTGGGCATCGTCCCGGTGCGCGACGCGTACACGCCGGAGAAGGCGCTCCCGTTGGCGGCGGTGCCGGCGGGGCTCGCGGCGGCGCTCGACGACTCCGGGATGTTCGAGCTCGCCTACGAGGTCTCCACCGACTTCCCTGCGGACGGCGGCGTCTCCGGCCTGCGCGAGTTGGCCGCCCGCTACCGCGCGGACTACCTGCTGCTCTACCGCCACCGCTTCGCCGAGCGCGGCTACGCCAACGCGGCCATCGCCTTCTGGGCCACCGGCGTGGGCGCGCTCTTCGCACCCGGCCGGACCCTGGAAGCAGCCGGCGTGCTGGAGGCCACCTTGTTCGACGTGAAGACCGGCACCCTCCTCTTCACGGTGCAAGAGCGCATCGGGGGCACCCTGGACATCAACGCCCTGCACCCGAAGCGGAAGGCGGAGGCGCTGCAGCGGCGGCTCCTCGAGCAGGCGGGCGAGCGGCTGTCGGAGGGGGTGGTCCACAAGATGCGCAGGCTCGCTGCCGCAAGGCCCGAGGCTGGGAAGGACGGGCTGCTATCGTCCTCGCCGATGTCCGAGTCATCCACCGAGTCCGCGCCGCTGGTCCTGCAGGTGGCGCGATGAACGCGCTGAAGGTCTTCGCGCTGGCCGCAGGCGCGCTGTTCGTCGCCGCGTGCGCGAGCCGCTACCACGAGCCCCCCACCGGCGCGCCCCCTCCTCCGCGAGAGGCGCCGGCTCCGTTCAGCGGGCTGAAGGTGGTCAACGGCGAGCCGTACGCGGACATGTACTTCCACCACTACGGGGTGAACCCCACCATCGACACCGCGGAGGAGCCCATCTCCACGTTCTCGGTGGACGTGGACACCGCGTCGTACACGCTCGCGCGCAGCTACCTGGACCGGGGGCACCTGCCAGACGGCGCGGCGGTGCGGGTGGAGGAGTTCATCAACGCGTTCTCCTACGCGTACGAAGATCCGAAGGCGTCCATCCTCTCCGTCGCCACCGAGGGCTTCCCGTCACCGAGCCGCCCCGGCTACCACCTGCTCAAGCTCGGGCTCCGCGCGAAGGACGTCACGGCCGCCGAGCGCGCGCCGGCGCTGCTCGTCTTCACCATCGACACCTCTGGCTCGATGGGAATGGAGAACCGCATCGGCCTGGTGCAGCGGTCCTTGAAGCTCCTGCTCACCTCTCTGAGCGCCCAGGACCAGGTGGCGGTGGTCACCTACGGCGCCGGCGCGCAGGTGGTCCTGCCTCCCACGCCCGCGTCCCACCGCTCCTTCATCGAGGCGGCCATCGACGGGCTCGCCCTCTCCGGCTCCACCAACGTGCAGGCGGGCCTGAAGCTGGCGTACGCGCTGGCCGCAGAAGCGCCCGCGTCGATGAACCGGCGCGTCATCCTCTGCTCGGACGGCGTGGCCAACAGCGGGCTGCGCACCGACGCGGACGGCATCTACGAATCGGTGCAGGCGCACGCCAGGCAGGGCGTGCGGCTGACCACCGTGGGCTTCGGCATGGGGAACTACAACGACGTGCTCATGGAAAAGCTCGCGCAGCGGGGTGATGGGCAGTACGCCTACGTGGACCGGCTTGCGGAGGCGCGGCGGCTCTTCGTGGAGCAGGCCACCGGCACCCTGCAGCTCGTGGCGCGGGACGTGAAGCTCCAGGTGGCCTTCGACCCGGAGGTGGTCGACCGGTACCGGCTGCTGGGCTACGAGAACCGGCTGCTGGCGAAGGAGGACTTCGCGGACGACAGGGTGGACGCAGGAGACCTCGGCGCCGGGCACACGGTGACGGCGCTGTATGAGGTGAAGCTGCGCGCGCCCGACCCTTCCCGGGTGGCCAAGCCGCTGGCCACCTTGCGCATCCGCTACAAGGAGCCGCGGGACCCCGAGGCGATGGGCGCGCTGTTCGAGGCGCCGCTCTCCGCCGCTTCGCTGCGCCCCCGCTACGAAGACGCCACGCCGGACGCGCGGCTCGCGTTCGTGGTGGCCCAGTTCGCCGAGAAGCTGCGCGGCTCGTACTGGGTGCGGCACGTGAAGTGGCCGGAGCTGCGCGCTCGCTACGAGGCGCTGCCCCAGGCGGTGCGCGCTCGTCCGGAGGTGACGGAGCTGGGTGCGCTGCTCGCGCGCGCGGCGAAGCTGGATGCACGGCCAGACCGCTTCGCGAAGGATGTGCCGGCAGAGGGCATGGACTTCGACGACGTGCCGGTGGTCCGGAAGTGAAGCGCCTCGCCGCCGCACTGCCGCTGGCGCTGCTCTGCCCTGGGCTGCTCCTGGGCCTCGTGCTCCTCGGAGGCATCTTCGCCGGGGAGCGGGAGGAGTCCCTCCGCGCGCTCGACGAGCGGGACGTGGCGGTGGTGCGCGCGGCGCAGGAGTCGGTTCGGGCGCGGCTGGCGCGCGGGCTCGACGAGTCGCGCGCGGTGGCGAAGGACGCGCTGGAGGACCCGCTGCAGGAGGATGGCGCGCTGCTCCTGTTCCGAGCCGGGGAGCAGGTGCTCCCGCGCGTCGCTCGCTTCCGGACCGGGTCCGCTGCGGAGGCGATGTGGCAGGGGCTGCAGACGCGAGGGCCTCGGGCAGCCGCGACGGCCGAGGAAGGGCCCGTAGCCCAGCGGCTGTTGAAGGCGGCCGCGGTGGTGGACGCGCTGCGCAGCGGACGGGATGAAGAGGTGGAGCGCACCGTCCGGGCGTTCCTCGCGCACCGGGCGCTGTACCAGGTGCCCACCCCAAAGGACGTGGTGACCACCCTCTGGCTCACCGAGCGCCTGGCCGCCTCCGGCCGAGCGGACCCGGCGCTCTTGCGGGCGCTCCTGCGAGACGGCGTACGCGGTGAGCGCAACGCGCAGTTGGTGGGGCTGCAGCGGTTGCTGGTCGCGAGGCCGGAGCAGTTCTCCAAAGAGGACTTCGGGAAGGTCGCGGCGCGGGTGCAGGAGGTTTCCGAGCGGCTGGGGGTGGACGCGCAGGACTTCGCGGAGCGGGTGCGGGGGATGACGGGCGTTGCGGCTTCGGCGACGGGGGGATCCGTGGTGCCGCTGTCGCTGCCGGTGAGGGAGCCCACCCTGGCGTACGGGTACTACGTGGAGCCGGACGGCCCTGCCGGCGCGCGCGGGCTGCGCGTGGACCTTCCTGCCACGCTGCTCACGGTGACCGAAGAACTGCGCGCGCTCGGCCTGCTCACCGCGGAGGAGGCGCTGACCTTGCGCCTGCCGGACGGGCCGTCGCCGCTGCAGACGCTGGGCGTCGCGCTCGAGTCACCGGACTCCCTGCGCGCGCGCGGCCGGGTCGATTCCCGCCTGGCGCTCAAGACCTTCCTGCTCTTCGGCAGTGGGCTGCTCGCGGCCGGGTTCGTCGTCTTCGCCAGCCTCGCGCAGGCGCGGAAGAGGCGGCTGGTGGCCCTGCGGGGCGAGCTGCTCGCCACGGTCTCGCATGAGCTGCGCACGCCGCTCTCCGCCATCCGGGTGATGGCCGAGACCCTGGAGCGCCGCGCCGCGGGCACGCCCGGCGTGGGCGACTATCCGGCCCGCATCGTGGGCGAAGCGGACGCGCTGGGGCGGCTCGTCGAGAACATCCTCGCGTTCAACCAGCTGGAGAAGGGCAAGCTCGCCGCGCGCCCCGAACCGCTCTCCCTGACCGAGGTCCTGGAGCGCGTGTCCGAAGAGGTGAGGGCCTCTGCGCCTGCGCGGGTGCACGTCCACATCGAAGGTGCGGACGGGGTGACGGTGAAGGCGGACCCCACGCTTCTGCCCATCCTCCTCTCCAATCTGCTGCACAACGCCGCGCGGCACGCGGGCAAGGACGAGGTGCAGATCCACCTGCGCGCGAAGGACACCGCGGACCGGCTCTCCCTCACCGTCGCCGACGACGGCCCCGGCATCCCGAAGGAGGACTGGGCGCGGATCTTCGACGAATACGAGCGCTCCCGGGGACCCACGAAGCCCGCGCGCGGAGGCAGCGGGCTCGGGCTCGCCATCTGCCGGCGCATCATGGCGCTGCACCGGGGGGAGATCCGCGTGGCGCAATCCGGGCCCGGCGGCACCACCTTCGAGCTGGTGTTCCCGAGATGACCTCCCCCCGCGTGCTGGTGGTGGAGGACGACAGGAACCTCCGGCTCACGCTCGAGGACAACCTGCGCGAAGAGGGCTACCACACCGCCTGCGCGGCCACCGCGGCCGAAGCCCGGCTGCGCTTCGGCGACGGTGGGTGGGACGTGGTGGTCCTCGACGTGATGCTGCCGGACGGCGACGGGTACACGCTCTGCCGCGAGCTTCGGGGCCAGCACGCGGCGACGCGGGTGCTGATGCTCACCGCGCGGACGCTGGAGGACGACGTGGTCCGCGGCTTCGACGAGGGCGCGGACGACTACGTCACCAAGCCGTACCGCCTGCGCGAGTTGCTCGCGCGCGTTTCGGCGCTGGTCCGCCGGGCGGCCGGTGCCCAGAGCGCGGCGGGGGCGACGGGGCAGCGCCTGAAGCTCGGCCGCTACACCGTGGACCTGCGCGCCCGGGAGGTCCTCGCCAGGGACGGCGGGGTCGTCTCGTTGACCCGGAAGGAGTTCGACCTGCTCGCGTTCTTCTGCGCGCGGCCGGGCGAGGCGCTCGCGCGCGACGTCATCCTCGATGCGGTCTGGGGCAGCGACGTGGTGGTGGACGCGCACACCGTGGACAACTTCGTCTCCAGCCTCCGCCGCAAGCTGGGCGGCGGGCCGGAGGACGGGTTCGAACTGAAGAGCGTGCGCGGGGTGGGCTACCGGCTCGACCGAGCCGGCTGAAGCTCATGGCCTCAACCAGGGCCGTGGATGTGCACCCGCGTCTTGCGCGCCGGCAGGTGTGGCAAGGCCACCGCCTTCTCCCCACCGGTGTTCAGCGTCGTCATCACCAGCTTGCGCATCAGCGTCGTCGCCGCGGTCAGCGCCGCGGTCTGCACCACCGTCACCAGAAGCTGCGACGGGAACGGCCGCTCGGAGGGGCGGGCCACCGCCTGGGGCCGGTCCCACGCGCGCCGCAGCGCCTGGTACCGAAGGTGCTTCTTGTGAGAGCCCCACCGCCGCCGCTCCACCAGCGCGTAGCCCACCTTGAAGAGCAGCAGCGCACCGACGATGCCGCCCGCCACCATCAACGCGGGGCGGTTCGCCTTCGCCTGGGTGCGCCAGTCGGTCAGCGCGGCGCGCCGCCGGTCCAGCTCCTCCAGCGTCTTGAACAGCTCCGCGCGCACCCGGTCCGCCTGGTGCTCTGCCTGGGTCAGCGCCTCGCTCCCTGACTCACTCATTGCAGGTGCTCCCGCGTCATCGTCAGATCATCGAGCAGCCTCGCCCGCGTCCTCGCCATGGGCTGCTTCGGCAGCTTCTTGTAGCCCCACAGCGCCGCGACGCCGGCGACGAGCAGGAGCACGCCCCCCACCAGGAGCGCGCCCAACCACCCCGCCACCGGCAGCGCCAGCGCCACGGTCACGAACAGCAACGCCGCGCCGATGAGCCCCAGGACCGCGCCCACGCCCAGCGCAATGCCCGCGCGCGTCGCCGCCTTCAGCTCCTGCTTCAGCTCCAGCCGCGCGTGCATCACCTCCGCCCGCGCCAGGAGCTTCGCCTCCGCCAGCGCGTGCCGGACGAGGTCCGTCGTGGGCAGATCCCGTTCGGGTTGTTCGCTCTGTTGCAGCACGTGTCCCCTCCCCCGGGCGC
Source organism: uncultured Myxococcaceae bacterium (assembly GCA_964596895.1). GTDB lineage: Bacteria > Myxococcota > Myxococcia > Myxococcales > Myxococcaceae > JAFAFL01. The sequence goes on from CAZQVZ010000010.1 coordinate 34,352, forward strand.
GCCTCGAGAACTTGGCAGCCACCCCCTGGGCGATCAGGGTGGGGACTACGCGCCCTGGGCGGGAGTGGGCTCGGACAGGCCCTGCCCGCCCGCCTGCTCCGCGTGCGACGCGGCGGGCACGCCAATGAAGAAGGTGGTCCCGGCGAAGGGGCGGCTGTGCACCCAGAGGTCACCGCCCATCAGCTGCGCCAGCTCGCGCGAGAGCCACAGGCCCAGCCCTGCACCTTCGACGCGGCTCGGCAGCCGGTGGAAGCGCTGGAAGAGGTGCGTCTGCGCCTCGATGGGGATGCCGGGCCCTTCGTCTCGCAGCCACACCACCACCCGGTCACCGTCGCGGCGCGCGCCCAGCTCCAGCAGGCCGGGGTTCGCGTAGCGCGCCGCGTTCGAGAACAGGTTCACCAGTATCTGCCGCAGCCGGTCGAGGTCTGCCACCGCCCACAGCTCCTCCTCCACGCGCAGGAGCACCTTGTGCCGCGGGTCGGTGAGCTCGGCGGTGT
>CAZQVZ010000011.1:0-34719 GCA_964596895.1 uncultured Myxococcaceae bacterium
CATACCCACGGCGGCCAGCTCTTCCCGATGACGCTGTTGGTCGGCCTGCAGTGGGAGCACATCGCCGGGCACTACACCCACGGGGACGGGCACATCTACGTGGGCCGAGGCTGCGGCTTCTGGGGTCCGCCGATGCGCGTGGGCAGCCCGCCGGAGATCGTGAAGGTCGTCCTCACTGCGTGAGCTGCAAAGGCGCGTAGTACGCTCCTTCGCGGCATGAGCAGCAAGGCGCCGGCGAAGCGGGAGATAAAACAGGAGCGCGCGGCCCGGACGCGGCTGGAGATCCTCGAAGCGGCCATCAAGCTCTTCGCGCGCCGCGGCATCCTCGCCACCACCATGTCGGAGATGGCCAAGGCCATCCGGATGACCCCGGGCGCGCTGTACTGGCACTTCCCCACCAAGGAAGACCTGCTGCTCGCCGCCATCGAAGAGCTGCACCGGCGCTACATCCGCGAGTTCAACGACCTGCTCTCGGAAGGCCGCAAGCTCCCCGCGCGCGAGCAGCTGGCGCAGTTCTTCTCGCGCACGCAGGCGTTCCTGCGCTTCCACCGCGAGTACGGCATCTTCTTCGGCATGGTGGCCGCCGAATCCGCAGAGACCCACGACCGCGTGGCCGAGGCGCTGCGCGAGGCGCTGTCGGTCTACGTGGGCGTGCTCACCGGCATCATCCGCTTCGGCCAGCAGAAGACCGGTGAGTTCCGCGAGGACGTGGACGCCACCGCCGTGGCCCACGCGCTGATGGGCGCGTACATGGGCATGGTCACCCACCAGCACCTCTTCGCTCAGACGGTGTCGTTCGACCCGCTGTTCGCCGGGCTGGACGCGCTGGTGCACGCGGGGCTTCGTCCCCCCAGCTCCGAAGAGGGATAGAGGCCTCCGCTCCCTCGGCTGCTGCCGGCGGCCTGCGCTGCCTCCACCTCTAGAGGACGGGAGGAGGCGACATGGCCGAAGGTTTGAACGAGGAGATGTCCTGGTCGGGGCTGGGCGTAGGGACGGACAAGTCCGCGTTCCTCGACGTCATCACCGAACGGGTCCCGGAGCTCGACGCGGAGGAGGCGGCGGAGGCGGTCTTCTGCGTGCTCTCGAAGCGCATCAGCGGTGGAACGCTCCAGCGCCTGGTCGCCCAGCTACCGGAGGACGTTCGGAGCCTGGTGGGCCGGTGCCACGCGCACCGCGACGAGACCTCCAACGCGGAGGCCGGGGACCGCGACGACTTCTACCTGGAGGTCGCCGAGCACCTGATGATTGAGCCCGAAGACGTGCGCCGGGTGCTGCACGGCGTCTTCGGTGGGCTGCACTCGCAGATCACCGAAGCGCAGTCCGAGCGCGTCTCGCAGGAGCTCCCCAGGGACATCGCGTCCACCTGGGAGGGCGCGCGCAAGCGGGTGCCTGCGCCGCACTGATGGAAACGCCGTCTCCCTCTGGGAGAGGGTCAGGGTGAGGGCTACTTCACCCCCAGCAACTCCACCTCGAACACCAGGGTCGCGTTGGCCGGAATCACGGGCGGATAGCCGCGGGTGCCGTAGGCGAGCTCAGGGGGGATGGTGAGCTTGCGCTGCCCGCCCACCTTCATCCCCGCCACCCCCTGGTCCCAGCCGCGGATGACCTGCCCCGCGCCGAGCTTGAACGTGAAGCCCTGCCCGCGGTCCCGCGAGCTGTCGAACTTCGAGCCGTCGGTGAGCGTGCCCACGTAGTGGACCGTCACCGACTGCCCCGGCTTCGCTTCGTCGCCATCACCCTGCTTGAGATCTTCTACCTGCATGTTCGGAGTGCTCCCTAGTTGCAGCCGCAGCTGACGGCGGCGGTGGCCGAGTTGCGCGGGGTCGGCGTGGCGACGTCGAAGTCCGCGCTGTTGTCGTCGGTGTCGGTGCAGCCGTTGTCCTTGCGGATGGCGGCGGTGGTGTTGGAGAGGGCCTGGGTGGCGGCGGTTTCGAACCCGTTCGCGCTCCCGAACCCAACCTTGTCCACCACCGTCGCTCCGGTCGGGTTCGCGCCGTTGAGCGCCGTGCTGTCGCTGACCAGCGCGACCTTGCCGTTGCTCGCGGACATGTTCAGGCCACCGGTCGCATCGTGCGCGGTGAGCGCGCCGCCCACGGAGCCGCCACCCTGGCGGACCAGGTAGTACTGCCCCGGCTGGAGGATGGTGCTCGCGGTCGGCTCGGGAGTGATGACGGCGACGTTCCAGTTGCCGGTGCCGCTGGCGGACCCGTACTGCAACGACCACCCGGTGATGTCGACCGGCTGGGCGCTGCGGTTGTGCAACTCCACGTAGTCGTGCGTGTACGAAGGCGAGCCGCTGGTGGCACCACCGCCGCCGTACACCTGGCTGATGACGACCCTGGACGGCATGCAGAGCAGCGCGCTCACCAGGGTGACGCTCTGGCTGTCGGTGCCAAGGGTCGCGGTGACGTCCGCAGAACCGGTGGCGTTGGCATCCGCAGTCAGCGTGAAGGTGGCGGTCATCTCGTCCTGAAGAACGGTGACGTCCGCCGGCAGCGTTCCGAAGGCCGACGGGTCGAGGTCCAGCGAGACCACGGTGTTCGACGGCGCCGGGAGGTCCAGGGCCACCGTGAGGGTCACCGAGGTGCCCGGCGGAACCGCCGGGCTCTCCGAGGTCAGCGACACCAGGCTCGCCGCCTCATTGAGACCGAGCACCCGCACCGTGGTGGTGGCGGTGGAGGTCCCCAGCGTCGCGGTCAGGGTCACGCTCGCGTTCTGCGCCACGCCCGTCACCGGCACGACCGCGGAGGTCTGGCCGGCGGGGATGGTCACCACGCCGCCGTTGCCGACGGTCAGGTCCGCAGAGCCGGAGGTCACCGTCACGACGGTGTCGGTGGCCTGGGCGCGGGAGAGGGTCACTTCAATGGCCTCGGGGAACGTATTGCCCGACTGGCCCTCGCGGATGAACTGCCCCTCCGGCCCGAACGTCGCCACCGTGGCCGCGCCGCCGATGATGTCGTTGGCGTCCCGCGGCTCGACCTTGGAGTTCTCGCGCTGGAAGTTCAGCACGCCGGTGATGGCGCCGAACTCTTCACCCACCACCGGGAACGGCTCGGTCCGGTAGAGGAAGTCGTTGATGCGCAGGGTCCCGTCCACCACGTACTCCCAGGTGGGCGCCGTCTCGTTGCCGGCGGGCGCAGGCTCGAGCTCGGTCACGGTCACGTTCTCCACGCGCACCAGCACGCCTTCGAGCCCAGCCGCACGCGCACCGTTGGTGGCGACCTCCGCAGACGTCACCGCCACCGGGGCGATCTCCGGGTTTCCGCTGGACTGCACCACCGGCGTTCCCACGTTGGTGAGCTGGATCTGCCCGAAGTAGTTCGCGGGGGTGCCCTCCACGGTGACGATGTCCCCGCGCGCGACCGCGGCGGACTGCTGCGGCGCGTAGACGTACAGGCCGGAGAAGTCCACGCCGTCGGTGGCCGAGGCCGTGGGGATCTGCACGAAGAACCCGGTGCCAGCCTTCACCGCCGTCACCTGCACGCCGCCGAGCGACACGGCCTGCCCGTTGAACGTGCCCTTCTTCACCTCATAGATGGTGGTGGGGCACGCGGAGTTGCCGGGGTTGGGCACCGGGCAGCCGTCGCACACGTCACCGATGCCATCCATATCCGTGTCCGCCTGGTCCGGGTTCGGCTCGGTGGGGCAGTTGTCGAGGTTGTCCGGCACGCCGTCGAGGTCCGAGTCCCCCGCAACGATCTCCGAGCAGGTGGTGGTGTGCGCGTCCAGCGGGCACACGTCGCAGACGTCGCCCACGCCGTCCCCGTCGCCGTCAGCCTGCGCGCCGTTGTCCACGGGCCGCACCGGGTTGAAGGTGTTCGGGCAGTTGTCCTGCGCGTTGGGGATGCCGTCGCCGTCCCAGTCGTCCTCGGTGACCGCGCCGGTATAGGCAGTGGCGGTGGAGGGGCTGGGCGCCATCGCGGACCGGAAGGGCACGCAGGTGGGCTCGTTCATCGGCTCGCCGCAGAAGAAGAGCGGGTAGGTGGAGCTGTTCTCGCCAGAGAGGGCGGCGAACGTCTTGCCAATCTCGGTCTGCAGGCAGACCGCCTTCTGGGTGCCGCACACGTCCACCGCGTCGCACGCGTCTGCGGTGAGCGCGGTCACCACCACCTGGTCACCGAAGAGCACCTTGCCGCCGCGAAGGGTGAGCAGCACGTCCTCGGACTGCGCCTCGATGATGCTGCGGTACGGCGACTCCGAAGCGCCACGGAAGATGGAGATGTCCGCGCGCTTGCCCACCTCCAGAGAGCCGACCTGCCCCTCGAACCCGAGCGCCTTCGCGGCGTTCAGGGTCACCATCAGCCACAGCTCGTCGTCGCGGAAGGTGTGCCCGTAGTGGGTCTGGTTCAGGTAGTCCGCGCACTTGAGCTCGCGCAGCGTGCTCTTGGAGCCGGAGCGCACCCAGTCGGTGCCCAGGGCGATGTTCACGCCGAACCGCTTGTAGAGACGGACCGGCGCGGTGTCCCCGTACAGGAAGATGTTGGAGCGCGGCGACCAGATGAGGGACGCCTCGGTGAGCGCCATCCGGCCCACGTCCGCGGCCCGCAGACCAATGCCGTGGATGACCGACGTCCGGCTGGCGATGGCCTCCTTCGAGCCTTCACCCACGCCGGTGAGGCAGAGGAACTCGTTGCGCGCAGACGCCTCGATGCCTTCGGCGACGTGGGGCAGCCACACGCCATTGTTGGGCTGGCCGGCGTTGGCGATGTTGCCGTACGCGCAGCTGTTCACCAGCTCGAGGCCGTTGGAGTCACCCAAAGGGAAGGTGTCGTAGTCCGCGTACGCGCCCGAGATGCCCTCGAGCCCGTTGCTGCGGTCGAGGTTGCGCAACAGACCGGCGATGCCGCCGGACCCGGCCACGGAGGTCGTGCCCGCCATCACCTGGCGAAGCTCGTTCCACTGGACCTGCGGTGCGCCGTTCGCCGTGCTGTTGGGCCCCGAGGACACCTCCGTATGGCCGTCGTTGCCGCGGCGCCAGTCGTGGCGGTGCTCGTAGCGCTCGCCCGACGTGTTCACGTAGGGGGCCGCGTAATAGGTGATGTGGTCGTGCGGATTGATGAGGCCGGGGCTCACCACGCTGCCCGGGCAGCTCACCTGCGTGGCGGTGGCCGCGCCGCTGACCTGGGTGCAGTCACAACCCACGCACTGGATGACGCCCGCCGCGTCGAAGAGGACCTGCCCGCCCACGTAGACCGTGCCCGGCACCAGCACGTCGCCGGTGATGAGGCGGGCCGCGTCGCCGGTGATGATGTCACACGGCCCGCCGGAGGGCGGCGGCAGGGTCGCGCCGGGGCACTGCTCGAAGACCACGGTGGTCTCGGTGCAGTCGTTCTCGCAGCCGTCGAAGGACGTGGTGTTGCCGTCGTCGCACTCTTCGCCCGGATCCACGGTGGCGTCGCCGCAGATGCCGGCAGGCGTCGGGGTGCAGTCGTTCTCACAGCCGTCGCCTGCGGTCTGGTTCCCGTCGTCGCAGAGCTCGTCGCCCTCCCGGGTCCCGTTGCCGCACACGGCCACGGTGGTGGTGCAGTCGTTCTCGCAGCCGTCGCTGGAGATCTGGTTGGCGTCGTCACACTGCTCGGTGCCTTCGGTGACGCCGTTGCCGCAGACCTGGACCACGCCCATCCGGCAGTCGGCGGTGCAGCCGTCGCCGTCGGTGGTGTTCCCGTCGTCGCACTCCTCGCCGGGGTCGATGGTGCCGTTGCCGCACAGCGCGCCGCAGAGCGCCTCGCCCTCCGTCGTGCCGTCACCGCACTTCGGTTCGTCGGAGGGACAGCCAGCGAGCGCGAGGGCCAACAGCGCGCCGCCGAGGGGAGCCAGCAGGTGAAGATTTCTCATGTGGGGAGCTCTCAATGCGGGTCGGCCAGAAAACGCGGCGCACCTTAGCCCAGCGCGGCGTGACGGAAAGCCCCTCCGGGTAAATTGCAAGTCACGGCTTCAGGCCCGGTCGCACGGCAGGCGAGCACGCGCCTGACCGGGGTCAAAATCTCCTTTGTTAGGGTCCGCTGCGTGGACCGCCGCCGAGAGAAGCTCCTGCCCATCCCCCGCTGGCCGACGCGCGAAGAGGCCGAAGGCTCCCGCTGGTTCTCACCGGTGCAGCTGGGGCCGGTTCGCGCCCAGACCCGGACGTGGATCCCCGCCATGGTCCCCTGGCGCGCCACCGAAGAGGGGTTCGTCACCCCCGAGGTCCTCGCCTGGTACGAGCGCTTCGCGATGGGCCAGCCCGGGGTGCTGGTGGTGGAGGCCACCGGCATCCGCGACGTCCCATCCGGACCGCTCTTGCGCATCGGCCATGACCGGTACCAGGACGGGCTCGCCCGCCTGGTGGAGACGGTGAAGCGCGCCAGCGGTGGGAAGACGCGGCTGTTCATCCAGCTCATCGACTTCCTCGCGATTCGAAGGCGGCCCGAGCGGGAGAAGTTCCTGCGGCGGTTCCTCGAGCTGGACGACGGGTACCGCGCGCAGTTCCCGGACGCGCGCGACGACGAGGCGGTGCGGGACGCCCTGTGCGCGCTCGACGACGCAGCGCTGGCGCGGGTGCTGCGGCCGCGGGACCAGGAGTCCTTGCGGATGGGCTTCCGCGAGCGGGTGACCGACCTGGACCTGCCGCACATCCGGGAGCTGCCGCGCGTGTTGCCGCAGCTGTTCAGCGAGGCGGCCCTGCGCGCCCAGGAGGCGGGCTTCGACGGCGTGGAGTTGCACTACGCCCACGCGTACACGATGGCGAGCTTCCTCTCCGCGCGGAACGAGCGGACGGACGGCTATGGCGGCTCGCGGGAGAACCGGGTGCGGCTGCCGCTGGAGGTGTTCCGGGCCGTGCGCGCACGCGTGCCAGCGGGCTTCGGCGTGGGCTGCCGGTTCCTGGGGGACGAGGTCATCGCCGGCGGCAGTGACCTCGAAGACGCGAAGCACTTCGCCACCGAGTTCGCCCGCGCGGGGATGGACTTCTTGAGCCTGTCCCGGGGCGGCAAGTTCGAGGACGCGAAGCAGCCGAAGGTGGGCGCGGCGGCGTACCCGTATACGGGGCCTTCCGGGCACGAGTGCATGCCCACCACCAACATCGGTCCGCCGGGCCCGTTCGGACGGAACGTGCACCTCGCCACCGCGGTGCGCCAGGCGGTGAGGGCGGCCGGGCTGCAGACGCCGGTGGTGACCTGTGGAGGCATCTCCAGCTTCTGGCAGGCGGAGGAGATCCTCGCGCGCGGGGACGCGGACATCGTCGCGTCGGCGCGGCAGTCGCTCGCGGACCCGGACTGGTTCCGGAAGCTGCGCGAGGGACGCGGCGAGGAGATCCGCCGCTGCCTCTTCACCAACTACTGCGAAGGCCTGGACCAGGCGCACAAGGTGGTGACCTGTCAGCTCTGGGACCGGCTGCCGGGGGATGACGTGCCGCGAACGAAGGACCGGCGCCGCACGGTGGCCCCGGCCTGGGAGTAGGCGCGGCTACATCTGCGCGAAGCTGCTGCAGACCTCGCCACCCGCGCCCTCTTCCTCGCAGCCGGTGAGGACGCACATCAGTCCTTCTTCGCAGCCCCCATCGTCCCGGGGCTTCACCTCGTGGGCCTCGCAGTTGAGCTGCGCGGCGATCTCGGCGCAGCCTTCACTGCTGACGAAGCTCCAGTTCGGGCAAGAGAAGCAGGTGACCTCGGCCGTGGTGTGACAGGCAGACCCGGCGAGGAGCAGCAGGGCAGCAGCCGCCGTCAGAGAGCGGTTCATGGTGTTCCTCCTGCCCGCTCATTGTCAGGAGCACGACGTTTCGGATCGCCCAAGGCGTAGCCGCTGCGTCGGTGCCCGTTGGGCGGTTGTCGGAGGGGCGAGCCGCTCCGCGGGTTGCGCCGAGGCCTGCGCTCCCTCATTAGTAGTGCCGTGCAAGTGCCTCGCCTCCTCCTGCTCACCGGGCTCCTCGCCGCCACCGCCGCCGGTGCCCAGTCCCCGCACGCGCACACACCGCTCCTCTACGAATGGGACTACCCCCGCTGCGGCGCCTCCGGGACGGAGATGGCGCGCATCATCGCGGACTGCATGCACCGGGTGATGTACCCGCGTGGCGCCACCGGAGACGGCAAGCCGGAGGTCCACGTCAACAGCGCGGCCCTCGTGTGCCGGCAGACCCGCTCCCTCCAGATGAGCCAGACGCTCTCGCAGTGCATGCGCGGGGTTCTCTTCGAACGCAGCGGCCTGGGCGCTCGCCGCAAGGAGATAGACGACCACGCGGCCGCCACCGCCTGCCGGTACGCCACCGAGCGCCACCAGGCCGAGAACGTGGAGTCGTGCATGCGCCGGCTCCTCTATGACCGGGACGGGCTCGGCTACCTGCGGACGGACATGAGCCCGGAGGGCGCTGCCTTCGCCTGTCAGGCCGCCGCGGCGCCTGCGCCTCCTCCGTGGCCCTTCTCCTTCCGTTGCCGCCCTCCCGAAGGCGAAGAGTCCATCCGCTTCATCACCGAGTGCATCAACCGGCTCACGAAGACCCGGCAGGGGCTCGGGCACATGAAGACCCCCATCCCGCCCGAGACCGCCGCCGTCGCCTGCGAGGGCGCCATCTCCTGGTACCCCTGAGCGCAGGACGCGTCTGCGGCGCAGCCGTCCGCATCGGCCACCAGGAGAAAGACCGCCGGCACGACCGTGAAGCCGTGCCGGCGACGATCCGGCCCCTCATCCCGGGCCCAGGCCCTCCGTGAAGCCGCTCAGTAGCGGGCGTTGGGGTCGTAGTCCGTATCCCCGGAGGTGCGCGGCAGGCCCTCCTCTTCGCCCTCCACGTCCACGCGCTCCTTGCGCAGGGTCTCGGCGATCATCCGCGGCTCCTCGGTGCGCTCCTTGCGGACGCGGACCTCCTCGCGGACCACCGGGCGCTTGCGCACCTCGACCTCCTCTTCGCGGACCGGCACCGTGATGTCCTCGCTGCCGATGCTCGCGTCCGCCGCCCGCGCCTCACCGGACGCCGGTACCCGCTCCACCGTCACCCGCTCGCGGGTCACCGGTACGGTCATGGTCTTCTCTTCGGTCACCACGTCCTTGTGGATGCGCACCGAGCCGGCCTCGCGGTCACGCTTGACCACGTCCAGCTCCTCCTCCACCACCGGGATGTTCAAGTCCCCCGAGGCTTCGCGGCGCGAGCCCTCGAACGTCTCGTCGTCGCGCCGGTGCTCCTTGCCGATGTCACCGAACGCGCGCGAAATGATGACGTCGTCGCCGCGCACGTCGTTCACCAGGCTGTAGTCGCAGGTGTACTCCTTCTTGAAGATAAGCCCCTTCTCGATGACGAAGTGATCCGTGCCCAGCTCGAGGATCTTCCCGAGCTTCTGCCCGTCGCTGGTGTGCACCATCATTCCGGGCCTCAAGAGCTCTCGTCCGATCATGTCGTTCTCCTTGTGGGGGGGTTGCAGGTCGCTACCTGCGAAACGTGGAGATCCGCTCCTGCCCGCGCACAACCAGCCTGAAGGCCCGCGACGGGGGCTGCCAGCCGCCCAAGGCCCCTCACGCTTTCCCTGTGCCACCCCGCCCCATCCGGATGGCCCACCCCATGTCCTTGGAGCGAGCGGCCACACCTCCCTGCCCAGCTCCTTCCGGCGCCGGCGGGGAATGGGCGCTGGCGGATACGAAGCTCGGCCTGCAGACCGTGAAACGTCCAGTTCTCCATATCTGGCGGGCGCCTGCACTCCCTACGGCGAGGCATCAGACATAGCTGTGGGGAGCCTTGACCCCTCCGTGGATCGACCCAGCCCGCTTCCGTCGGGTCCTCGTGCGCGGCATGGTCATGCCGCTGTTCGTCATGGGCGGGCTCGCCGTGGGGCTCGTGTACCAGATCAACTATCTGGTGGGCGTGAACCGGGCCATCGGCCGGACGGACCTGGTGGCCTCCGAAGTCGACGTCCTCCGGGGGCTGTTGGTGGACAAGGAGACCGCGCTCCGCGGCTACCTGCTCACCGGCTCTGCCACCTTCCTCGAACCCTACCGCCACGCAGAGCGCAGGTTCGGGCCCACCCTGTCCAACCTCCAGTCGCTCCTCACCGACCAACCCGAGCAGCTCGAGCGGCTGGAGCAGTTCACCGCGGTGTGGCTGGAGTGGGACCGCTACGCCCGCACGATGATGGCGCTCAAGAGCGGCGGCGGGAACTTCAGCTCCTACACCCTGACCCTGCAGGGCCGGGAGCTCATGCAGAGGGCGCGGCACCTGCGCTCGGCCATCGTCGCCAAGGCGGAGTCCCGGCGGCTGGCGCAGGCAGAGGCGGCGCAGCGGGCCTCCGTCGTCGTCGTCGGGGGCGGGGTGGGGATGGCGCTCCTCCTCGGCGGGCTGCTGGCCCTCTTCGGGAGGCGACAGCTCCTCGAGCTCTCCCGCAGCTATGGCCGCGCCATCGAGCTGTCCACGCAGCAGGCGGAGGCGCTGCGGCAGAGCGAAGCGCGCTTCCGCTCCATCTTCGAAGGCGCGCGGGACGCCATGGTCATCCTCGACGACGGGGGCAGGCTGGTGGACGCCAACCCCGCGGCGGCGCGGCTCTTCGGCCGCCCCCCGGAGCAGCTGCTCGGGCAGGAGCTGTGGACGCTGGCTTCGCCCGAAGGTGACGAGGGCACGGCGGACGACTTCAAGAACAGCCGCATCGTCCGCGGTGAGTTCCGGGTGCAGCGGCCGGATGGCTCCGTGGTCCACACCGAGTTCCACGCCACCCCGCACCTGCAACCGGGCCGGCACCTGTCGGTGCTTCGCGACATCACCGACCGCAAGCAGCACGAAGAGCAGATCCGCCAGCTCAACGAAGGGCTGGAGCTGCGGGTGAGAGAGCGCACCGCCCAGCTCGAAGAGGCCAACCGCGAGCTGGAGTCCTTCAGCTACTCCGTCTCCCACGACCTGCGGGCGCCCCTGCGGCACATCAACGGGTTCTCCAACCTCCTGCGGCGGAGCGCCGGCGGCGAGCTGCCGGGCAAGAGCGGCGAATACCTCGAGACCATCGCCGACTCGGCGCAGAAGGCCTCCACCCTGGTGGACGAGCTGCTCGCGTTCTCCCGCATGGGCCGCACCGAGCTGCACAGCCGCGAGGTGGACATGGCAGAGCTCGTGGGCGAGGTGATGCGCGAGGTGGAGCGGGACGCGGAGGGCCGCAGGCTGCGCTGGCACGTGGGCCCCCTGCCCACCGTGAAGGGTGATGGGCCCATGCTGCGGCAGGTGCTGCGGAACCTCCTGTCGAACGCGGTGAAGTACACCCGCCCGCGCGCGGAGGCGGAGATCTGGATCGACTGTGCGGCCGACGCGCGCGGCGAGCTCGTCTTCCGGGTGCGGGACAACGGCGTGGGGTTCGACATGGACTACGTGGACCGGCTCTTCGGAGTCTTCAAGCGCCTGCACGCGGACGACGCGTTCGAGGGCACCGGCATCGGGCTCGCCAACGTGCGGCGCATCATCCAGCGCCACGGCGGCCGCACCTGGGCCGAAGGCCAGGTAGACCGGGGCGCCACCTTCTATTTCACGCTGCCTGCCACGACGCCGCAGGTGGAGGAGCGGACATGAGACGACTGCGCGTCCTGATGCTGGAGGACAGCCCGCTGGACGCGGAGCTGATCCGCGCCGCGCTGCAGGCGGAGGATCTCGAGTTCGACGTGGCCCGCGTGGATGACCGCGCGCGCTTCGTCGCCCATCTGGAGCTGGGCGGGCAAGACCTCATCCTCGCGGACTACCAGCTCCCCTCGTTCGACGGGGTGACCGCTCTGCGGCTGTGCCGGCTGCGCAGGCCGGAGACGCCCTTCATCTTCGTCTCCGGCGCGCTCGGTGAAGAGCTGGCCATCGAAACGGTGAAGGCCGGCGCCACCGACTACGTGCTCAAGGACCGGCTGGACCGCCTGATGCCCGCGGTGCGGCGCGCGCTGAGAGAAGCAGAAGAGCGCGCGGTGCGGCAGCGCGCCGAAGAGGCCCTGCGCTTCGTGGCGGAGGCCTCGGCGGAGTTGGCGTCTTCGCTCGACTACCAGACCACGGTGAAGGCCGCGGCCCGGCTGCCGGTGCCGTTCCTGGCGGACTGGACCTGCGTCCACCTGCTGGAGGAGGACGAAACCCTGCAGCCCGCCGCCGCCTGGCACCGGCAGGGCGCGCTGACCCCTCTGGCGGAGACCTTCGTCGGCCGCGGCGCGGACGAAGTGGGCACCCTCCCCTTCGCGCGGGAGATGGCCGCGGTGGGCATCCCGCTCCTGTTGCCGGAGATTGGCCCCGAGGAGCTCGCCCGCAGCGCGCCGGACCCGGAGATCGCCGCGCGGCTGCGGACGCTGGGGTTCTCATCCCTCATCGTGGTGCCGCTTCGCACGCGGCGCCGGATGCTCGGCGCGCTGGCGCTGGTGAACGGGCCGCACGGCCGCCGCTACACCTCGGAGGACCTCGCGCTGGCGGAGGACCTGGCCCGGCGCACCGCCCTGGCGCTGGACGCGGCGCGGCTGTACCTGGACCTGCAGCTGGCAGACCGCCGCAAGGATGAGTTCCTGGCCATGCTCGCGCACGAGCTGCGCAACCCGCTCGCGCCCATCCTCACCGCGATGGGGCTGGCGCGAGAGGTGGGCCCTGAGGACGAACGGCTCCAGAGGGCGCACGAGGTGGTGGAGCGCCAGGCGCGGCACATGGTCCGGCTGGTGGACGACCTGCTCGACGTCTCCCGCATCACCCGCGGCCGCGTGGAGCTGAGGCGGGAGCGGGTGGACCTGCGCACCGTGGTGGAGAACGCGGTCGGGACCTCCCTGCCCATCCTCGAGCAGAAGGGCCACAAGGTGGAGGTGTCCCTGCCGGAGGAGCCCGCGCCCCTGGACGCGGACCCGGCGCGCATCGAGCAGGTGGTGACCAACCTGCTCAACAACGCCGCGCGCTACACGCCGCCGGGCGGGACGGTGAAGGTGTCCCTCACCCTGGCGCCGGATGAAGCGCGGGTGACCGTGCGCGACTCGGGGGACGGCATCCCGCGCGAGATGCTGCGGCGGGTGTTCGACCTCTTCGTGCAGGTGAACCCGGGGCTGGACCGCGCGCAGGGAGGTCTGGGGTTGGGGCTGACCCTGGTGAAGAACCTGGTGGAGATGCACGGCGGTTCGGTGCACGCGCACTCGGACGGGGCCGGCTGCGGCAGCGAGTTCCAGGTGCGGCTGCCGCTTTCGAGGCCACAGTCCGGTTCACATCCGGCGCCCGCGCCGGTGCTCACGTCGGTGGCGCCGTCAGAGCCACACCGCGCGCGCTCCGCCGGGCGGCGGGTCCTCATCGCCGAGGACAACGAGGACGCGCGCGAGTTCCTGCGCGACCTCTTGGAGCTGTGGGGCCACCAGGTGGACGCGGTGGAGGACGGGCTGGCCGCCGCAGAGTTGGGCGCGCGCGAGCCGTATGACCTGGCGCTCGTGGACATCGGCCTGCCGGGGATGAACGGCTTCGAGGTGGCGCGGCGCATCCGGGCGGCCAACGGCCGCTGCGGCGTGCTGGTGGCGCTCACCGGCTACGGGCAGCCAGAGGACCGCCGCAAGGCGCTCGAGTCCGGGTTCGACGAGCACCGCGTGAAGCCGCTCGCCGCGAGTGAGCTGAAGACGCTGATGGAGCTGTCCCCCACTTCGGCCGGCGACGCGCGGCGCGCCACCGGCACCGGCGGCTAGGCCCAGGGGCGCAACGGCGGCGCGGCTGCGCGCGAGAGCCCGGCCTAGGCCAGGGGGCCCAGGCGCTCGTTCTGGGCCTCGTCCTTCGCCTCGCGGCCGCGGATGGCGGGCAGCGAGGACGGGTGGATGAGCCCCAGGGTCACCGCGTGCCCGGCGGCGTCCAGGGTGTGCTGCTCGAGCACCATGGGGACGTCATGTTCGCGGATCTCCTCGGCGAGCCTGCGCACCTCGTCTGCGCGGGTGGAGCGGGTCACGTCGCGGATGTAGACCGCCTTGATGCGGCCGGGGTGCTCGCGGACGATCTGCGCGTAGATCTCCGGGTCCTTCTGGCCGCTGTCCCCCATGAGGACGAACGGCAGCTCGGGGTAGAGGACCAGAAGCCGCCGGATGCGGGAGAGCTTGTCCTGGTCCAGCCCCATGGTCTGCGACGGCGCGTTCAGCCAGCCGAGGTCCCGGAGGAAGAGCGGCCCGCGCGGCAGGTCATGCCGGTCGAAGAAGGTGGCGAAGAGGTCGTAGAGGTTCCAGGGGCTGCGGGACACGTAGAACACCGGGTTGTAGCCCTTGCCCGACGGCCCCTGCCGCAGCGCCCGCAGGAAGGCGCCCACGCCGGGCAGCGGAATCCTGCCGTGCGCGTCCTGGAAGAGGACGATGCGGATCATCTTCAGCCGGTTGGTGGCCACCGTGTGCACCACCGTGTCGTCGATGTCGCTGATGACGCCGTAGTCCGCGTCATCCGGCGGGACCATCACCTCCGCGCGCGCCTTCAGGCCTTCGCCGCCGGCCACCGAGTCGAGCAGCTCCAGCTCCACTTCGTGCCAGCCCGCGGGCAACGGCGACTCCAGCGGCAGCACCACCCGGAAGTAGCCCTCGCGGTCGGTGCGCAGCTCCGTCTGCCTGCCGTTCCAGCGCGCCAGGAGCCGGGCGCAGGGGATCTGCTCCGCGTTGAAGCGCGCCACCGTGCGCTGGAAGTTCGCCCAGGTCCCGCTGGGGGTGGAAGGCTCCACGGCCCCGCCCCGCTCCAGCACCCGTCCGGCCACGTGCAGCGCGTGCCGGGTCCCATGGCCGCGGAAGCAGAAGATCCGGAGGGGGCCGAACGCGTCACGGCGCGCCTTGAAGGCCAGCCTCCGCCACCTGAGGGCCCAGGCGGTCCGGCGAATCGGGGTCATGACGCCCATGGCCGTGAAGGTAGGCGCAGCGGCCCGCGCGCGCAGCACCTCGTTTGGCCGCCTGCTTCATCCCCGGGAATTGCCCGGGAATTGGATGGACGGGCGGGGCCCCACGGAGAGAATGCGCCGCATGTCGCCCACCCGGTCCGCTCGAAAGAAGACGCCTGCCGCCCCCCCGCCGCTGGTGGGCCTCATCATGGGCAGCCGGACGGACCTGGAGACCCTGCAGCCGGCGGCGGAGCTGCTGGCCGAGCTCGGCGTGCCGCACGAGGTGCGCATCGTCTCTGCGCACCGGACGCCGGACCTGATGTTCGAATACGCCGAGCGCGCGGAGGGCCGGGGGCTGGAGGTCATCATCGCGGCGGCGGGCGGCGCGGCGCACCTGCCGGGCATGGTGGCCTCCAAGACGGAGCTGCCGGTCATCGGCGTGCCCGTCCCCGTCACTGCGCTCAACGGCCTGGACGCGTTGCTCTCCATCGTCCAGATGCCGAAGGGGACGCCGGTGGCGACCATGGCCATCGGCAAGCCGGGCGCGGTGAACGCCGCGGTGTTCGCCTGCAAGGTGTTGGGGGGCTCGCGCCCCGCGCTGCGCAAGAAGCTCGCGGCCTGGAAGGCGAAGCGGCGGGACGAGGTCCTGGCGGAGAAGCTGTCATGACCCGCGCGCGCAATCCCATCCTCCCCGGCGCGACGATCGGCATCCTCGGCGGCGGTCAGCTGGGCCGGATGACCGCCATGGCCGCGCGCTCGTTGGGCTACCACGTGGACACGCTGGACCCGGACCCGTCCTGCGCCGCGCGCTTCGTGGTGGACCGCGCCATCACCGCCGGGTTCGACGACGTGGCCGCGGCGGAGGCGCTCGCCAAAGGCTGCGACGTGGTGACGCTGGAGATTGAGAAGATCTCCCTCGAGAGCCTCGACGCCGCCGCGCGCTTTGCGCCGGTGCGGCCGGGCCGGGAGGTCCTGCGCATCATCCAGGACCGTGGGGACCAGAAGGACTGGCTCGCGCGGCGCGGCTTTCCGCTCGGGCCCTGGCACAAGGCGGACACCGCGCAAGGGCTGGAGGACGCGGTGCGGGCGCTGGGTGGAGGCTGCTTCATCAAGGCCCGGCGCGGTGGCTACGACGGCGGTGGGCAGGCGCAGGTGGAGAAGCCCGACGAGGCGGCGGGGGCCTTCGCGGTGCTCGGCGGGGTGCCGGTGGTGGTGGAGCGCGGGCTGTCTCTGGAGGCGGAGCTGTCGGTGCTGGTGGCGCGCTCGCCTTCGGGCGAAGTCGCGGTCTATCCGCCGGCGTTGAACCACCACGTAGAGCGCATCCTCGCCTGGTCGGTGTTGCCGGGACCCTTGCCAGCTGACGTCACGGCGCGCGCCGTGGAGATGGCCTCGGAGATCGCCACGAAGCTGGACGTGGAGGGGCTGCTGGTCGTGGAGCTGTTCCTCACGAAGGACGGCGCGCTCTACGTGAACGAGCTGGCGCCGCGTCCGCACAACTCCTTCCACGCCACCGAGGTGGGTTGCCTCACCAGCCAGTTCGAGCAGCACGTGCGCGCGGTGTGCGACCTGCCCCTGGGCAGCACCGAAATCACGCGCGCTTCGGCCATCGTGAACCTGCTCGGCGACCTGTGGGTGGACGGCCAGACGCCGAGCTTCGACCGCGCGCTGGAGATCCCCGGGGTGAAGGTCCACCTCTACGGCAAGCGCGTGGCGCGGCCGCGCCGGAAGATGGGCCACCTGTCCGCCACCGCGGCCACGCCCGAGGAGGCGGTGGCGAAGGTGCAGCGGGCGGAGCGCGCCCTGTCCGGGACGTAAACCGGCTGACATCCGCAACGGGCTGCGGCAGGGTGGCCGGTTCCGAGCCGTCGGCTCTTCGACGACTCCCGGGAATTCTTCGGGCAGTCGCGCGAAGTGGCCCCACCATCCTGAAGCTCTCACCGCGGCCCCTCCCCGGGGCCCACTGCAGGAGTCTGTATGACCCGCGTCGCCTCGCTCTCACTGCTCGCTGTGCTGGCCGTTGGCAGCCTCGGCTGTCCCGGAGAGGATGAGCCAGATCCCACGCCCCCGCAGACGCCGGGTGAGGCCGTGGTCCGGGTGACGCTCGAAAACTTCGTGCTCGAGCCCGGCCAGACCGCCACCGCCTCCGCCTCCACCGTCAACGGAGAGGATTCGGCCTACAGCTTCACCTCCAGCGCGCCTGCGGTGGCCACCGTGGACGCGGCCACCGGCTTGGTGACCGGGGTCTCGGTGGGCGAGGCGGAGATCGCCGCCACCGGCGCGGACTCGGGCGCCACCGGCAGCGCCTTCGTGGTGGTGGTGGTGGAGGGCTTCGACCCCACCGTGCTGCCCAACTACGCCGCGTGGCTCTCCTCTGGCCACGCGAACCGCGAGTCAGAGGCCTTCCGGCACTGGGATGGTGACGAGCCGCCGGTGGTGCCCGCCAGCTGCGCGCGCTGCCACAGCGCCGGCGGCTACCTGGATTACCTCGGCGCGGACGGGAGCGCGGCGGGAACGGTGGATGCGGCGGCCAACACCGACACCGTGGTCTCCTGCCAGACCTGCCATGACCCGGCGGCGGTGGCGCTGACCGAGGTGACCTATCCCTCCGGCATCACCGTCCCGGCGCTCGGCGCCACCACCCGCTGCGAGGTCTGCCACCAGGGGCGCGAGTCCAGCGTCTCGGTGGACACCGCCATTGCCAACGCCGGCGGCGACGCGGACCCGGACGCGGTGGCCATGGGCCTGACCTTCCGCAACCCGCACTACGCGTTCGCGGGCGCCACGCTCCGGGGCGCGCAGGTGAGGGGCGGGTACGAATACGCGGGCAAGACCTACGACGTGCGCTTCCAGCACGCCGGGGGGCTCGACAGCTGCGGCAGCTGTCACGACCCGCACAGCAGCGAGGTGAAGGCGCAGCTGTGCGAGACCTGCCATGCCGGTGCCGGAACCGAAGAGGGGATGCGCGCCATCCGGATGATTCAGTCGCGCAGCGTGGACTACGACGGCGACGGCGACCAGGAGGAGGGCATCTACGGCGAGATTGAGACGCTGCGCACCCAGCTGCTCTCGGCGCTGCAGGCCTACGCGTCGTCTACCAGCGGGCTCGGGGCCATCTGCTATGACGAGGGCGCGTTCCCCTACTGGTTCAAGGACACCGACGGGGACGGAACCTGCTCCGCCACCGAGGCGGTGAACGCCAACGGCTTCCGCACCTGGTCCCCGAGGCTCCTGCGAGGCGCCTACAACTTCCAGTTCGCTACCAAGGACCACGGCGCCTACGCGCACAACGGCAAGTACCTCATCCAGTTGCTGCACGACTCCATCGAGGACCTCGGCGGAGACGTCTCCAGCCTGGGCCGCGACGACCCCGGCCACTTCAACGGCTCGAGCCACGCCTTCCGGAACTGGGACGCGGCGGGCGCGGTGCCGGCCAACTGCTCGAAGTGCCACGGCGGCGCCCAGGGGCTCCGGACCTTCCTGGACACCAACGCCACCGCCGCGGTGCCGGCCATGGACGTGAACGGGCTGCAGTGCGAAACCTGCCACGCGAGCCTGGAGACGTGGGCGCTGGTCGACGTGCCGCGGGTCACCTTCCCGGGGAACGTGGTCATCAGCGACAACGCCCAGCTGGGCGCGGGGGACCGGCTGTGCGCCTCCTGCCACAGCGGGCGGCAGTCGAAGGCGACCATCGACGCCGCCATCGCCGCGGGCAACCTCGGCTCGTTCCTCAACGTGCACTACGCGCCGGCGGCGGGGACCTTGATGGGGACGGTCACCGGGGTCGGCTATGAGTACCCGGGCAAGACCTACGCCGAGAAGTTCCGGCACTCTGGCGGCGCGCGCTGCGAGAGCTGCCACCGCGCGGCGGACACCGAGCACACCTTCCACGTCGAAGACGCCATGGCGCACTGCGCCCAGTGCCACACCACCGCGGACGAACCCGCCGACATCCGCTGGGCACTGACCGAGGACTACGACGGAGACGGCGACGCCACCGAGCCGCTGGCGGAGGAGCTGAAGACCCTGGAGGACGCCCTGCTCGCGCAGCTCGTCGCCGTCACCGGAGGGGGCGCCGCGGGCACCCTCTGCTACGCGCACGCCAACCCCTACTTCTTCCAGCTCGACGCGGCCGGCGTGTGCCAGTCGAACGCGGCGGGCAG
This sequence comes from uncultured Myxococcaceae bacterium, assembly GCA_964596895.1. Classification (GTDB taxonomy): domain Bacteria; phylum Myxococcota; class Myxococcia; order Myxococcales; family Myxococcaceae; genus JAFAFL01. The sequence goes on from CAZQVZ010000011.1 coordinate 18,914, forward strand.
GTTCACCCCCTGGACCCCGGCGCTCCTGCAGGCGGCGCACAACTACCAGTTCAGCCACAACGAGCACGGCGCCTGGGCGCACAACTTCCGCTACATGGCGCAGCTGCTCATCGACTCCATCGAAAACCTCGGCGGAGACGTGTCGAGCTTTACCCGCCCGCCGCCGCAGCCCCAGCCCTGACCGTCAGGGTTGCAGTCGTCTTCGGGCACACCCTGGTGCCCGAAGACGTCACGCTGCTGGGGGTACAGCTGACAGCGCACGCGCGCTAGGTGAACAGCCGCTCAATCCACCGGAGCAGCCGCTTCTTCGTCCCGGTGTACGGCGGGTAGAGCAGGCGCAGGGTGGAGGGCCGCCCCTGGTAGAGCACCGCGCGCTCGTGGCTGAAGGCCCGGATGCCCGCCAGCCCGTGGTAGCTGCCCTGTCCGCTCTGCCCCACGCCGCCGAAGGGCAGGTCCATGTTGCCCAGGTGCAGGAGCGTGTTGTTCACCACGGTGCCGCCGGCGGTGGTGCGCCCGAGCACCCGCTCCACGTGCGCGTCCCTCTTCGTGAAGAGGTAGAGCGCCAGGGGCTTCCCGTAGCGGTTGGCCAGGTCACAGGCCTCGTCCAGCGTGTCGAAGGTGAGCACCGGCAGCACCGGGCCGAAGATCTCCTCCTCCATCAGGGGTGAGTCTGGCGCCACGCCGCTGACCACCGTGGGTGGGAAGTAGCGCTCGTCCGGCACCACCTGCCCGCCCAGCTCCACCCGCGCGCCCTGGGCCACCGTCCGCTCCAGCAGGCCCCGCACCCGCCGGAGCGCGCCGTCATCAATCATCCGCGCGAAGTCCGGGCTCTGCCGCCGCGCCTCTTCGGTGCCGCCGTACATCCGCTGCGTGGCGTCCCGGAGCGCCTCCAGCAGCGCCGCCTGCTTCGAGCTGTGCACCAGCACGTGGTCCGGCGCCACGCAGGTCTGCCCCGCGTTCACCCACTTGCCCCAGGCGATGCGCTCGGCCGCGGCCTTGATGTCCGCGGTCTCGTCCACGATTGCGGGCGACTTTCCGCCCAGCTCCAGCGTCACCGAGGCGAAGTGCTCCGCCGCCTTCACCGCCACCTTCTTCCCCACCCGGGAGCTGCCGGTGAAGAACACGTGGTCAAACGGGAGATCCAACAGCGCGTCCGCCACCGGCACCCCGCCGGTGACGCAGGCGACGTCGGTGGGCTCGAACGCCTCGGTGATGAGCGCGCGCAGGGCCGCGGCGGATTCGGGGGCCTTCTCGGAGGGGCGGACCAGCACCGCGTTGCCAGACGCGACCGCCGGGACGATGGGCAGGGCCGCGAGCTGCAGGGGGTAGTTCCACGCGCCGAGCACCAGCACCACGCCGCGCGCCTCGAAGCGGATCTCCGCCCGCGTGCCCAGAAGCGGCATGGGGGTGGACACCGGCCGCGGGCGCAGCCACTCCTCGAGGTGCGTCCGCATGTGCTGCAGCTCCAGGAGCAGGGGCTGCAGCTCGGTCAGCTCGAACTCGGCGGGCGCCTTGTGGAAGTCGCGAAAGGCCGCCTGCGAGAGCCGCTCCCGGTGGGCGAGCAGGGTCTTGCGAAACCGCTCCAGCTTCGAGAGCCGCGCCTCCACGGTGGACCGCGCGAGCGCCCAGCGGTTCTGCCGAAGCCCTTCGAAGAGCCCGCGCGCGGAGGCGATGGCCTCTTCGTCAGTGGAGGGGCCGGCAAAGCCCCTTGTGTCGGACGCAGGGAGAGGAGTCATGGGCAGTCCATGCACCGCGGCCGCGCCCTTTTCAAGCGAGGTCGAAGACGAGCACTTCGCTCGCCTGCTCCGCGCGGAGGAAGAGCTGCAGCTCGTTGCTCAAGGCCGCCCCATCCCCGGCGAGCATCCGCTCCCCGTTCAAGGACACCGCGCCGCGCGCCACCTGCACCCACGCGTGCCGTCCCGCGGCGAGCGAGTGCGTCACCTCTTCGCCCGGGGACAAGAGCCCGTCGTACAAGGAGAGGTCCTGGTGCACGGTGACGCTGCCGTCGCCCCCATCGGGCGAGGCGATGAGCCGCAGCCGCCCCTGGCGCTCCGCTTCGGTGAAGCCCTTCTGCTCGTAGCCGGGCGCAAGCCCACGCGCTTCGGGGATGATCCAGATCTGCAGGAAGTGCAGGAGGTCCGTCTTCGAGCCGTTGTATTCGCTGTGGAGCACGCCGGTGCCCGCGCTCATCCGCTGAATCTCTCCTGGCCGCACCACGCTGCCGGTGCCGAGGCTGTCCTTGTGCTCGAGCGCGCCCTCCAGCACCCACGAGAGGATCTCCATGTCCTTGTGCGGGTGGGTGCCGAAGCCCATCCCCCCCTTCACCCGGTCCTCATTGATGACGCGGAGGGTGCGAAAGCCCATGTGCCGGGGGTCGTAGTAGTCCGCGAAGGAGAAGGTGTGATGACTGTCGAGCCAGCCGTGCTGTGCATGGCCGCGCTCGTTGGACCTTCGCAGGGTGATCATGGGGGACGCTCCTGTGGGATGGGAACCCGGGCGTGGGCCCGGACCGAACGCGAGAGGTAGCCGCCCCCTCCGCGCGCCGCAACGACCCGCAGGGCGGGGCAACCGTCGGCCTCACGGAGGGAAGAGGAAGTCCTTGAGCACCGGCATGTGCTGCATGTTCGGCGCGGCACTGTCGGTGGCGAGGATGGGTGAGACGGCAGACAGGGGCGTGAACACCCGGCTGTCGAACACCAGCCCGCCGGGGAAGCTCATGGTGCCAATGAGCAGCGGCGTCTCCCGCGGCGCGAGGTCCCCATCCGCGAGCAGCCAGTCATAGGGCCTGCTGCGGTTGGCGTTGGTGAAGCCGTTGCCGCTCCCATCCGTTGGCCAGGGGGACGCGCTGTTGGACGTCACCACCACCTGCGACAGGGTGGAGATTGCGCTCTCGGTCCGGGTGACGGTGTTGAGGTCTCCGCCCACCACCAGGAACGCGCCTTCGGGCACCTCCTCCTCGATGTAGCCCACCAGCGCCTGCGCCTCGCTGTTCCTCATACCGGCGTTGGACGTGAGCAGGTGCACGCTCACCGCCCACAGGTCGATGGGCCCCGGCACGTCGATGCGCGCCCAGTGGAACTCGCGGTTGTCCACCTGGGGGTCGTCCCAGGTGCCGGAGGCGAGGATGGGGTGGCGGCTGATGACGCCGTTCGGCAGCTGCACGCCGGACTCGCGGGAGAAGAAGAACTCCGGTCCGAAGGCCTCATCCACCCACGCGCGCAGCTCCGCGGGGGTGTTGCCGCCGTGGTTGAACTCCTGGATGAGGACCACGTCCGGCAAGAGCCCCTGGAAGATGCGGGTGCCGTGGCCGGGCGCGTACGACTGAAGGTTCCCGCTGGTGAGGTTCGCCGCCATCACCCGCACCACCGTGGGGGCCGGCGCCGCCACCGTCCACGCGTGCTCCACCGGCGTCGGGTCCGGGTTGCCGGCGGCGTCCACCGCGCGCACCCGGAAGGTCCGCGGACCCCCGGTGAGCCCTGAGTAGAGGCGGGGCGAGGAGCAGGGGGCGTACGCGGCGGCGTCCAGCGCGCATTCGAAGGAGGCGCCGGGGTCAGTGCCCAGGATGCGGAACCCGAAGGTGGCGGTGACGCTGCTGCCTTCGGTGGTGGGGCCGAAGAGCAGCTCGGTCTCGGGCGGCACCGTGTCCACGGTGAAGCCACGGGCGGCCGGCGTGGGGTCCACCTCTCCACCCGGCGTCACCGCGCGGACGCGGAAGTAGTGATAGCCCTCCGGCGCGGTGAACGAATGGGGCGTGGCGCAGGCCGCGAAGTCCGCGCTGCCAACGCTGCACTCGAAGCTGAAGCGCGCGTCGTTGGCGGCGAAGGTGAAGGTGACCTCCGCCACGCGTGAGTAGCCGGAGGGACCTGAGAGGAGCGTCGTCTCCGGAAGCGGCCACCCGCCATCTGGCTGCGTCCCGCCGTCGCTCTCGCCGCCGTCGGGCCCTTCGCCGCCGTCCGGGACTGTGGGCACCTGCGCGTCGGGTGTGCCGCCGTCTCCTTCGGGGTCCGCACCGCCGCCACACCCCTGCCCCACCACCGCGCCGACGAGCAGGCAGGCGAGGAGCGGCCAGGCGAGCGATGGGCGACGCTGTGACATGCGCGCCATCGTAACGCTGGATTCACCGGGCGCTCGGGCGTATCAGCACCGCGATGTCGGGCCTCGTCGCGCTGGTGGTGCTGAGCCTTGGCGCCGGGATGGTGGCGCGCCGCACCGGCGCCTTTCCCGCCCACACCAGCGAGGTCTTGAACGCCGTGGTCCTGAAGGTGGCGCTGCCGGCCCTCGTCCTGCGCGCCATGCACACCGTGCCGCTGGAGCCCTCCCTGCTTTTGGGCGCCGGGATGTTGTGGCTGCAGTTCCTCTTCGCGTTCGGGTTCTTCGCGGCGCTGGGCCGGCTGTTCAAGCTCACCCGCGCCACCGTGGGCGCGCTCACGCTCACCGCCGGGCTCTCCAACACCGCCTTCGTGGGGTTGCCGGTCATCGAAGCGGTGCTGGGGCCGAAGGCGCTGGGGCCCGCGGTGTTCGTGGACCAGGTGGGCTCGTTCCTGGTGCTCTGCAGCCTCGGGATGGCGGTGGCCGCAGGCAGCGCCGGGAGGTCGCTCGATGCGCGGGGGATGCTGCGGAAGGTGGTGCTCTTCCCGCCCTTCCTGGCGTTGGTGGCTGCGCTGCTCTTGCGCCCCTTCGAGTTCCCCGCCTGGTTCGATGAGACCTTGCACCGCGTGGGGCAACTGCTGACGCCGCTGGCGCTCTTGTCGGTGGGCTTTGGGCTCCGGGTCCGCGGCGCAGCGGGACGTCTGGGGCCCTTATCCGCGGGGCTCCTCTTCAAGTTGGTGCTGGCGCCGCTGGCGCTGGGCGCGCTGTTGCTCGTCCTCGAGCCGCCCGGGTCATTGACCTGGCAGGTGACGGTGCTGCAGTGCGCGATGCCGCCCATGGTCACCGGCGGCATCCTCGCGGCGCAGCATGACCTGGACCCGCCGCTCGCCGCGGCCATGGTGGGCGTGGGACTGCCGGTCTCGGTGGCGACGCTCGCCGCGGTCATCGCCTGGGTGACGTGAGGCCGCGCGCCCGGCTGCTCGCCTGCAGATTTCGGGTGCTGGCATGCAGTCCGGGGCGTCTGTGGTTTCATCCGGGTGATGCCAGCGCCCGCGCCCCTGCAGCAGCGCCCCCACCTGCGGCGCCTGATGCTCCTCACCGTCGTCCTCTTCTTCCTCTGGTTCTCGCCGCCCGTCCCCCAGGACGCGGGCGAGAGCCGTGGCAGACGGCGGCTGGGGGACCCGCGCGCACATGGGCTTCAGGCGGGCGGCTGGCACACGGGTTTGCCGCAGCCCGCGCGCGCCCGGCGGGACCCGGGGAGCGTCACCGCGCGCGTCGCAGCGCGTCGTCGTCCCGGCCGGCGCGGCTAGTCCTGCGTCGGTGGCCCCTGCGCTGGGGCGGTCGCATATTCGCTGCATGGCACTCGACCTGCCGCTCCGCCCGGTGCTCCCGGTGCTCCCGGTGCTTCTCGATGCGCTGCGGCTCATCCGCGACGCCCGGATCGCGCTGACGGTCCCGCTCGTGGAGGGGAGCCTCTTCCCGGGGCTGGCGGTGAGGCCGGGCACCACCCTGCGGGTGTCGGTGCAGGTGCAGGACGGCGTGCTCCTGTTGCCCCACGCACAGGTGGAGCTTCTGCCGGCCCTGGACGGTCCGCTCTTCACCCAGGTGAAGGGGCTGACCTTCGACGACGCGGGGCGGCTGACCGTGCGCATCGGCGGGTTCCCGGACCTCAAGGTGGGCCCGGCCATCCCCATGAAGGTGTCGGACCTTGCGGACTGGCTCTCCGAAGGCCTGCCCGAGCGGGTGGGCGTGCGGCTCTTCGGGATGAAGCTGCTGCGCGTGGAGACGGAGACGGTGGCGCAGCTCGCGCCGGAGGTGCGGTCGCTGCTCTTCAATCCCACCCAGCCCGGCGCACCGAGGTTCGACCAGCTCCGGATGTCGGTGACGGACGTGGACCTCGTCGAGGGGACCCTGCTGTTCGGCGCGCGCGGGCGCGTCCGCGTGGGCTCGGAGGCCGGAGGCGCCATCGAGGTGGAGGGCGGCGAGCTTCGACTGGCGGCGGACGTGCACTACTGCGACCTGCAGCTTCACGGCGGCGAGTGGTCGCTCGAAGACGGCGCCGGCCGCGCCCTTCTCGAGGTGACGGCGCGGTACGACTGCCCGGAGCCCGAGCTCGACGTGCAGCTCACCAGGGCGCAGCTCCGCGCCGGCCGCACGAAGGTGTGCCCGCGGCCCGGCGAACACCTGAGCGCCACCCACTTCTCCACCGAGGGGGCTCACTTCGAGGTGAAGCTCCGCGGGAACACCGCGCCCATCCTGCAAGCGGCGCTGCCCAGGTCCGAGGGCGCGCTGGAGTCCGGCCGCGTCTCCCTGCGCTTTGGCGACGAGGACCTGGTGGTGGAGCTGGGCCCCTCGAGCTGGCGCGGCGCGGTGAGCCTCGGCCGTTCCAGCTTCAAGCTCGAGGGCGAGGTGCGGGTGAACGGCCGGATCCCCGAGTTGCGTCCGTCCGCCGGCGCGGTGGCGCTGGACGTCTACGACTGCGAGCTCGAGGGGGACGCGGAGGTGGAGGTGTCCTTCGCGCAAGAGGCCGGGCAGGGCGTCCTCCTGCGTGGCCGCGGGCTCACCGCGCGCACGCGCATCCGGCACGCGAGCGCCGCGGCCTGGGGGAACCGGCTGACCGTGGACCTGGCCGACGACGCGTCCTCCGCGGAGCTGGACGTCGAAGAGCTGGCGCTGAGGCTCGACGGCCACCTTCGCGTGCTGGGCGAAGGCGAGCTACAGGTGCGCATCCACCACATGCACGCTGGCGAGGCGCGCGGGCAGCTTGCGGGGGAAGACGCTCGGCTGCAGGGCCGGGCAAAGGTCAGCCTCGACACCCGTTCGGGTCTGAAGCTCGGGTGTGGAGACATGCGGCTGAAGGCGCCCCACTGGTCCATGCGGGCGCAGCTCCCGCGCGGCGGCGCCCTGCAGCTCGACGGCCGCTGCGAGCTGGTGCTGGACGACGCGGTGGTGGACGCGACGCGCGAAGGCTTCGTGATGGACGGGCTGGAGTGCGCGGCGGTGCGAGGCGACATCGACCGCGGGTGGATGGGGCTGCCGGACGGCAAGCGGGTGCGGCTGCGCAAGGGCAGCGCCTTCTCCGCGAAGCTGGACGAAGGCCGGCTCGGCACCGACAGGGGCGCGAAGCTGCGCGGCGCCCTGAGGCTGGAGCTCCACTTCGAAGCAGATGAAGACCTGCTCGCGGCCACAGGGCTCTTCGGCATCGAGCTGGGGGAGCTGTGCGCGGACAACCACCACCTCACCGTGGACCTGGACGCGCTGACGCTGGGTCCTTCGGGTGACTTCGCGCTGGAGAACGCGCGGCTGGGGCTGCGTTCGGACGTGGGGAGCGTGAGCGGCCGGCTGCCGGTGGAGGACCTGCCCGTCATCTAGCCGTCGTGGCCGGAGCCCTCGCCGTCGCCGTGGCCCTGGCCGCCAGCGCAGAACTCGGTGAGCACGCCGAAGGTGCTCTTCGGGTGCAGGAAGGCCACCTGCTTGCCGCCCGCGCCGGGGACGGGCGCCTCGTTGATGAGCCGCACGCCGTTCTCCTTCGCCGTCGCCAGCTGCGCGGCCACGTCGTCGGTGTTGAAGGCGAGGTGGTGGATGCCGGGCCCGCGGTCCCGCAGGAACTTCGCCACCGGGCTGTCGTCGGAGGTGGGCTCGAGCAGCTCCAGGTGCACGTCACCGACGAGGAAGAACGCGGTGCGGACCTTCTGGGAGGGCACCTCTTCGATGCGCTCGCACCGCAGGCCGAGCACCTTTTCGTAGTACGGCACCGCCTCCTCCAGCGTGTGAACGGCGATGCCCAGATGGTCGATGCGGTTGATCACAGGAGGCTCCCTTCGCCACGGGGTTCATAACCACGGGCGCGCAGGACCCGCCACCTGCATCCGTTCAGGGCTTGTCGCTGTGTACCCTGCCGCGCGAAGGTGCGCCCCCCAGCTCACGAGGAGAGGTCGATGCGGTTGTTTGGCGTGGAGGAAGCCAGGAAGTTCGTCCCATTCCTCCTGGAGGCCTTCGGCCGGGTGCGCGGCTGGCTGGACGAAGCCCGCACCCGCGCGGCGATGCTGGATGCAGGGCTGGCGGACGCGAAGGAGGCGGCCCGCATGCGCGCGGAGATCGACACCTTCGCGACGCACATCAAGGGCGAGTTGGCCCGCATCGAAGAGGCCGGCATCGAAATCAAGGCGGTGGACGGGCTGGTGGACTTCCGCGCCCTGCACGAAGGCCGGCAGGTGTTCCTGTGCTGGAAGTACCCGGAGCCCACGGTGGAGCACTGGCACGAGCTCGACACGGGGTTCGACGGCCGCCGGACCATCGAAGATCCGGCGGCGTTCACGCCCTCCTTCGTCAGCTGACGCCAGGCGGGCGCGCCCTTTCGCGGACTACATGGACAGGCCGCCGTCCACGTCGATGGTGCGGCCGTTGAAGTAGTCGCACTCGAGCACGAACTTCACCGCCACCCAGATGTCCTCGGGCAGGCCCACCCGGCCCACCGGCACCATGGCCACCAGCGCGTCGCGCGCCTTCTGGTTCATGCCCTGGGTCATCGGCGTCTCGATCATCCCCGGGGCAATGGCGCCCACCCGCACGCCGTAGGACGCGAACTCCCTGGCCCAGGTGACGGTGTTGGCCGCCAGCGCGGACTTCGCCGCCGTGTAGTTGGACTGGCCGCGGTTCCCGTGGCGGGCAATGGAGGACATGTTGACGATGACGCCGGGCTTGCTGCCCGTCTCCACCATCTTCGCCACCACCTCGCGCACCATCAGCGTGGCGCCGGTGAGGTTCACGCCGATGACGGCGTTCCAATGCTCCAGGGACAGGCGCTTCACCTCGCCGGTCTCCTTGTCCTTCTTCACCAGGAGCCCGTCGCGCAGGATGCCCGCGTTGTTGATGAGGCCATTGAGGCCGCCCATCTGCTCGTGCGCCCACGACACGAAGGACGTCACGTCCGCCTCGTCCGCCACGTTGAGCTTCCGGCGGTGAATGCCGGAGGGCAGCTCCGACAGCGCCGCCTCGTTGATGTCTCCCGCCGCGACCTGGGCGCCGGCCTCGTGCAGGCGCTTCGCGAAGTGGGCGCCCATGCCCTGCGCGCCGCCGGTCACGATGATCTTCAGGTCGGAAAGCTTCATGTCCTGACACTCCGAAAAAGTTGAGGGGTGAGGGCGCGGGACCCTATCCGCCCACCTGTCCGCTGGCGAGCGGCGATCTGCGCCGGCACCGTCTGCCGAAGAACGCTGGAGCGACCCCGCGGGCGCGTCATCGGTACGCGGACAGGCAGGCAGGCTTATCTGTCCTCCATGTTGCTCCGCCTTCGCTCTCCGTGGTCTCCGCTCGCCTTCGTCGCGCTCTTCACGCTGGTCGCCTGCAACGGGCAGAAGGCGCGAGATCCCCAGACCCCGTCCCAGCTCCCGCCGCCGAAGACCGAGCCCGCGCGCCCCCCTCCGCCGGAGGCCCAGGAACTGCCCCAGGAGCGTCCGCTGGCGGAGGACGGCGCGGAGCGTGAAGTGGCGCCGCTCCCGTCGCTGGCGCCGCTGGTGGAGGCGGTGAAGGGCGCGGTGGTGAACGTGGACGTGCAGGCGCGGCAGGCAGGAGGCATGGACGCGCACCCGTTCTTCGGCTTCCCCATGCCGGGGCCGCAAGGCGGAGGTCCGGGCGGACCGCCGGTGCAGCAGGGCGCCGGCTCGGGCTCCATCATCGACCCCCGCGGCCGCGTCCTCACCAACCACCACGTCATCGCCGAGGCGCTCAGCATCCAGGTCCGACTGGAGGATGGCCGCTCCTTCCGCGCCCGGGTCCTGGGGAGTGACCCCTTGACGGACCTGGCGTTGCTGGAGCTCGAGGGGGTGGAGGGCGAATTGCCGTACGTGAAGCTGGGAGACTCCGACGCGCTGCGGGTGGGCGACTACGTGGTGGCCATCGGCAATCCGTTCGGGCTCGCGTCGTCGGTGAGCGCCGGCATCATCTCGGCGCGCGAGCGGAACATCCAGGCCGGACCCTACGACGACTTTCTGCAGACCGACGCGGCCATCAACCCGGGCAACTCGGGCGGCCCCCTGTTCAACCTGCGCGGCGAGGTGGTGGGCGTCAACACCGCCATCGTCGGCGGCGGCACCGGCATCGGCTTCGCGGTGCCCTCCCGGATGGCGAAGCTCCTGCTGCCCCAGCTCGAAGAGGGGGTGGTCCGGCGGGGCTGGCTGGGGGTGGCGGTGCAGGATTTGACCCCGGAATTGGCGGCGGCGCTGGGCGTGAAGGTGGAGAAGGGCGCGGTGGTGTCGGAGGTGACGCCGGACACGCCCGCGGCGAAGGCGGGCCTGAAGGCAGATGACGTCATCATCCGGCTGGACGGTGAAGCGGTGGAGAGCGCCGGCGCCCTCACCCGCGCGGTGGGCTTCATGCCGCCGGGCAAGGAGCTCTCGCTCACCGTGGTGCGCGACGGCGAGGAGACGAAGCAGCAGCTCACCCTGGGAGAGCGGCCAGACCTCGAAGGGGTAGCCGAGCAGCAGCGCGAGCGGCGCGAGGCGCGCGAGGCGTTGCGCAAGGAAGGCGAGGCCGGCGGCTTCGGGCTCACGGTGCGGGACGCGCGCGGCCGCGGGATGCCGCCCGGCGCGCTGGTGGTGCACGTGGAGACGGGCTCGCGCGCCGAGCGGGCGGGGTTCGCTCCGGGGATGGTGATTGTGGAAGCGGGCGGGAAGAACATCCGCTCCGCGAAGGACCTGATGCAGGCGCTGAAGTCGGCGAAGACCGGCGACACGCTGCTCTTGCGCGCGCAGGTGGGCGAAGGAAAGGTGCTCCGCGCGCTGCCGGTGCCTTGAGCCCGCGCCAGCGCCGCGATACGCCGGGGCCTGACTTCATCCCAGGAGGCAGGATTCGATGGCAGATCGTGACGTGGAGCGGATTCACAACAAGGAATCGTTCATCTCCACCCTGCGCAGGCTCGCGGACGCGCTGGAGAAGGGCGAAGCGTTTCGCATCCAGGTGGTGAACAAGCGCTTCACCGTTCCCGCGGGGGCGGAGCTCTCCATCGAGCACGAGGCCGAGGGCGGCGACGAGGAGCTTGAGCTTCAGCTCCGGTGGAAGTCGTCGTCTGCCCCGGCGGACGAGTAGAAGGCCTGGCATGAGGCCCCTCCGGCTCGCGGTCATCTCCTCGCTCCTCGCCTTCGCGGGGAGCGTGAGCGCCCAGCCCGTCCAGCCCCCGCCGGACGCCGGCGAGGTGGCCACCGAGGCGGCCGGCGAAGAGGTCGGCATTGCGGCGCCTGCGGAGGTGCCACCCCAGACCGCCTCGCCCCTTCCCCCCACCGGCAGCCGGGTCCGGGTGGTGCTGAAGGACGGACAGGTGCTGCGCGGCACGCTCAAGGACGTGCACGCCCACATCCTCTATCTGGCGACAGGCAGCGGCAGCGCGCTCACCCTCCCGCGAGATGCGGTGGCCACTGTGGAGCCGGAGCAGGACGCGGTCCACACCACCACCGGCGAGGTCTGGTTCCGCGACCCCAACCGCACCCGCTACTTCTACGGCCCCTCGGCGATGATGCTGCGCAAGGGCCAGTCGTTCTTCTCGCAGAAGGAGCTGTTCTTCAGCTCCTTCGGCTACGGCATCACCGACAACGTCTCGGTGCTCGCGGGCACGGTGGCGCCGGCGTGGCTGCTCGGCCCCGAGGGCTTCAACGCCCTCCTGGGCGTGAAGGCGGGGATGCCAGTGGTGGGGCACCTGCACGCGGCCGTAGGCCTGGAAGCGCTGCTCCTGCCCGGCTTCGGCCTCGGCGGCTTCTCGCCGGTCTTCGCGGGTCTCCCGTTCGCCTCGGTGACCTACGGCCCGCCGGATCTCCACATGACGCTGTCGGTCGGCAAGCCGGCGATCTTCCAGTCGGGGCACGACACCTTCAGCATGGACCTCGTCACCACCGTCAGCGGCTCCGCCCGCGTGCACGAGAACTTTGCCCTGATGAGCGAGAACTGGCTGGTGCTGGTGGACCTCGCTGACCGCGACTTCGGCTCCATGCACGCGGTGGGCGGCAGGTGGATGATGGAGCGGATCTCCGTGGACCTGGGGTTCATCTGGGTCCTTACGTCCAACGGCAGGGGCGTGGACCTGCTCACCGCGTTCCCCATCCCCTGGGTGGACTTCACCTGGAACTTCTCGCTGGGCGGCGGCTAGAGCACCTGCGCGACGACGGCGTCCAATTTCGCCCGGGGCACCGCGCCCACCACCTGCTGCACCACGCGGCCCCCGTGGAAGAGCAGGAGCGTGGGCAGGGAGCGGATGCCGTACTGCTCTGCGGTGCGCTGGTTCCCGTCCACGTCCAGGGCCACCACCTTCAGCCGGCCTTCGTGCGCAGCGTCCAACGCCGCCAGCGTCGGGGCGATGGCCTTGCACGGCGGGCACCACTCGGCGCTGAACTCGACGAGCACCGGCACCTCCGCCTCCAGCACCTGCGCGCGGAAGTCGCTGTCCGTGACCTGCTTCAACGTCTCTGCCATGGGCTGCCTCCTGTGGGTTGCATGCAACAGGAGTAGTTGCGCGGGCAGGCGGGAGCCACAGGCCCACACGCAACTCAGCGTTCCGCGTTGTCCCCTTCCGCCCTTGCCCACGGCAACGACGCGCGGCGTTCGTCGAGCAGCCGGAGGAAGGCACGTACCCGCGCCGGCGCTGCCTTGCCGCCTGCGTAGACGGCGAAGACCGGCGCACCTTCGGGCGTCCACGGCTCGAGCACCGGACGCAGCAGACCCGACGCCACGTCGGTGGCCACCTCCCACCACGGCAGCCGGACGACGCCCAGCCCCGCCCGTGCCGCCGTGCGTCCGGCAGCGATGGTCGAGACGCGCAGCCGCCCTTCGACCCGGACCGTCCGCCCACGCCGGGGCCCGGAGAAGAACCAGACCTCGTCGGCGCCGGCCGAGGAGATCTGCACCTGCTCGTGCTGCGTCAGATCCGGAGGCGCTTGGGGCGTTCCGCGCCGCGCGAGGTACCCGGGGCTGGCGAAGTAGCCGACGCGCAGGGTCCCCAGCCGCTGCACATGGAGCGAGGAATCCGCGAGGGGCCCGGTGCGCAAGAAGACATCGCAGCCGTCCCCGCCAGCGTCGTGCGGCGCGTCCGCCATCACCAACTCCGCGCGCAGCTCCGGGTGGCGTAGGAGCAGCTCCGTCACCAGCGGCGCGAGCGCATCCGCCAGCAACGACTCCGTGGCGATCTTCAGGGTGCCGTGCGGCGTCCCCCGCGCCTCACGCGTGGCGCGGTTGAGCGCCTCCGCCTGCTCCACCAGCTCCCGGCACCGCGCGTGGTAGGCGCGGCCCTCCTCGGTGAGTCGAAGCTGGCGCGCCGAGCGCTCCATCAGCCGCGTCCCCAGCCGCTCCTCCAACGCGGAGAGCCGCCTGGACGCCGTGGACTTCCGCATGCCGAGCCGCGCGGATCCTGCCGTAAGGCTGCCGGCGGCCACCAACTCGGTGAAGAGCAGCATGTCGTCGAGCAGCGGCGGCGGGTTGGGCACGGGGCGATCATCCCTCAAAGCTGCGCCCCGGGCAGTAGGCGCGGCCAGGCGGGCGGTGCTGCGGCGTTCTGCGCACCGGCGTCGAGCGCATCGGCGACCGCGTCCGCCGCGCGCACGTCAGCCTTGCGGCGCCTTCCACCTCCGAGGCGGCGGCTCCTGGTAGGGACAGCGCATGGAAGGGACGGCCGCCCCGGCGATGGCCTCGCGCGCCTCGGTCCGCGACCGGCCCGAAGTGACGGTGGCGTCCCGCACCCGCTTCGAGCGCGTTCGCTGCTCACGTCCGCCGCGCGCACGTCCTCCGCGCGCACGTCCGTCGCGCGCACGTCCGTCCCGCGCACATCCGTCCCGCGCACATCCTCCGCGCGCACGTCAGCCTTGCGGCGCCTTCCACCTCCGAGGCAGCGGCTCCTGGTGGGGACAGCGCATGGAAGAGACGGCCTCCGCGGCGACTACCGCGTCGCAGCTCCGAACGCCCGCTCCGCGGTCCGCCCAAAGTTACGTTTGACCGAGCAGTCTCGAGCTGCTCCCGCACAGACCGGAGAAATGCGCACTCAGACTCGATTCCTTCAGCGTCGTTGCGCACTTTGGAGCGCTGCGGCGGGGCGCTCGAGAACTGCTCGGTCAAACGTCACTTTGAGCAGCTCCACCCCAGGGGTAGACGGCCATCTGAAGCAGCCTTTGCGTAGGAGGAATGGTCGCGAGAGCCCCTTCTCCGGCAGGACCGCACCGGAGTAAGTCGAAGGCATGCCTGCCCTGCTCCTCCGGTTGTCCGCGCTGGCGCTGGCCGGCTGCTCCTCCTCCCACGACGTCGGCAACGCCTGTGAGGCGAACGAGGACTGCGAGCTCGGCACCTGCTACCTCGGGCCCGGCGGTGGTTACTGCACCACCGCATGTGACACCGAGGGCGACACCGCGGGCTGCCCGGAAGACACGGTGTGCAAGCCCATCCAGGGCGGCGCCAGACGCTGCCTGCTGGTGTGTGGCAGCGCGTCCTCCTGCGACGGAGCCGACTGCGAGGACGGCCACTGCCCCGAAGGCAGCAGCTGCACCAGCGTGGGCAACACCGACCTGCGCGGCTGCGAGCCGAACCCGAACCAAGGAAGCTTCGGCGCTACTGCACCGTCAGCACGCCGCCGATCATCTTGTTCATCGCGCAGCCGTAGCGAAGCTCGCCGCTCTTCTTCGGCGTGAAGCGCACAGCGACGGGCTCGTTCAGGGGCAGCTTCGCGTCCACCCCGTGCTCGGCGATGACGATCTCCGTCCCGCAGGTGCGCTGCTCCGTCCGGGTGATCTTCAACGCCACCGGCTGGCCCGCCTTCACCTTCACCTCGGCGGGGACGAAACAGGCCCTGGTGACCTGCAGCGCCACGACCTGCTCCTTCGCATCCGCGCCGAACGCGAGCGCTCCAGAGAGGACCGCGACCAGCCCAACCAGCCCCACGGCGAGGAACGACCTCTTCATGATGGAACGCCTTCGGGTTCGCCGACGGAGGACGGCACAGACCCTTCAGCTGGCGGCAGCCCGCGCCCCTTCCACAACGCGAAGACGGCCGGGTACACGAGCAACTCCAACAGGAACGAGCTGACCAGCCCCCCCACCATCGGCGCGGCGATGCGCTTCATCACGTCCGCGCCGGTGCCGGTGCTCCAGAGAATGGGCACGAGCCCAATGGACGAAGTGAGCACCAGCATCAGCTTGGGACGCATCCGGCGCGCGGCCCCCTGGACGATGACCTCGGTGAGGTCGCCGAAGGTCCGCAACCTGCCCTCCGCCAGCCGCTTCTTATGGGCGAGCTTCAGGTACAGCAGCATCACCACCCCGGTCTCGGCGTCGAGCCCGGCGAGCGCGATGAGCCCCACCCACACCGCGACGCTCATGTTGTAGTCGAGCAGGTAGAGCAACCACACCGCGCCCATCACCGAGAACGGCACCGCGAAGACGATGATGGCCGTCTCCGGCAGCGACCGCGTGTTCAGCCAGAGCAGGATGAACACCAGGAACAGCGTGAGCGGCACCACCACCTTCAGCTTCTCCTTCGCGCGCTCCAGGTACTTGAACTGGCCGGCCCACGCGACGCGCACGCCCTCGGGGAGGTCCACCTCGCCCGCCACCACCCGCCGCGCGTCCTTCACGTAATCCGCGATGGGCCGGTCGGTGTCCACGAAGACGAACCCCACCAGCTTGCCGTCCTCGCTGCGGATCATCGGCGGGCCGTTCACGAACTCGATGTCCGCCACCTGCCCCAGTGG
>CAZQVZ010000012.1:0-34583 GCA_964596895.1 uncultured Myxococcaceae bacterium
GACGCCTGCGGCAACGCCATCCTCGACGAAGGCGAGGCCTGCGACGACGGCAACAACACCTCCGGCGACGGCTGCAGCGCGGACTGCAAGTCGAGCGAGATCTGCGGCAACGACATCCTCGACGTGGCCGCCGGCGAGGTCTGCGACGACGGCAACAACATCTCCGGCGACGGCTGCCGGGCGGACTGCAAGTCCAACGAGACCTGCGGCAACGACATCGTCGACGACGCGGCGGGAGAGGTCTGCGACGACGGCAACCAGGTGGACGGCGACGGCTGCTCTGCCGACTGCAAGTCCGGAGAAGGCTGCGGCAACGGCATCCGGGACGACAACGAGCAGTGCGACGACGGCAACAACGACGACACCGACGGCTGCCTCTCCAACTGCAAGACCGCCCGCTGCGGGGACGGCGTCATCCAGGCGGGCGTCGAAGAGTGCGACGACCAGGGCCAGACCGCCGACTGCAACGCCAACTGCACCCTCGCCACCTGCGGGGACGGCATCGTCAACAGCGCCCGTGGGGAGCAGTGCGACAACTTCGGCGCCGTGGACTCACAGACCTGCAACGCCGACTGCACCTTCGCCTTCTGCGGAGACGGCGTGGTCAACGCCGCGCGCGGCGAGCAGTGCGATGACGCGGGCGAGTCCGCCACCTGCAACGCCAACTGCACCGTGCGCGCCTGCGGCGACGGCATCCTGAACGCCACCGCCGGCGAGCAGTGCGACCAGCAGGGAAACACCCAGTTCTGCAACGCCAACTGCAGCTTCTCGTCTTGTGGGGACGGCTTCCACAATCCGGCCGCGAACGAGCAGTGCGACGACGGCAACACCGTGGACACCGACGACTGCCGCGCGGACTGCACGCTGGCGAAGTGTGGTGACGGCATCCAGAACATCGGCGGGCTGAACCCGGAGGCCTGTGACGACGGGAACACCACCACCGAGCTCGCCTGTCCGTACGGCACCCCCACCTGCACGCTGTGCAACGCCACCTGCACCGCGGTGCTGAACCTCACCGGCGCCTACTGCGGTGACGGCACCGAGAACGGCAACGAGGTCTGCGACCAGGGCCCCAACAACGGTCAGACGGCGTGCGACTACGGCATGGCCAGCTGCGTGGCCTGCGACCTCACCTGCTCGGCGGAGTACAGCCTCACCGGCCGCTGGTGCGGGGACGGCAACGTCACCGACGGCGAAGGCTGCGACGACGGCAACCTCAACGGCGCCACCGCCTGCGCGTACGGCACTCCCTCCTGCAGCATCTGCGACGCCACCTGCACCCAGAACGTCATCCGCACCGGCGCCTACTGTGGTGACGGGCTGACCACGAACGGCGAGGCCTGTGACCTCGGACCGCGCAACGGCCTCAACGCCTGCGACTACGGCGTGCAGTCCTGCGACGGCTGCAACGCCGCCTGCTCCGCGCCCTTCTCCGCCTCCGGCCCGTACTGTGGCGACGGCATCACCAGCAACGGCGAGCTGTGTGACGACGGCGCCCAGAACGGCGCCACGTCCTGCCCCTACGGCACCGCCAGCTGCCAGATCTGCAACGCCACCTGCGACGGGCAGAACGCGCTCACCGGGGCCCACTGCGGCGACGGCATCGTCAGCAACGGGGAGGTCTGTGACCTGGGCGTGACGAACGGCGCGGTGGCCTGTGAGTACGGCGAGGCCTCCTGCACCGGCTGCAACGCCGCCTGCTCCGCCCACACCAACCTCACCGGCGCCTACTGCGGTGACGGCATCACCAACGGCACCGAAACCTGCGACGACGGCGCGCTCAACGGCGCAACCTCCTGCCCCTACGGCACCGCGTCCTGCGACCTCTGCAAGGCCGACTGCAGCGGCACCGTCGCCCTGACCGGCGCGGTCTGCGGAGATGGCGTGGTCAACGGCGGGGAGGCGTGCGACGACGGCAACAACCTCGCCTGCGGCGCCTGCTCGTCCACGTGCCAGCAGAGCCAGCTGGCGGCGGCGCAGGGCACCCTGACCACGGTGTCCAGCCACTACATCGGGAACGGCCAGACCTTCACCCTTGGTGACGGCATCAACGCCCCGGTGACGTTCGAGTTCCGCAAGGGCGGGACCGCCGCCGCCGGACGGGTGCAGATCGACGTCTGGAATGACAGCGCCAACACCGTGGCGGAGGCGGTGAAGAACGCCATCAACAACCAGGGCTCGGACCTCCAGGTCACCGCCTCCCGCGCCGACAACGTGGTCACCGTCGTCAACGCCAACGTGGGCGCCTTCGGCAACCAGACCATCCTGCTCACGGTGGGCAACGGGTTCTCCGTCACCGGGATGAGCGGCGGCGGCGGCTACGACTGCGCCGAAGGGGTGGCCTGCACCAACCACCACGACTGCGCCACCGGCCTCACCTGTGAGGCGGGCGTCTGCACCGCCCCGCCCGAGCCGGACGGCGGCGTGGAAGACCCGGACGGCGGCCTGGGCGATCCCGACGGCGGCACGCCCTAGTCCCGCCCCGGCAGGGGGCGGCTGGCACCGCGCACCTTCGCCGGTGCGCCGCCCTCCACCGCACAGGCACGACCGCACCGAAAAGGACCAGTGCGCCCACAGGCCCCGCGGGGCGGCCGTGCGCTGCGCCTTCGGTGCGCCTTCGGATGCACGTTCGGACGCGCGTGGGGCCCCTCCCCGCAGGGGTGTCACGCCGGGGACTCGAGACCAGAGACCCGCGCGACTCACGCCCCTCTTCGCCACAGCTGCTGTCACCCCCGCGTGACAACATGAAACACAGACGAGACAACCCGGCGGCTGAAATTTCCTGACAGGCTAAAGCTGTCAACACGGTTGTCATCACAGCGGTGCACGGGTGTCCGTCGAAGCTGACCGCAGATGCGTCAGCTCCGGGCGCCCTGTCGCGCCCCGCTCCAGTGAACCCGGCGCCTTGTCCGCGTGGACTGCAGGTTGCAGCGCGTTCGCGGCAACCCATCCACCGAGGAACGCAATGAAACGACGCATCCTGGCGCTCGGCGCCGGTTTCCTCTTCGCGAGCTGCACCAACGCAGCGCAGGTGAGCGCGCCCAGTGAGGCGGAGGAGCTCGCCCAGACCGAACACCTGCTCGGAGCGCGGCTCCAGGAGACCTTTGGAAGTGAGGCGCGGCTGCAGCGCGTCTTCGAGAAGAACGGCGCGCTGGTGCTCGGCGTGGCGGTGGCGCCCAACCCGCCGGACAGCGACGCCATCGCCCCCATGGCGGTGGCCCGCTACGACGCGGCCCAGGGCGCCCTCGAGGTCCTGGCGAAGGACGCCGAGTACCGCGAGGCGAAGATCCTGCCCACGGGCGAAGTTGCGCTCGTCTCGCAGGACGGCGAGCTGAAGGTGACGGGCCCGTCCGGGGTGGAGCGGGTGCTCGCCCAGAACGTCCGCGGGGACCTGCAGCCGTTGGGCGGCGACGGGAGCCTCGCGGTGACCCTGCGAGGTGAGACCGAGGAGGACGGCGAGACGGCGGTGGCGGTGGTGAACCCGGAGGGGACGGTGGCGATCCTCGCGGATGGTGACGGCGTGGATGACCGCCCGGCGGTCTCTCCGGATGGGAAGACGGTGGTCTTCGTGTCCGGGCGGACCGGCATCGCCTCTCTGTGGCGCACCAGCGTGGATGGCGCCGAGCCCGTGCAGGTCACCAACGCCCACATCGAGGCCGGCGTGGAGCGCCAGGGAGACCCCGCAGGCTTCATCCCCCCGCCGATGCGGGCGGACCGGCTGGAGTGGGTGTCGCAGGACGTCGTCCGCTACGACGCAGGCGACGGCGAGTACTGGGAGGTGAACGTCCGCACCGGAGAAGGTCACCTGGCAGGAGGTGCGCGATGAGCCGCCACGCGTGGGTCGTCCTCTTGTCGCTGGCAGTGGCGGGTCCTGCGGCCGCGCAGACCCTGTTCCGGCTGCCGCTCTCCACCGCCTCCGGGCAGTGCACGGGCACGCGGTGCTACGTCACCGCCTACTACGACCTGAACCGCGGCAGCGGGCTGCGGGACTGGGCCTGCGGCACCAAGACCTACAACAACCACAGCGGCACCGACATCGGTGTGGGCGGCTTCGCCGGCATGGACGCCGGCCGGCCGGTGCTGGCGGCCGCGGCCGGAACCGTGGTGGCAGCGCATGACGGCGAGTTCGACCGGTGCACCACCGGCGGCTGCGGCACCGCGAACTACGTGAAGGTGAAGCACGCGGACGGGAAGATCAGCTGGTACTGGCACCTCAAGAAGTGGTCGGTGAAGGTGAAGGTCGGACAGCAGGTCTCCTGCGGCCAGCAGCTCGGGCTCGTCGGCTCCTCCGGCAACTCCACCGGGCCCCACCTGCACTTCCAGGTTCAGCACCCCACCTGGGGAACGGACGACCCGTTCAAGGGCTCCGGCGGCTGTGGCGGCTCCGTCTCCTGGTGGGTGAGCCAGGGCGCCTACAAGTCCCTGCCCGGCGCCACCTGCCAGGGCGGCAACCCGCCGCCGCCGCCTCCGCCGCCTGCACCCACCGCCATCATCGTGGACAGCAACAACTCGAAGAACACCACCAGCAAGGGCTACATCAAGGTGTCGTCGAACTGGGTGTCCACCTCCAGCACCGCGGGCTACTACGGCACCGGCTACTTCTACGCGACCGTCGCCAGCGTGTCCGACGGGGCGGAGTTCTACTTCTACCTGCCCACCGCGCAGACCCGGACCATCGACGCGTGGTGGACGGCGGGCACCAACCGCTCCGCCTCCGCGCCGTTCGTGGCGTTCAACGCGTCGGGGACGAAGCTGGGGACGGTGAACGTCAACCAGCGGGTGAACGGCAAGAAGTGGAACACGCTCGGCACCTTCAAGTTCTCCGCGGGCTGGAACAAGGTGGTCCTCTCCCGCTGGACGAGCTCCGGGGACGTGGTCATCGCGGACGCCGTCCGTATCCGCTAGGCGAAGGGGCGGGGGCGGGGGGCATTCAACTCCGGGAGGCGCTTGTGACTATACTCGCGCTCCTCACCGCGATTCGCCCCCCGCCCCTTGACCTCCGACGAAGCGCAGAACTTCGGGAAGTATGAGCTGGTCTCCCGGCTGGCGTCCGGCGGCATGGCCGTCACCTACCGGGCGCGGATGAAGGGCGCCGCCGGCGTCACCAAGCCGGTGGTCATCAAGCAGATCCTCCCCCACTTCGCCGGGGACCCCGAGTTCGTGGAGATGTTCATCAGCGAGGCCCGGGTGGTGGCGGGCCTGGGCCACGGCAACATCGCGCAGGTCTTCGACTTCGGAGAGGTGAACGGCCAGTACTTCCTGGCCATGGAGCTGGTGAACGGCCAGCCGCTCTCGAAGGTCCTCGCGCGGGCGCGCCGGGCGGGGCTGGCAGGGCTGCCCACGCAGCTGGCCCTGCACGTCGCCTCGCAGATCTGCGACGGGCTGGACTACGCCCACCGGGCAACCGATGAGCAGCACCGCCCCCTCGGGCTCGTGCACCGGGATGTCTCGCCGGACAACGTGCTCATCTCCTGGGAGGGCGAGGTCAAGATCATCGACTTCGGCATCGCCAAGGCGACCAGCGCCGTCGCCGAGCGCACCAGCCCCGGCACGCTCAAGGGCAAGTACCCGTACTTCTCCACCGAGCAGGCCCGGGCCGAACCGGACCTGGACGCGCGCTCGGACATCTTCGCCGCCGGCGTGGTCCTCTACGAGATGCTCTGCGGCCGCCGTCCCTACGAGGGCGAGCTGCACGTGGTGCTGCCGAAGATCATCCACGCCGAATACGACCGCCCCCGCGCCGTGAACCCGGCCCTCTCCGGGGAGCTGGAGGAGGCCGTCCTCACCGCGATGGCGCCGGACCGGGAGGACCGCTACCCCACCGCGCAGGCCTTCGCGGACCGGCTGCGGGAGCTGCTCTACTCGGAGAACCCGCGCTTCTCACCGCAGCTTCTGGCGCAGCTGCTGGCGTGGCTCTTCGCAGAGGACCTCACCGCCGACGGCCGCCCGCCGGACTTGACCCCGAGCTTCATGGAGCTGGTGACGGCGTGGAAGAGCGGCGCCCCCCCTCCGCCCACGCCGAGCGTCCGGCCGCCGAGCACCGGGGGCAGACGCCTGAGCAACCCGCAGCTGAGCGCGCCGCCCTCGAGGCCCTCCGGGCCGCGGCGCGTGGTCTCGAGCCCCGGTCTCCCCACCCAGACCCACGGCCCTGCCGGGACGCAGCTCGACGCGGCGGCGGGCGCAGACGACAGGCACGACACGCCGGTCGAGCTCCCGGCCTTGACCGAGGCCGGCGTGGCGGTGGCCACCGAGCTCGGGACGGCGGCGCCCCAGACGGTGGCGCAGGATCCGGTGACGGAGTTCCGGACCGCGCAGGCGCGCGAGGCCCAGGACCGCAAGGAGCGGACGCAGCGGCTGTTGATGCTGGTGAGCGTGCCCATCTTCGCGGTGGCGCTCCTGCTCGCAGCCTGGCACTTCCTCGGCCGAGACGACGGCCCGAAGGGCCCCCCCACCACCTCGGTGTGGGTGACCTCCACGCCGCCGGGCGCCGCCATCACCCTCAACGGCCAGCCGGTGGGAGGGGTGACGCCGCTGATCGTGAAGGGGGTGCTCCAGAAGGACGCCAACACGCTGGGGCTGACCCTGCCCGGCCACAGGCCGTGGACGCGGAGGTTCACGCCCCAGGGCGGGGGCTCCGCGCCCATCCACGCAGACCTCGAGCCGCTCGAGCCTGCGCCGGAGCAGGCGCCGCAGTCGGACGTCACGCTCGCCGCCGCCACCGTCACCGATTCGCCCCCGGACGCGCTGCCGGAGCCGGACGCCGAGTACTACGAGGTGACCTGGCCCACGCGGTACTTCACCCTGCGCCCGCGCCGCAACGCCGTCCCCCTGTCCGACTACGCGGTCGCGAGCATCGACCTCAACCCGGGCGCGAGCTACTCGGTGCAGACGGAGGGCAGCGTGCGCACGCGCCCGGGCCGGATGGGCACCACCAGCACCGTGGTGTACTTCCTCGAGGGAGACGGGCTGACGGCGGACGGGGCCTTCGGCCTGTTGGGGCGGAAGGCGAAGAGCATCCGCGGCGCCAAACGGATGCACGTGTTCCTGCTCGACGACGACGCCTCCGACAACTCGGGCAGCCTCCGGGTGCGGCTCTACCAGTCGCGCTACGTCCCGCCCCGGCACCTGGCCGTGAGCGCCGCGGAGCACGCGGTGGTGCCGAAGCGGGAGCACCGCTTCGTCCTCGGGGCGCTGAACCCCCAGGCGACCTACCTGCTCACCGTGCGCAACGACTACCCGACGCTGGGGCCAGGCCCGAAGGGACAGGTGAGCTCGGTCCTCTGCCTGGAGAGCGCCGAGAAGACGGGCCGGACGAACCACCGGCTCTTCAAGGTGGGCGAGCGCTACCAGCTCAGCGGCGCGGACACCCTCACCTGCGTGTTCCCGGATGACCGCGTGGAGGACAACGACGGCGCCATCCCGGTGGACATCGTGGATGTCACGTCCATGTCCCGCGAAGAGCGCAACCAGACCCTGCGCGGCGCCTCTCGCTAGAGGCCCCCGAGCGCGGCGCTACCCGCCCGCCTCTGCGAAGCGCCTGTCCATCTCGGTGCGGACGTAGCGCTCAATCTCCTCCGCGGTGGAGAAGCTCATCGCCTGCTCCAGCATCTGCACCGCTTCGGCGCGGGAAGACCTGCGCAGGATGTTCTTCACCACCGGTATCTGCCCCGCGGTCATCGACAGCTCGTCGAAGCCGAGGGCCAGGAGGATGAGGACGTAGACCGGATCTCCCGCCATCTCCCCGCACATGGCCACCGGGATGCCGGTGGCGCGCGCGGCGGAGACCACCCTCTGCAGCAGCCGCAGCACCGAGAGGTGCAGCGGCCGGTAGAGGTAGGCGACCTCGCGGTTCTGACGGTCGATGGCGAGCGCGTACTGGATGAGGTCGTTGGTGCCGACGGAGAAGAAGTCCGCCTCCAGCGCCAGCCGGTCCGCGATCATCGCCGCGGACGGCGTCTCCACCATGATGCCCACCGGGAACCGCCCGCCGATGGGCACCCCCGCGCGGCCCAGTTCGCTGCGGCACGCCTCCAGCTCGCTCCGGGCCTCGCGCAGCTCGCTCATCCCGCTGATGAGCGGGAACATGATGCGCAGGTTCCCGTGCGCGGACGCGCGCAAGAGCGCCCGGAGCTGGGTGCGGAACATCACCCGGTTGTGCAGGCAGAAGCGGATGCCGCGCAGGCCCAGCGCCGGGTTGGCCTCCCGGTCCAGCCGGCGCGCGCCCGGCACCTTGTCCCCGCCGATGTCCACGGTGCGGATGGTGACCGGCGCGCCCTTCATCTGCTCGAGCACCTGCCGGTAGGCCTCGTAGTGCTCGTCCTCGGTGGGCGGGGTGTCCCGGCCGAGGAAGAGGAACTCGGTGCGGTACAGGCCAATCCCTTCGGCCCCGTGCGCGAGCAGGGAGGGGATCTCCTCCACGAACTCCATGTTCCCGTTGAGGCGGATCCGGTACCCGTCGGTGGAGACGGACGGCAACTCGCGCGTGCGCAGCCCCACCTGTTCGCTGGCGAGGTGCCGGCGCATGGTCTCGCGCAGCAGGTTCAGCTGCTCCTCGCTGGGGTTGACGAGGATGAGCCCGCGGCTGCCGTCCAGGGCCACCAGGTCTCCGGGGGACACCTGCTCGGACGCGCGGCCTGCCCCCACCACCGCCGGGGTCTCCCGCGCCCGGGCCACGATGGCGGTGTGGCTGGTCTGCCCGCCCACGTCGGTGACGAAGCCCGCCACCCGGCCGGTGCGCACCAGCATCGCCGTCTCCGCCGGCGACAGGTCATGGGCCACGACCACCGCGCCTTCAGGGACCTCCACCTCTTCGTCCACCACCTGGCCCATCAGGTTGCGGACGATGCGGTCCGCCACGTAGTCCACGTCCTGGCGGCGCTCCCGGAAGTACTCGTCCGGGATGTTGTCGAACATGTGCTTGATCTTCCGGCTCACCCGCCGCACCGCCCACTCGGCGTTGATGCGGTCCCGGCTGATGAGCTTGCGCACCTCGTCCACCAGCATCGGGTCGTGCAGCATCAGCCGGTGGGCTTCGATGATGAGCTCGTGGTCCTGGCCGTCCCCGCCCACCTGCGTCTTGAGGTCCTGCAGCTGGTGGTCGGACAGCTCCAGGGAGGTCTTCAGGCGCATCAGCTCCCGGTCCACCTCCTCCTCGCCGAGCCGGAGCTTGGGGGTGCGGATGCGCCGTCTGTCGAGCACGTAGGCGCGCCCCACCGCGACGCCGGGGCTGGCGCCAATTCCCTGCAAGGAGAGCGTGGGCGTGGCCTGCGTGCTCATACCTATTGAGGCTCCCCGAACCGGTTGGCGATGAGCACCCGCAGCGCCTCCAGGCAGGCGGGGGCGTCCTCACCTTCACAGCGGATCTTCACGCGCATCCCCTGCCCCGCCGCCAGCATCAAGACCCCCATGATGGACTTGGCGTTCACCGACTGCCCCTCGCACTCGAGGTGGACCTCGCTCTGGTGGCCGTTGGCCACCTTCACCAATTGCGCCGCCGCCCGCGCATGCAACCCGAGCGCGTTGACGATCTCGAACTCCCCTTCCGCCACGGTGCTCATCGCCTCCTCCTCCAGACTTCACGAAACACGCTACAAAAACGCGCCCGCCAGCGCGGCCAGCCCGGCCGCCGCGTAGAGGAGCACGTAGCGGGACACCCCCCGCCCGACCAGCCAGTACCCCACCCCGCCCACCACCAGGCAGCCCGCCGCCAGCAGCGGCGCTCCCTTGCCGCCCACCAGCGCCCCGAACTGCAGCGCCAGCCACGCCGCCAGCGCGCCCGCGGCCACCGCGGCCACCTCCCGCAGCCTCGCCCCGCGCGCCGGCAGGTTCGCCCGGGCCACCTGCTCCACCAGGCGGTCGCCTCGCGTCAGCCCCACCCAATACAGCCGCAGGCGCATGGTGACGTGCACGAGGTTGTACAGCACGAAGAACACCAGCGGCGCCCACAGGCCAATCACCGGGACCAGCGCCGCGGACAAGGCCCCCGCGGCCGGCTTGAGGGACAGCCAGAAGAACCCGTCTCCCACCGCCGCCAACGGGCCCATCAACGCCTGCTTGAAGGCGTTCACCTTCTCCGGGGCAGCTTCGCCGCGCGCCACCCGGTCCTCGTGGAACAACACCCCCCCCACGATGGCCGCGGCCACGTAGGGGTGGGTGTTGAAGACGGTGAGGTGGCGGCGCACCGCCTGGTTCTGCGCCTCTTCGTCCGGGTACAGCCGCTTGAGCGCCGGGTAGAGCGCATACGCCAGCCCCAGGTTCTGCATCCCCTGCGGGTTCCAGGAGGCCTGCAGGAACAGGCTGCGCACGAAGACCTGCGCCAGCACCACCAGCCCCAGGCGCTCGCGCACCCGCTGGTCTGCGGCGGGAGCCTCCGCCGCGCTCACGGGACCTCCCCGAGGATGACCACCACCGCCGCCACCGTGGTGACCACCGCCGCCGCCGCGCCTGCCCACACGTGGGCGCGCCGGGCATGCGAGCCGCGCGCGGCGATGGCCGCCGCCACCGACGCCATGGCCGGGTACGCCCAGGTCAACCCGCGCAGCGCCTGCGGCGTCAAGAACCACTCCAGGAGCGGCGCCAGGAGGCCGCCGGCCACGTAGCAGGCCGCGGTGAGGAACCCGAAGGTGAGGAAGTGCGGATACATCCCCCAGAGGTTCTGGCGGACCGCGCGGCGCAGGTTCCCTTCATCCGCGGACGACAGCGCGGTGCGGTTGAGCCTGCCGGAGTGCCGCTCCAAGAGCCGCTCCACCTTCCGGCCCAACGGCCCCAGCCCGGCGAAGAGGAGCAGCGCCAGCGCCCAGACCGCGGGGTCACTGCGGCCGAGCCCATCCGCGAGCGCGGCGGCTCCGGCGGCGGTCCCGGTGGCGGCGAGCGTGTCGTTTTCGGGGACGGAGGCGCCCAGGCTGGCGCTCCCCAGGTGGAACAGCTCCAGCACCATGCCCACGAAGAGGCCGGCCATGACCTCGTCCACCAGCGCGCCGGTGACCGACGCGGCGATGAGCGGGCGGGACACCATCGCCTGCAGGAACGCGCGGCGCTCCAGCGCCAGCAGGCCGCCAAAAAGGAAGGCGACCATCACGTGGATGAAAGCCAGGTTCATGCTGGCGTCAGCTCGCCCTGGAGAACCTCTCCGACAACTCGGTGAAGGTCACCGGCTTCTCCGCCGGGACCCCTCTTGCGTCCACCTCTACGCCTTCGTCAGCGAGCATCTTGAGCTGTTCCATCTCCTCTGGCGAGAGAAAGACGGACGGCGAGACCTGCCTTCTTCCGGTGGCGAAGTGGACGTTCCCGAGGTTGAGCTTCGACAACTCCAGCCCGCGCGCCTTCGCCGTCACCGCGCCCTGCACGTCGCGGACGAGCACCAGCGTCTTCACGTCGTCCCGGGAGAGGGCTTCGAAGGGGACCTCGGCCAACGGGTGGATGAGCACCTCCACCGACGGCTGGACCGCCAGGCCCATGGCCGCGCGGATGAGGTCGTTGGAGGCCGCTTCGTCGTCGGCGACCGCCACGCGCTCCACCTTGAGGAACGGCAGCCAGGCTTCGACGACCTGACCGTGGATCAATCGATTGTCCACTCGCACGAGGGAGATCACGACGGGCCGTTTGGAAAAGGGAGGAGCGCTAGGTGCTGCGGGCGGCTGCGCCTTCGCGAAGCAGGGCGGTGGCGCAGGTGATGTTCTTCTGACCATAGGCGGTCAGCGCCATGGCGAGGTCTGGGAGGCTCATCCCGCCGGTCTGCCGCAGCGAGTTGGCCTTGATGAGCATGGGGAGGTTCACGCCGGTGACCACCTCCAGTTGGCACTGGTTGCAGAGCATCAGCGACTGGTTGCAGGGCGTGCCGCCCATCAGGTCCGCGAGGACGATGACGCCGTCACCCCCGTCCACGCTCTTCACCGTGGCCTTGAGCTGCTCGCGAATGGCCTCAGCCGAGGCGCCCGGCTCGATGGAGCAGGTGGCGACTGCGGGCAGCGGCCCGACAATCTGTTCGGCTGTGTGGACCATCTCATCCGCGAGGTGTCCGTGCGTCGCGACCACAAGGCCGACCATGGCGACCTCCTTCCAGCCCCCCGAACCTCAGGGCTCAGTACCCCTGCCGCTTGGACGAAGCAACTACTCCCGGTGTTTCGCCGGGTCGGTGATGACCCTGCTGCCTCGCCCGGTCGGCTGTTCCTTTGCCAATGGTACGTATCGGCCTGGGGGGGTGCCCGGTTGCCTCGCTGCCCGGCCGCCTGCCCACCGTGCCGTCTGCGGGAAGAGGTGCCCTCACTCCTTGTCCGCGTCCCGGTCCCAGAGGTGGATGGGCGGGCCGTCCGCCTGCAGCCGCTTCACCAATTCATGGGCCATGGCCACCGAGCGGTGCTTGCCGCCCGTGCAGCCGAGCGCCACCGTCAGGTAGGCCTTCCCCTCCTTCTGGTACTTCGGGAAGAGGAAGCGGCAGAGGTCTTCGATGCGCTGGAGGAACTCCTGCGTCTCCGGCCGGTCCAGCACGTAGCTGGCGACCTTGGGGTCCCGCCCGGTGAAGCCCTTCAGCTCCGGGATGAAGTACGGGTTGGGCAGAAACCGCACGTCGAAGACGAGGTCCGCCTGCGGGGGCACCCCGTACCGGTAGCCGAAGGACATCACCGAGATGGAGGGCGCGTTGGTGGGCTCGGGCGAGAAGCGGGACTGCACCAGCCGCTTGAGGTCGTGGACGTTGAGGGGCGACGAGTCGATGACCTGGTCCGCCAGCTCCCGGAGGTCGCGCAGGACCTCGCGCTCGCGGCGGATGCCCTCCTCCACCGAGCCGCGGGGGGCGAGCGGGTGGCGGCGGCGGGTCTCGGAGAAGCGCCTTTGCAGGGACTCGTCGCTGGAGTCGAGGAAGAGCACCTCCACCTGGTTGCCGGACCTGCGCGCCTCTTCGAGGTAGCGGGGCGCGTCCTTCAAGAAGACGCCTTCGCGCGCGTCGATGACGATGGCGAGCTTGGGCAGGGCGCCGCCCAGGCCCGTCAGTTCGGTGAGCTTGGGCAGGAGCACCACCGGGAGGTTGTCGATGCAGAAGAACCCCGCGTCCTCCAGGGCGCGGATGGCGGTGGACTTCCCGGACCCGCTCATCCCGGTGATGATCACCATCTGCCTGCCGTCGCTCATTCCACCTCCTCGCCCACCGTGGTGCGCATCCTGCCTTCGGCGATGGCGCGGTTGAGCCGCTCGGCGAACTCCTTCGCGGAGTGGTGTCCCTGCAGCTTGAGCAGGTGGTTGCGCGCCGCCACCTCGATGATGGTGGTGAGGTTACGTCCGGGCCGCACCGGGACCACTGCCAGGGGCACCTCCACGTCCACTATCTGGAACCTGGCCTCGTCCACGCCGAGCCGGTCGTATTCGCGGGTGGGGTCCCACTCCACCAGCTCCACCACCAGCTCTATCTTCTTGCGGTCCCTCACCGCGGCGATGCCGAAGAGATCCTTGATGTTGATGATCCCCAGCCCGCGGATCTCCATGTGGTGCTTGATGATCGGGTTCCCGGTTCCGTAGACCGCGCCCTGCTTGCGCCGGGTGACATCCACGATGTCGTCCGCCACCAGGCGGTGTCCGCGCATCACCAGGTCCAGGGCAATCTCGCTCTTGCCGATGCCGCTCTTGCCCAGGAGCAGGATGCCCACCCCGAAGACGTCCATGAGGACGCCGTGCAGGGTGGAGGTCTCGGTGAGGACCTCCTCGAGGAAGGCCTGCACCTGCTGGATGAAGGTGGAGGACAGAAGCGGCGTCTTCATCAGCGCCAGCTTCGCCTCGTCGCACGCGTCGATGAGCGCCTGGGGGATGTCCAGGCCCTTGGTCACCACCACGCACGCGAGGTCCTCGTTGAAGAGGTTCCGCAAGGCCTCGCGCTGCTGCTCCGGGGTCAAGGTGGCGAGGTAGCTCACCTCGGTGTTGCCGAAGACCTGCACGCGCTGCGGGTGGAGGTGCTCGGTGAAGCCGGCCAGGGCCAGCCCCGGCTTCTGGATGCGGGAGGAGGAAATGCGCCGCGCCAGCCCTTCATGGCCGGCCAGAAGCGTGAGCTGGAGGTCGTAGTCAGCGTCCTCGAGCAGCTGTGAGATCCGGATCGCACCCATCCGGGCGCACTCCCTATCACGCCCCCGGACGGCGACCAGAACATGCGACGGGCGATGCGCGGACCGTTGGCCGCACGGCAGCCGTCAGGGCAGGAGCCGCCGGAGCAGCCGCAGCGGGACCCGCTTCGTCCGGGCGCGTGGAGGCGTCATCCGCGCCGCCATCAACCGCGCCGGCACCAGCTCCTCCTCCACCCGCTCGCGCGCCGACGGCGGGGGCGCCGCCACGTACCGCCCGAGCCGGGCGGCGCCGTCCAGGGCAGCCTCCCGCAGCGCAGCGAACACCCGCTGGTTCTCCCCTGCCATCTGCCGCCATTCGCTCAACGAGGGAAGCGCCCCGGCCTCCAGGGCGTCCAGCCCCACCGTCCGGTAGCCCAGGGCAGCAAAGTCCCCAATCTCCCGGGAGAGGACGATGGGCACCACCCCATGCGCCAGGTACTCCTGCAGCTTCGTTGGACAGGCCACGCGGTTCACGAGGCCCTCATCGCGGAGGATGAACCCCAGGTGCGCGCCGGAGAGCGCCTGGGGCATCTGCTCCGGCGGAACGGAGCGCACGGCCACGCGGCCCCCCAGCCCCGCGCGTGCGACCTTCGCCTGCACCGCCCCCACCTCCGGCGTCAGCAGCTCCACAGGCAGGCTCACCGGTGCGCGCGCGAGGACCTCCAGCATGCGGTCGACGTTCTGCCAGGGCTGCAGGCCGCCCGAATAGACGAGGCGCAGCGGCCCCCGGGCCTTCACCTCCAGGTCCGCCGGCGCTTCCCCGGTCGTCACCGGCAGCGTGAGGAGCTCCCCGGTGAGCCCCGGGTGTTTGGCCCGGACGTGCGCCGCCATGGCCTCGCTCACCGAGAGATGCAGGGCGCCATGGCGCATGACGAACGCCTCCACCCTCTCGAAGTGGTGCGCCGCCTCCGTGTCTCCCGAGAAGGCGTGCTCTTCGGGGACCACCCCGTGCAGGTCCGTCACCACCGGCCGCGCGCGGTACAGCGGCATCACGTGCTGCGCCCAGTGAAGAGAGTGGACGAGCACGCAGGACGCCTCGGTGGCCAGCTTCGAGAGCAGCGCGACGTGCGCCTCTTCGAACCAGTTCAGCTGGACGCGGCGCGTCCGGGGCGCGACCTGGACGACCTCCCCGCCGAGGTCCCGGAAGGGCTCGTGGACCAGGGTGACGTACACCCGCTCGTGCGCGGCGAGCATCCCGTCCACCGCAGCGATGCGCTGCACCATCCCGTCTCGGTGGTTGGACTCATCCGGGTACTGGCCGACGACGAGGATCATCCGAGCGCGGCGTCCACCTGCCGGACGATCGCCTCCGAGCTCTTGCCGTCCCCATATGGGTTTTGCGCCTGGGCCATCCGCGCGTACCGCGCGTCGTCGGTGAGCAGGCGGGTCACCCCCTCGAGGATGGACTCCTCGCGCGTCCCCACCAGCTCCGCGCAGCCGGCTTCGATGCCTTCGGGCCGCTCCGTCACCTCCCGCATCACCAGCACGGGCCTGCCCAAAGACGGCGCCTCCTCCTGGATTCCGCCGGAGTCGGTCAGCACCAGGTGGCTTTGGCTCAGCAGCCACACCAGCTTCGGATACTCCACCGGCTCGAGCAGGTGCACGCGCGGTGTGCCCCTGAGCAGCGCGTCCACCGGCGCCCGCACCTGCGGGTTCAGGTGCACCGGGTAGACCAGCTCCACGTCTTCGAAGCGCTCCGCCACCGCGCGCAACGCCCGGCAGATGGCCTCGAACGGCTTGCCGAAGCTCTCCCGCCGGTGCCCGGTGATGAGGATGATCCGCCTTCCAGACCGGACGAACGGGTGCTCCTCTTCGAACGCCGCCTGGTGCCGCTCCTTCACCACCGAGAGGCTCATCAGCAACGCGTCGATGACGGTGTTGCCGACCTGGTAGACGTGCTCGCGCAGCCCCTCTTTCGCGAGGTTCTCCACCGCCCGCGGCGTCGGCGCGAAGTGCAGATCCGCCAGCCGGGACACGAGCGCACGGTTCATCTCTTCGGGGAAGGGCGAATAGCGGTCATCCGTGCGCAGGCCCGCTTCGATGTGGGCCACCCGGACCTTCTTGTAGAACGCCGCCAGCGCGCCGGTGAAAGCGGTGGTCGTGTCTCCCTGCACGAGCACCAGGTCCGGCCGCGCTTCCTCCAGCACGCCCTCCAGCCCGGTCAGGGCCCGCGCGGTGATGTCGAACAGGGTCTGCCCCGGCTTCATCAGGTCCAGGTCGTAGTCCGCGCCCAGCCCGAAGAAGGACAACGTCTGCCGCAGCATCTCCCGGTGCTGCCCGGTGACGCAGAGCCTCACGTCATACCGGTCCGCGTGCGCCGAGAACGCCTTGATCACCGGCGCCAACTTGATGCCCTCCGGCCGGGTACCGCAGATGAAGAGAAGCCGTCGTCGTTCGCTGGTCATGGGGCGGTGCGAAGGTCGGTATCTGCATCCCCACCCTCCGTCAAGCTCACCCTGCCGCGCCCGGGGCGCGTGATAAAGAAGCGCCCCATGCCCACCGAGACGTGCTCCCGCTGCGACGAACTCGAGGCGCGGCTGCGCGACGCGCTGGAAGAGCGAGACGCCCTGCTCCTGGAGCTCGCGCGCCTCGGCGAGACGCGAAATGCCGAAGCGCTGCGCGAGCGCTGGGCCCACGAGGCGCCCATCCCGAACTACCCGTTGCAGGCGGGGACCGCGTGGCCGGTGCCGCTGCGCTACCGGGTGGTGGACGCCGCGCATTCGGTGGTGAAGCGCACACTGCCGGGGACGGGGGAGCGGGTGCGCAAGCTCCTGGGGCGCGTGCTTGAGCGCTGATGGGCGGACAGACGTGATCATCCCGGTCTACGCCAACGTGGCGTGGACGCGCGCGTGCATCCAATCGGTGCTCGAACACTCCGGAGACGCGCTGGGGCGCCTGGTGCTGGTGGACGACTGCGGGCCCGACGAGGACATGCGGCCGATGCTGCGGGCGCTTCGCCTGGAGGATCCGCGGGTGGTGCTGCTCGAGAACGAGCAGAACCGCGGCTTCGTCTCCACCGCGAACAGGGGCCTCGCCATCACCCACCGAGACGTCGTCCTCCTCAATTCGGACACGCGGGTGACCCCCGGCTGGCTGGAGGGGCTTCGCGCGGTCGCGGAGGCGGACCCGGCCATCGCCGCCATCACCCCCTTGTCGAACAACGGCTTCGCCTGCTCGGTGCCGCACTTCCAGGGCCAGGTGCCGACGGCGGAGCTCGAGCCGTTCGACCTGGACCTGTGTGCGCTGCCGTTGTTCACGCCCATGCCCACGGCCGTTGGCTTCTGTCTGTGGATGCGGCGAGAGGCCCTCCACCGCCACGGCCTCCTGGATCCGGTCTATGGGCGCGGCTACCACGAGGAGAACGACTGGTGTCAGCGCGTCCGCGCCGCGGGACACCGCGTGGTGCGCGCCAACCGCGTGTTCGTCTTCCACGAAGGGGAGGCCTCCTTCGCCGGCGCACGGCGCGTGCTGGAGGTGGTGAACCTGCGGCGGCTCGTCCGCCGCTATCCGACGTATCTGGAGGAGACGGCCGCGTTCGAAGAGAGCCCCGAGGCGCGCCTGGCCGCGGACGCGGTGGCGCAGATGCTGGCGGAGCGGCGCGCGCGGAGCTGAACGACGTAGATGCCGGCCAGGTCCGCCCGCACCGGCCGCACGTCCGTCAGATGGACAGCCGGTCGAACAGCTCGCGGTCCAGGCGCCTTCGCAAGGCGCGGTAGCCATCCAGCGCGCGTCCCGGCCCCAGCACCTGCTCCGCCCGCGCATCCACACGCGCGTTCACCTCGCGCAGCTGCCACGACCAGACCAGGGGCGCGTAGCCCAGCTGCCGAGCGGTCCGAATGAGGAGCGCGCGCCTTCGCCCGGCCACCTCGCGCAGCTGTGGCGAGTCCCTCCAGGCCGTTCCGAAGTGCTCATCGAGCACGGCGAACAGCTCGCGCAGCGCCTTTTGCCGCGGGTAGTCCTGCAGGGTCTCCACCTTGCCGATCCAGGCGAAGCAGTGGCGGACGGCGTATCCCATGAGCGGCTCGCGGTACGCCTCGAACGCGCCCTTCTGCCGGTAGTACGCCAGCATGTCCCGGAGCGCGGGGATGACGTTGAGCACGCGCCGGTCGGTCTGCTTCACCGACTGCGCCGGCCGCGTCACGTCGTACTCATAGACGATGCGGTCCACGTAGTAGATGCGCTGGGCGGCGAGGTAGCTCTTGGGGACGAAGTTCACGTCCGCGAAGATGATGCCGGGCAGAAAGCGCAGCGCCGGATCCTCGGTGAACAGCGTCCGGCGGTAGAGCCTGCCGCACGGGGTGGCCCAGCTCTGGAAGAGCGCGGTGCGGTCCGCCGCGTCCAGCAGCTTCTCGCCGTCGATGGGCAGCGGCTTGAAGGGCTGGGTCCGGTCCTCGAAGATGTGCCGCAGGTTGCCGATGACGAGATCCGCGCCCGTCTCCTCCGCCCTGGCGGCGAGGAACGCGCAGGTGTCCGGCTCGAGGAAGTCGTCCCCGTCCACGATCTTCACCCAGGTGCCGAGGGCGTGCTCGATGCCGAAGTTGCAGGCGGAGCCGTGGCCGCCATTGGGCTTGGTGAAGGCGCGAATCTTCCCCGGGTAGCGCTCCGCGAAGCGGCGAATGATTGCGGGGCTCTGGTCGGTGCTGCCGTCGTCCACGACGAGCACCTCCAGGTCGTTCAGGGTCTGCGCCACCAGCGACTGCAGGCACCGCTCGACGTAGGACTCGAGGTTGTAGACGGGGACGACGACGCTGACGAGGGGCATTACGACCTTGAGGGTTCGGCTGCGACTTATCTCAGCCCGCAGCTGCGTGCGGCAAGTGTCGCTTCGTGCGGGTCCGACACGGGTTGAGGCGCAGGAACCCCGGTGTTAAGCAGCCCCGCTTCCTGGACAGGTAGACCATGCAAGACATCGACACGCTGATCATTGGCGCGGGGATCACCGGCCTCTCGGTGGCCGCCTTCCTCGGCCGCGACGCCGACTATGTGGTCCTGGAGGCGGACCGGGAGATCGGCGGGTACTGCCGCACCATCCGGCAGGACGGCTTCACCTGGGACTACTCCGGGCACTTCTTCCACTTCCGCGAGCCGCGCATCGAGCAGTACCTGCGCGAGCGGATGACGGACCAGCACATCCGCACGGTGAACAAGAAGTCCTTCATCCACTTCGACGGCAAGTGGGTGGACTTCCCGTTCCAGAAGAACATCCACCAGCTGCCGCAGCAGGACTTCATCGACTGCCTGCACGACCTGTACTTCGCGCAGAGGTCCGCGGACGCGCGGACGCCGGACAACTTCGAGGAGATGCTGTTCGCGCGGTACGGCAAGGGCATCGCCGAGAAGTTCCTCATCCCCTACAACAGCAAGCTGTACGCGACGCCGCTGACCCAGCTGGACGTCCACGCCATGGGGCGCTTCTTCCCCCACGTGTCTTTGGACGACGTGATCAGGAACATGCGGAACCCGGACAACGCCAGCTACAACCAGACCTTCACGTACCCCGAAGGCGGCGCCATCTCCTACGTGAACGCGCTCGCCAGCGAGGTGCCCGAAGGCCGCATCCACCTGGAGGAGGCGGTCACCCGCATCGACGTCGAGGCGAAGGTCGCGCACACCTCGAAGGCCAGTTACCGCTACCGCCGGCTCGTCAGCTCGATGCCGTTCCCGGCGCTCCTGCGCGTGTGCGGCCGGGAGGTGGACGCGGCGCCGCTCAGCTGGAACCAGGTGCTGGTCTTCAACCTCGGCTTCGACCGGAAGGGGCCTGGAGACGTGCACTGGATCTACTACCCCCAGCGCGACGTGCCGTTCTACCGGATCGGCTTCTACGACAACATCTTCGGCAGCGACCGGATGAGCCTCTACGTGGAGCTGGGGTTCGACCGGCACGCGCGCCCGGACGCGAAGGCGGAGCTGCCCGGCGTCCTCGAGGGGCTGCGGAGAGTCGGCGTCATTGACGGGCACACGTTGGTGTCTTCGCATTCGCTGGTGATGAACCCCGCGTACGTCCACATCAACGGGCCGTCCAACGCGCTCTATCAGCGCTTCTCCACCGAGATGGCGCCACAGGGGCTCTTCTCCCTGGGCCGCTATGGCCGGTGGACCTACTGCTCCATCGAGGACAACATCCTCGAGGCGGAAGCGTGGGTGAAGCAGCACGGCGCGCCGGCGGCCGCGTAAGGGCCGCCGGGCGGGGCCTCCACCTCAGCGCTTGAGCCGCATCACCAACCCGTAGGGCGTGAAGTACTTGAGCAGGTACTTCGCAGCCTTGGGCGGGTTGTCGAGCAGGTTCGGCTCGAGGTTGGCAACGAAGGTGAACGGCAGCGCGTTCCTTGCCGCGGTGGCGGCGTGCTGCTTGAGGACCTTGAGCATCGGGGAGCCGTTCGGGAGGAGGACTTCCTCGGCGAGCTCGTTGCGCACAAAGGGATAGGACCGGATCAGCTCCTGGAACCCCTGAACCTGGGCAGGGTCGCGAATCGACTCACGCAGCAGAGACAAGTGACCCTTGATCATCGGCTGCAGGATCTGCCTGACGACATAGCCGCGCTTGGCTTCGCTCAGCTCAGGGGTGTCCCGCACGAAATCGCAGATGCGGCGGATCACCTGCTCGTGCTGCTTGTAGCGCCGGGTGAAGCCGGCCTGGCTCACTGACTGGTTCGCCTGTCCCAGACAGTACCGATACACGTCCAGGTCGTAGTAGCGCGCAGTGGTGACGTGGGTCAGCGAAAGCGCGCAGTACTCCATGTCGACGTAGGCGATCTTCTCGCTCAGCTGCAGCCCGGCACGCCGCAGCAGCTCGGTCTTGAAGCTGGCCGTCGCGAGCACCGGCCCCCAGGCAGTGAAGCCATAGGTCGGATCCGCGAGGACGTCGAAGTCGTACAACTGCCCGGGGGTCAGGTTCGAATAAAGCGGGCGTGGCACCAGGACGTCATGCCCCAGCCAGTCTTCGGCGTGGTCGGTGAGGACGACGTCCGCGGTCTCTTCGCGAAGGCGCTCAAGGAAGGTGGCAAAGGCGAAGCTATCCACCCAGTCATCCGAGTCCACCACCCGGAAGTAACGGCCGCGCGCCTCCTTCAGCCCGCGGTTAATGGTCGAGCCGTGACCCCCATTCTCCTTGGCGATCACCCGCACGATGCCCGGGTGTCGCGCAGCCAGCTTCTGGGCAACCTCGCGTGAGCCGTCAGTCGACCCATCATCGACGATGAGAACTTCGAGCTGTGGACTGCGAGGGCCGTGGAGCATGGACTCCACGCAGCGCGCCAGGCAGGCAGCCATGTTGAAGGTGGGAACCACCACCGTCAGCAGCTTGTCGACCTCCTCAGGGGCGGCAACGTCGGCCGCGCGGGGCAAAGGCGCGGTGAGCAGCTTCAGCTCTCGCTGGATGGTGCTCTGATACGAGCACAGCGCGCGGACGTGCTCGCTCAACCGCCGTGAGGCATCCAGGAAATGCTCGGGGTCGTTGTAGAGCCGCTCGATGATCTCGACCATCTGACCCGGGTCGTCGCCTGCCACGAGGGTGCCGAGCTCGGGCGGAATGAACTCCGGAACGGCGGTGGAGTGGGTCGACACCACGACCAACCCAGAGCTGGCCGCCTCGCAGGCGGAGACGCCCTGCGCATCGTAGCGGGTGGGGAAGAGGGCAATGCCGCACCGCGCGTGCGCTTCTGCGATGCCCGCGTGGTCGAGGAACTGGCGGTGGATGACCACGTTGTCGAAGCGCCTGAGCGGCGCGAGCAGTCGCTCGTGGGCCCCGCCGTCTCCGTAGACGTGGAAGGTCATGTGCCGGAAGCACTCGCGCCGCGACAGCGCGAGCAGGGCCATCACCGTGACATCGACCGCGTACTTCTTCTCGTCGTCGAAGCGCCGGAGGATGAAGACGTTCTTCCGGTCTTCCGCGGTCTTCGGCCGGTAGGGGAAGTGACGCTCGTCGACGAAGTTGGCGATGACCTTCGCGGTGTCGAAGTGGATCCCCAAAAGCTCCTCCGACCGCCGCCGCTGCCAGTCAGACACGAAGACCCAGTGGACGTTCCGGCGCTGCGCGTACTTCTTCGCGTAGTGCTCGAGCAATCGGTACTTCCGCAACCTCTCCCCGTCGGGGGGCTGGGGGCGGCTGAAGTACGGCCCGTTCACCAAAGGGAGATCCCAGAACAGCGTCTCCGGACCGTGGCACCAGAGCACCAGGTCGGTCTGGTCGTTGCGGACGGCCCGGTCCAGCACGTGGGCGTAGAACTCGTCGAAGAAGTGCAGCGCGATGCGCGCAAACTCGACCCGGTTGAGGACGGCCAGGAGGTCCGACGTGTGCCCGCGCAGGACCCGCACGCCTTCGAACTCGTAGACGGTCTGGTATTCGTACGCCGTAAAGCTGCAGAACACCGCGGGCCGAAGCCCCTGGAGTTGGTACTCCCGAACCCGCGCGTGGACGAACCCACTCAAGTAGAGGTGGTGCGAGGACGGGTAGGTGGGCGTGACGAGCAGCACCCTTCCGTCGCGTAGTTCGCTCTCGAAGAGGTCCACTTCGCGGTCAGCGATCGACAGGTGCAGCGCGGTCAGGTCCACGGCCGTTTGACCGTTGAGCTCGAGCTTCACGCGCACGCTCGCGCCGGCCCGAACCTTGAACCGATTCGTCGAATCCAGAGGCGCCGGATAGTGGGCCCGGTCGTCTATTTCGACTGTGACCGAGACACCGGTCCCGCTCAGCATGCGGCCTGCCACCTGAAGCAGCAGCGATCCCGCCACCTCCACGTTGAGCCGCGGCTGCAGGCACACCACTTGGCGTTGGGCGGTGGTGTTACGAACCGTCAGGGAGGTGCCGGACGGGACCAACTCCACGCCGGACGTGGCCTGCCAGGGCTGGAGCAGGGCGTCCAGAGAGTCAGCGGTGGTCAGTTTCATGCGAACGAGCGGTGCATGCGCACCCGGTAGCGCAGCATCGGTAGGAGAGGCTGGACGCTTTAGGTCATGGTTGCATGCAGGTCAATTGACGCTCACGGCTAGCCGCCGCCCGCGCTCACTGACGCTTGCTTGCCCGCCTGATGCCCTGCCTCCCTCCGACGGCTCCCTTCAGAGGCGTTCGCGGAGCCTGGGATGTGTCCGAGGACGAACCCGCACCACCTCCTCTTTGGGGCGGACCCGCGGCCTGCAAGAACGCGGCGTGCTACAGCCGCCTCCATGTTGGATCTCCCCGGACCGGACCTGCCACGGACCCTCGCGGTCCTCACGGCGATGATCACCCCGGCGCTGCTCCTCTCCGCGTGCGGCACCTTCGTCCTCTCCACCTCCACGAGGCTCTCCCGCGTCATCGACCGGGTGCGCGCGCTCTCCGAGAAGTTCGACCTGCTCGCCACCGGGGAGCTGAAGCTGCCGCTGATGGACGAGCGGATCCGCAGCATCCACCTGCAGATGGCGCAGCTCGACCGGCGCGGGCACCTCCTGCAGTTCGCCCTGACCCTCTTCTACGTGGCGGCCGGCGCCTTCGTGGCCACCAGCGTCGCGATCGGCATCCTCGCGCTGGAGCGGTCCTTGAGGGTGGGCTGGGTGCCGGTGGCGCTGGCGCTCTGTGGCGTGTCGATGATGCTCGGCGCAGCCGCCCTGCTCATCTACGAGGCCAGGCTCGCGGTGCGCGGCCTGCACTGGGAGATGGCTTTTCTGCGCAGGCTCATCGACAACCCGCCGCGGAACGGGTGAAGCCTCCGGAACCCCGGCCGCACTTCAGCCGTGCAGCTTCTCTCCGCGCGCCATCATCCCCAGGAACTTCTCCATCCTGCGCGCGCGGGTCTCGGGCTTCTTCGCGTTGTGCAGGTGCCAGGCGATGGCGTAGGTGTTCGCCCTGTTGAGCGAGTCGTAGAACGCCTTCGCCTTCTTGTCCTTCGACAGCGCCTTCAGGAAGTCGTCGGGGACCTTCATCTCCTTCGGCGCCGCGTACGCCCTCTCCCACCGGCCGTCGGCCTTCGCCGCCTCCACCTGCCGCAGGCCCGGCGGCTTCATCCGCCCTTCGGAGATGAGCCGCTCCACCTTCCCCACGTTGATCTTCGACCACACGCTGCGCGGCCTCCGCGGGCACAGCCACAACACCGAGGACTCGTCGTCGAACGGCTTCTTCACCGCGTCTATCCACCCCCAGCACAGGGCCTCGTCCACGGCCTCGGCGTAGGTGACCGCCTTCTTCCCGGACGCCTTCCGGAACTGGCGCAGCCAGATGCCGTTGGAGCTGTCGTGGTGCTTCCCGAGCCACGCCGCGAGCTGCCGGGCGGTGGCGAACTGGTGGACGTCCTTCCCCTCTTTGGTGCCGCAGAGCATGCGTTCTCCTACCCGCAGTCGACGACCTGGACGCCGTACGAGAACGGCGTGGACACGTCGGTGACCGACACCGTGTACGTGGACCCCGCCTGGGGGATCCAGCCATCCGGCTTGAAGCGGATGGCCCAGGTGCTCCCCGGCTGTCCCTCCAGCACGTTCTGCAAGATGGGCAGCGGGCCTGTCTCGTCCGACACGGTCACCGTCGCGCTGCTGAGGTCGATGGTGTAGCTCTGGATGGACCACCCGGACTTGTTGATGTCGGCGCCGCTTCCCGCCGAAAAGGCCTGCAACGGGAACGGGCCGCGCGGGGGCCAGGCCACGTAGTCCCGCTGCGCGGTGCCCCGCCCCTTGGTGACCCACAGGCAGGAAGCCTGCATCACCGTCCCGGAGCCAATGGGGCCCAGCTCCGGCGAGAGGAGCCACCGGCGGTGGCCGAGGGTGGTCACGCTGGAGCCATCCCCCATGTACACGTCGACGGCGAAGGCCCCGGCGACGGGCGCGAGGTTGCTGGAGCGCGCGGCCTCGGCGCCGCCGTCCGAGTAGCAACTCCACGTCGTCGGCGGGAAGTGGTCGAGGGTGTTGTTCGCTCTCATCATCAGCGCGCAGGCCTGCGCCTTCTCGTCCCGCTCGGGGCTCGTCGTCACCTCAGGGAGGTTCGCGAGGAACCGGTAGAGGTTGACGATCCGGAGCACGTTCTCCCGGTCCACCGGGTTGTCTCCGGCGTCGCAGGCATCGACGTCCCCGGACCAGGGGCCGGTGGTGAGGTTCGCCCGGTCGCAGTTCCAGCGCAGGCACACCTGCGTGGCCCGGTCCCCGCTGGTGTCGTTGCAGGAGGGCGGCGTGCCGCATTGACCGTCGGTGCAGACGGCCGCGCAGCACTCCACCGGGGACAGACAGGGCACCCCGTCCGACTTGCACAGGCCGCCGCCCGCGTCGGGAACGTCGCTGCCGCCGTCCGCCGAGGAAGGCCCGTAGCACCCGCCAGCGCCGCAGCTCTGCCCATCCCCGCAGGTCTGACAGGCCATCCCGCCCACGCCGCAGTCAGAAGGGAGCCCGTGGGTCTGGCAGGCGCCGTCTTCGTCACAACAGCCGGTGGCGCAGCTCTGGGGGCCGCACGGCTGCGGCGGCGACGAGCAGGAGATGACCCCTGCGGAGAAGCAGACCGTGGCGGCGAGGAGGGCGAACGCCTGCGGTGCAGTGGAGCGCATGGGACCGCCGACTCTAGCCGGGCTTCCCGCCCGGGATCCCGGCGCGGCGGTTCGAAAGCGAGCACCTCAGGGTCATCGCGCCGCCACGGCGCCACGCACGCCCTTAAGGTCGAAAGCCGTGGCTCGGCTGGTGCTCACCCTGGACGTCGGGACGTCTTCTGCGCGCGCGGCGCTCTACGATCTGCGCGGCGTGCGGCAGGCGCAGGGCACCTCGTCGCGCACGTACGAACCTGCCTTCACCCAGGACGGCGGCGCGACCCTGGCGCCCGAGGCGCTCCTCGCCATCGTGGCGGGCGTGCTGGATGAGGCGCTGGCCGGCGCCGGCGCGGACGCGTCAGACCTCCTCTGCGTGGCGCCCACCGCCTTCTGGCACTCGCTGTTGGGCGTAGACGCCGAAGGCCGCCCCACCACCCCGCTGCTCCTCTGGATGGACGGGCGCGCCCGAGCCGAAGCCGAGGCCCTGCGCGGCACGCTCGATGAACAGCAGGTCCACGCGCGCACCGGCTGCGTGCTCCACGCCACCTACTGGCCCGCGCGCCTGAAGTGGCTTCGTCACTCGCACCCCGAGGCCTTCGCACGCACGAAGACCTGGCGCTCCTTCGGCTCGTACTTCCTCACCCGCCTCTTCGGGCAGGCGCCCGAGTCGGTGTCGCTCGCTTCGGGCACAGGCCTCTTCGACCAGCACCGCTGTGACTGGGACGAAGCGCTGCTCGCGGAGGCCGGCGTCACCCGCGACCATCTGCCGACGCTCGCGCCGGAGGACTGGCAGCAGCAGGGGCTCGCCGCGCCGTGGCGCCAGCGCTGGCCGGTGTTGGCGGAGGTCCCCTGGCTCCCCTTCGTTGGTGATGGGGCGGCGAGCAACGTGGGCGCTGGCTGCACCACCGCCCGCCGCGCCGCCCTGATGGTGGGGACGTCGGTGGCGCTGCGCGTGCTCTGGGAGGCCCCCTCCTTCGCCATCCCCGCAGGGCTCTGGGGCTACCGGCTGGACCGCAGGCGGGTCTGCCTCGGCGGCGCGCTCAATGACGGCGGCGGCCTCGTCTCCTGGCTGCGGCGCACGCTGCAACTCCCGGAGGGCGAAGCGCTGGAGCGGGCGCTGCAGGCGAGCCCGCCCCTGTCGCACGGGCTCACCGTGTTGCCCCTGTGGGGGGGCGAGCGCAGCCCGGGCTGGGCGGGGGACGCGCGCGGCGCCATCCTGGGGATGGGGCTGCACACCACGCCGGTGGACCTCGCCCGCGCGGCGCTGGAGGGCGTGGCGCAGCGGTGCGCGCTGCTCGCATCGCGGCTCCGGGAGGCGGTGCCGCAGGTGCAGGAGGTGGTGGGGACCGGCGGCGCGCTGTTGTCCTCGGCCGCGTGGCAGCAGGTGATGGCGGACGCGCTCGGGCAGCCGCTCCTTCTGTCCGCCGAGCCGGAGGCCTCGAGCCGCGGCGCGGCGCTGGTGGCGTTGGAGCGGCTGGGGCACCTGCCCGGCGGGTTGGGTGAGTTGCCGGCGCCGGAGGGCGCGCGGGTGGAGCCGAATGGGGAACGGCACGCTCGCTACCGCGAGGCCGGCGAGCGGCAATCAGCGCTGTATGCGCACTTGTTCGGGAGGACGTGATGGAGCTCGGAGTCATTGGCCTGGGGAAGATGGGCGGCAACATGGTCCGCCGCCTGAAGGAGCGCGGGGACCACCACGTGGTCGTCTATGACCGCGACCCGGCGGCCGCCGCGCAGGCGGGTGAGGCGGGCGCGCAGGTGGCCCCTTCGCTCGAGGCGCTGGTGGCAGCGCTGAAGCCGCCGCGCGCCCTGTGGGTGATGGTCCCCAGCGGCAAGCCGGTGGACGACACGCTGGAGGCGCTGGCCGCCCTGTGC
The DNA here is from genome assembly GCA_964596895.1 of uncultured Myxococcaceae bacterium. Classification (GTDB taxonomy): domain Bacteria; phylum Myxococcota; class Myxococcia; order Myxococcales; family Myxococcaceae; genus JAFAFL01. The sequence goes on from CAZQVZ010000012.1 coordinate 27,431, forward strand.
ACCCTGGGCGATGTGCTCGTGGACGGCGGCAACTCCCACTACAAGGACACGCGCAGGCGCGCGGACGGGCTGAAGGCGCGGGGGCTGTCCTTGCTGGACGCGGGCACCAGCGGCGGCATCTGGGGCCGCGCCGAAGGCTACTGCCTGATGGTGGGCGGCGAACCCGAAGCCTACGCGCGCCTCTTGCCGGTGCTCACCACGCTCGCGCCCGAAGACGGCGTGCGGCACGTGGGCCCAAGCGGCGCCGGGCACTTCTGCAAGATGGTCCACAACGGCGTCGAATACGGCCTGATGCAGGCGTACGCAGAGGGGTTCGCGCTCCTCGAAGCGGCGCCCTTCGACTACCGCCTGGAGGAGGTGGCGAGCCTCTGGAACCGCGGCAGCGTGGTGCGCTCGTGGCTGTTGGAGCTGGCCGAGGCAGCGCTCAAGGAGGACCCCCGTCTGGAGGAGGTGGGCGCGTGGGTGGAGGACACCGGCGAGGGCCGCTGGACGGTGGACGCAGCGGTCGAACACGCGGTGCCTGCGCCGGTCATCGCCGAGGCGCTCTTCGCGCGCTTCCGCTCGCGCCGTCCGGAGAACTTCGGGGACCGCCTGCTCAACACGCTGCGCAACCGCTTCGGTGGACACGCCCTGAAGAAGCGCTGAAGCGCGGCGGCCCTGACGTCCCCGGGTCAGTCGCTCCCCAGCCGCGAAAGCAGCTCCTTCGCGGCCTCGCTGATGTCACCCTCTGCCTTCGCGCCGGCCTCGAGCACGCTGCGTGCGCGGGCGAGCGCCGCCGGCTCCAGGGGCGCCAGGGCGGTGAGCGCGGCCTCCTGCTCCTCGGCCCGGTCGCCGGAGAGCAGCGCCCCCAGCCGCCCCAGCGCCGCGGCCGGCGGCGCCCCGAGCCGAAGCAGCGCCGCGGCGGCGGTGGCGGAGACCTCGGCGCTCGGCTCCTTCAGCGCGGCCTCCAGCGCGGTCTGGATGTCCGAGGTGCGTTCACCGCGCAGGCCCAACAGCGCCGCGGCCTGAAGGCGCACCGCCTCCTCCGGGTCACCCAGCGCGGCCCGGAGCGCCGGCGCCAGGGAACCTCCCTGCTCACCGATGCGCGCCCCCTCCTGCGCGGCGTGCTCCATCACCGCCCGGAGCGCCGTCAGCGCCCGGAAGCGGCGCTCGCCGTCCGCGGTCCGCACCTCCTGCTGGAGCACCGGCACCGCGCGGTCGGGTACGTCCTGCGCCAGTTGGCCCACCGCGTCCACCGCCGCCAGCGCCACCCTCTGGTCGGGGTCCGCGAGCCTGGCCAAGAGCGCCTCCAGCCCGGTGGACTTCGCGTCGAACAGCCTGCCGGCGCAGAGGGTGGCCGAAAGGCGCACCGCCCACGCGTCGTGGGAGAGCGCCCCTTCGATGCGTGCGGTCAGCTTCGGCACGTCCCGGGACAAGGTGGCCCACAACAACGCCGCGTCCTGCACCTCCGGCCCTTCGTCCTCGAGCGGCGTGAGCGCGGCCACGCAGGCGTCGAAGGCGGCGTCTGCGCGGGAGGGCTGCACCGGCCACCAGGCGGACTGGAGCAGAAAGAGGATGCGGGCCCGGGGGCCCGGCGCCGCGGCCGGCAGCGCGTCGATGAGCAGGCCCGCGGCCCGGTCCCGGAGCGCCTCGTGTTCGCTCCGGAGGGCCTCGTCGAGCGCGGCTTCAGCAGCCTCCGCGGCCCCGTTTCCAGCCAGAAAGGCGTGAAGATGGTCTTCAAGTGCCCGCATTCATTGGCCTTTCAGAAAATGAGAAACCGTGATGGCCCCGCTACGATAACTCTTTTGGAGGCTTCGCCCATGAACTACCGAATCCAGCGTGGTGACACCCTCAGCGCCCTTGCCCGGAGGTTCGGGACCTCGGTTCAGGCGCTGGCCAACGCCAACGGCATCCGGAACGTCAACCTGATCTACGCGGGCGCCAACCTCCGCGTCCCCGGCCGCAATGACAGCTACCAGCGCCCGGCCTCCCGGCCCGCTTCGTCGCCGTCTTCGACTCCTTCGGCGCCGGTGTCCTCGAGCCAGTTCGGCAGCAGGGCGGCCACCCTGGCCAGCACCGCCCGGTCCATGGCCCAGTCCATGAACACCCGCGGCTGGTGCGCGCGCGGCGTGGCCAACTCGTTGGAGCGGATGGGCCTCGCGGTGCCTCGGCAGCCGTCGGCGTACATGTACTCGAACGTGCTGTCGCGGGACCCGCGCTTCCGCGAGGTCCGGGTGAGCCAGGCGCAGATGCGCAACCTGCCGCCGGGCGCCATCATCGTGCACCCCTCGGGTTACCGCGGCGCAGGCAGCCCGCACGGCCACATCGCGGTGACGCTGGGCAACGGGATGGAGGCCTCGGACCATGTCCGCAGCCTCATCACCAGCCCCAACGCGCGGGTGTTCATCCCGCGGTAATTCGGAGGCGGGGCTCGCCCCGTCCTCAGCGGTTGAGCACCATCACCGTCAACACGCCCTGGAGCTGAGGCGCCGCCGCCGAGCTGACGTTGGCGGCCGCCGCGCAGGGCAGGCCTTGCATCCCGCTGGCTGCGCCCACCGCGAAGGTGTGGCTGCCGGCCGGCAGGTGGGTGAACGCCTTCGACATCGACCAATTGGCGACGAGCTGCGCGAGCGCGGTGGTGTTGGCGATGGAGATCCGCCGCGCCACCGACGGCACGTTCTGCGTCCCCTCGAAGATGCCCACGTCCAGGACGCTGCAGGTAGAGCCGGTGACGCCAGTGCTCTGGATGCCGCCGCTCGTGGATACGTAGACCACCGCATTGGCAGGGACGTTCACCGTCTGCACCAGGCCGGGAACGAGCGTCCACACGGTGAGCGCGGGCGTGACCACCAGCTGGCCGGTCCCCATGGCCTCCCACACCTCCTGACCGGCGGTGCCGGGAGGCCCTGGATCTCCCTGCGCGCCCGCGGGTCCGGTGGCGCCAGCAGCTCCGGAGGGACCTGTGGGGCCGGTGGGACCTGTCGCGCCGGTGGGACCTGTCGCGCCGGGCGGTCCGTCGGTGCCGTTGCAGGCGTACGTCGCCACGTTGCCGCCCACCTGCATCCGGACACCGCCTTCGGGACACGCGCTGCTTCCGACTGGCACCGGGGTGAGGTCCACCGAGGGCCCGGTGGGCCCGGTGGCGCCGGTGAGGCCTGCGGGTCCTGTCGGTCCAGTGGGGCCCGCGGGCCCGGGTTCGCCATCCGGCCCCACCGGACCTGTGGGTCCGTCACATCCATTCAGCGCGACGAGCGCGAGCGCCATCACCCACGGCAACCCTGAGTGCATCCGCATCTTCCTGGCTCCCTCCCGAGCGCGCGCAGGAAAGCACGTCCTGCGCGCGCGGGCTGCTATCACTCGACTCCGCGTGCGCGAGGAGCCTCTGGCGAGCTGGCTGGGAGTGGCGGTGGCCGTCGGGGCCGCGCTCTTCCGCGCGTGGCTGTCCTGGGCGGACCACGGCATCTACTGGCCGGACGAGATCTACCAGAGCCTCGAGATGGCCCACGTCTGGGTCTTCGGACATGGGCTCGTGCCCTGGGAGTTCGTGCAGGGCGCGCGGACCTGGGCGCTGCCGGGCCTGGTGGGCGGGGTGATGTGGCTCGGCGCGCAGGCGGGAGGCGGCGACCCTTCGGTGTACCTGGGGTTCGTGAGGGCCTCGTTCATCGCTGCGGCGGCCGGGACGACGTGGGGCGTGTTCCGGCTCGCGCGGGTGATGGGCGCAAGGCCCGCGCCCGCCGTCGCCGCTTCGTTCCTCTTCGCCTTCGCCGCGCCGTTTGCCTACTTCGGCCACCGCGCCATGAGCGAGACCGCGTCGGCGCTGCCGGTGGTGTTCGGCCTCGCCTTCGCGCTGGAGTCGCTGCAGCGGCCGGGGCGGTGGCGGCTGTGGCTTGGTGCGTCCCTGCTGGGCGTGGCGGTGCTGCTGCGGCTGCAGAACGGGCTGTTCTGCCTCGGCTTGCTCGCGGTGTTCGCGGCGCGGCGAGACTGGCCCCGCGTGCGCACCTCCTTCTTCGTGCTGGCGGTGTGGGCGGCCGTCTTCGGCGGGATGGACTGGGCGAGCTGGGGGCGGCCGTTCCACTCGGCGCTCCTGTACGTCCAGTTCAATCTCATCGAGGGCAAGGCCTCGCAGTGGGGGACCGCGCCGTTCGGCTGGTACGCAGAGGTCCTGCTGCGCGGGCTGCCGGTGGTGGCGCCGGTGGTGGCGCTCTTGGCAGCCGCGAGCGTGCGCCGCGCGCCGGTGTTGTTGGGGACGGCGGTGGCGTTCTTCCTGCTGCATTCGCTCATCCCGCATAAGGAGCTGCGGTTTCTCCTGCCGGTGGTTCCGCTGTTCTGCGCGCTGGCGGCGGTGGGACTCACCGCGCTCTCGTCGTTGTCGGCGCGCGCGGGAAGACAGGTGGCGCAGGTGGGTTCGGCGCTGCTGGTCTGCGCGGTGGTGCCGTCGGCGGTGACGGCGAAGGCGCTGACCTTCCACCAGGTGGGCGGCTACGAGAACCAGCGCTCGGAGCGCAGCGCCTGGGACGACTTCGGCAGCGTCAACCGGCTGCTCCTGCGCGCAGCGCGGCAGGATGACGTCTGCGGGCTCGCTGTAGAGGGCGTGCACCCGGCGTGGATGGGCGGCTACGCGTACCTCCACCACCGGGTGCCGCTGTATGGAAGCGGGGGGCCACCGCGCGGGTCCCGGCGGTTCAACTACGTCATCACCCGCGCGCAGGACCGCTCAGGGATGACGGTGGCGCAGGACGGGGGCCTGGCGCTGGTGAAGCTGTGGGAGGAGTGCCTGCCGGATCCAGGCTTCAGCTGGCGGCTGCCGTAGGAGCCGGCTGCGTCTCACCACGAAGAGCGGGACCACAGCGTGCGCGCGCAGGGACTATGGCGCTGGGCAAGAGCGGGCGGCTTGAATGGCCGTCCCTGGCGCACGTCTGGTGGCGCTGCTTGCTGATTGGAGAGCGCCTTGTTCGTTGCGATCACGCTGCTTGCGGTGACCTCCCTGTCGGCCATGCCGGATGGCGGGACCCGCGCCGCTCAGGCCGGAGCCGCTTCCGCGAAGGCGCTCAATGCGGAAGGCTACGCGCTCTACAAGGCCCAGCGGTGGCAGGAGGCGGCGGACACCTTCAAGGAGGCATTCACCGAGAATCCGAAGCTCGCGCTGGCGCACTACAACTTCGCCGCCACGGTCTTCGCCGCGTCACAGGCGGATGGATGCTCTCCGCTCACCTACAGCTTCGAGGAGGCGCTCGCACACCTGGAGAGGAGCATCCGGCTGGACCCGAAACGCCTGAAGCGCCTGAGGGAGGATCCTGACTTCGAGGGCTTCAGGGGCACAGCGAGGTACTTCGCGCTGCTGGGCGTGGACATCCACTCGCGGGCCGGGCTGACGTCCATCTTCCCGAAGATGCGCTTCACTGCGCCGAGCGGGCACGACCACCCCTTCCACAGGTTCCAGTTCCGGGACGGTGGCGTCGTTGAAGTCGAAGACCGTGACGACGGGTACGAGTGGATCACCCGTCGGGGAACGTGGCGCATCCACCTCCGGCCGGCGGATGGCGGCGGCAGGAGGGTGCTCGAGCTGGAGGTGAAGGTCCCAGGCACTTCGCACGCGCGCCCGCTTCAGTTCCGCGCGCCGATCCAGGTGGGGACAGTGAGCCTGCAGGTCGCCGAGCCCGCCAGCGACCCCCTTCGGCCGATCCTCACGGATGGCTGGGCCGAGTGCTGTTGCTGAGACGGCCCCCTTCCGGTGACGCGGCGCGCAAGAGGCCAGACCTGGGGCCGTCCACGGGATTCTCGAAAGCTGAGAGTTGTGGGCGAAGAGGCGCCCACCCTCCGCCGGGGTCTCCGAACGCAGCCTGATGATCGGGCGCCTGATGATCGATTGCGGGCGTCCGATCATCAGGCGTCCGATGATCGATTGCGGGCGTCCGATCATCAGGCGTCTGATGATCAGGCTGTGTTCGGGGACCCCCGAGGCAGGAGGGGCCCAGACTCCGGGAAAGCGAGTCTTTCACAGATAGTTCGAGCATCGCGCGTCGAAATGCGCACGGCACGGCTCGTCCTGGGCTCGACCTCAGCGCGCCTCTGACGGGGCCCACCCAATGCGGCCCTTACCTTCCACGGCTTCGCGGGAAGCCGCCCATCATCTGCTCCATCTGCTCAGGCGTCCGCGGCTGCGGGAGGACTCGGGACGGCGAAGGCGGCGTCCTGTTCGTTCGGGAAGGTGACGCCCAGAAGGAACACGTCCGGGTCGCAGGTGAAGGTGTCGTGCAGCAGCTCCCAAGCCGGGTGGCGACGAAGCCAAGGCGCCCAACCGCGCGTCGCGGTGCTTTCGCCAGACAGCGCCACCGTCGCGTCCCTGAGCGACAGCGCGCCCGCGTCCAGCATCGAGGCCCCGCTCGCAGCGAGGCGTGGCGAGGGTGACCGGCCGCCGAGCGTCGAAACGGTGCCGCCGCTCGAGGAGGTCGCCAGGGACACCTCCGCGAAGAGGGACGGGAGCGTCACTGCGCTCCACCCGGGGCGGTCAACGAGAAGGGATGGACCCGAGAAACACGAGAGCGCCCGCCTCGCAGCGGACGCTCCTGTTTCAACACTTCTTCGCCGCGCCTAGAAGGTGAAGGCCCGCTTCGTCCCCTCCTTGCGGATGGAGGTGTTGAGCGCCGAGTCCAGCGTCGCCTCTGCCCCCTTCTTCGACTGCTCGGCGAGGTACTTCCGCCGCTCGTCCGACAGCTCCTGGATGCGCTTCTGCAACTTCGCCCGCTCACTGGCCTTCCGGGCCACGTAGGCCTCGCGCTCCTTTGGGCTCATGCCCTTCATCTCGGCGGGCAGCGCCTCCTCCTCGAGCTGCGCGACGCTGGCCTGGCCATCCCGGGTGGCGTCCACCAGGTCCCAGTCCGAGTTGGTGTAGTTCGTCGTGCTCTTGGCCGCCGCCCGCTCCGCTGCCGCCGCGGGCGCTGCTGCCGCTGCCGCGCGATCCACCTTCTCCTGCCGCGCCCGGGCCTCTCCACCCTTCCGGCCAAAGGCGATGTACGTGCCGTTCAGCTCCGCCGACAGCTTCGCCAGCTCCGCGTCCTGCGGCGCCGTCACCTGCGCCACCTGGGCGTTGTGGTTGATGGTGAAGTAGCTGCCCTGGGCGACCTGGGCGCCCGTCCTCCACGTCGGCTCGTCTCCGCCGCAGTGGATGGTGTTC
>CAZQVZ010000013.1:0-33953 GCA_964596895.1 uncultured Myxococcaceae bacterium
AGCGGTGACACCTGCTCCTCGCCCATCGCGCTGGCCTTCACCGGGACGGGCACGAAGTCCGCTTCGGTCAACGGCACCACCGTGGGGGCCACCCACGCCAACAGCCACAGCTGCTCGAGCACCGCGGGCGCGCCGGACCGCGTCTACTCCTTCACCACCTCCGGCGGTGATCTCAACGTCACCCTCACACCGAACAGCGCGGACCTCGGCGTGAGCCTGTGGACTGCTTGCTCGGGCGGCACGCAGCTCGTCTGCAGAGACGCCTCCAGCGGTGTCGAGACGCTCAACTGGACCGGGCTGACCCCTGGCACCTACTACCTCTGGGTGGACGGCTACACGACCGGCTCGTCCGGTTCCTACGTCATGGACGTGGGGCTCATCGAGCAGACCGGGCCGGTGGTCGTCACCGAATCCGAACCGAACGACTCGGCAGGCACCGCAGATGCTGTGCCTTCGCTCCCGGCCACCGTCAGCGGATCGCTGTCCGACTTCACGGCGGACTTCTTTGCGCTCTCGCTGCCCTCATCCGCCGTCGGCAAGTCGGTGCAGGTGAAGATGCTCAGCGGCACCGCCGACGTCGCGGCGGAAGTCCGGAACAGCAGTGGCGCGGGCCTGGGAACCAGCCCCAACCTCTTCCCCAGTGGGACCTGGACCGGTCCAACCATCCCCAGCTCGGGGACCTACCATGTCCGCGTCTTCAACCCGTCCGGCTCCTACTACGAGACCTATTCTCTGGAGATCTCCCTGCAGTAGGTCCGCTCACCCCTGCTGCTGGATGACCTTGATGTCCTCCAGCAGCCGGGCCTCGTCTGACGCGCGGACGAGGAACAGCTCATCCCCCATCGCGGCAGAGAAGGCGTGGGGCACCGGGCGGTGGAGCAGGAGCCGGTCGCCCAGCCGGGCGCGGACCTCGTCCACGGTGAGCGCGTAGCGGTGGCGGTTCCGGCGGGACACGTACCCCACGTGGTGCCGCCGCTCGCAGGGGACGTCGGTCAGCGCGTCCCCGGTCAGCATCCGCGCCCACAGACGGTACACGTCGATGTCCGCCGAAAAGTTCATCATGTCGGTGGTGAAGCCACCGGGCGGCCGGATGTTGATCTCCAGGGCCCGGTAGCGGCCGTCCGGCTGCTCGAAGAACTCCACGTGGAAGAAGCGCTCGCGGATGCCGAAGGCGGCCAGCGTCCGGCGCCCCAGATCCCGGAGGTCTTCGCCTATCTCCCGGCGGTTGTAGTACCAGGCGTCGAGCTGCCGGTTGACGATGTTCATCACCCCGTCCGAGTACACGTGCGCGGTCTCGAAGAGGATGCGCCCCTGCGCGTCCACCAGCCCGTCGTAGCTGACGATGGTCCCGGTCACGAACGGCTGCACCAGGTAGCCCTCCAGGGGCTCCGCCAGCGCGCGCTCCAACTCGCCTTCGTCCTCCACCCGGAACGTCCGCGCCGCGCCCACGCCGAGATCCGGCTTGAACACCAGCGGGTACCCCTGCTCCTTCGCGAACGCCCTCACGCCCTCCGCGGTCCGCACCCGGTGCGACTCGGGGTACGGCACGCCCGCCTCCCGGAACAGCCGCGCCATGCCGCTCTTGGTGCGCCGCTCGTGCATCTCCTGGGTCTTCGGGCCAGGGATGTTGAAGTCCTCGCGCAGGCGGGCCTCCAGCCCCAGCCAGTGCTCGGTGTGCGAATCGATCCGGTCGATGCGCCCGTGCTTCCAGGTGAAGTACCCCAGCGCCCGGTGCGCCTGCGCGTAGTCCTCCAGCGGCGCGTCGTAGTACTCGTGCAGGCTGCGTCTCACCTCCGGCGCCAGCGCGTGCTCCGGGGTGTCACCCAGGCCCAGCACGGTGACCCCGCGCTCCTTCAGCGCGGAGCAGAACTGGTGGAACTGCGGCGGGAAGTGCGGCGAGACGAAGACCACGTTCATCACCAGCGCCGCTTAGCAGAGGAGGTGCGCTCCGCGCGATGGGCGCTGGGGGCACCTCCATCCGCTACCGGACGGCGCGCCCGAGCTTGCTGAGCGTGCTCTCCCGGCTCGCCTTCGCCGGCGCGAACCGCGGGTCCACCTCGAGGAGGCGCTCCAACGTCTGCAGACAGGCCTCGTCGCGCCCGAGCTGCGCTTGCGCCGCGGCGAGGTTGTAGAGCGTGGGCACGTCATCCGGGTCCAGGGCCAGCGCCTGATCGAACGCGGTCAACGCCTCCTCCGCCCGGCCCTGCGCAGTGCGCACCAACCCCAGATTGGAGAAGACCGACGCGCGCCGCGGCGACAGCCCACACGCCCGCTCCAGACATTCCGCCGCGCGCTGCAGGTCGCCTTCGGCCTGGGCGGGCGGCGCCTCACTCAGGGCGCCGGACCTGCGCGCCCGCTCGAACAGCGCCGCGCCGAGGTTGGAGTGGTACTCCGCCACCTCCGGGCCGAGCCTCACCGCGCGCTCGAAAGCGTCGATGGCGCGGCTGACCTCCCCCATCCGGAAGGACAGCGCGCCGCGGGTGAAGTGGTAGCTGCCCAGGTGCTGAAGGGCCTGCGGTGCGCGGTCGAGCAGCCGGAACGCGGCCACCCGGTCACCCGCCGCCTCCTTCGCGCAGACCTCCCCCAGGAGCGTCTCGAGCTCTGCGTGCATCAGAAGGTCCAGGCCAGAAGCGACAGGGTGAACTGCTCGAAGGTCCGGGCCCCCAGGGCCGGCGCGGTGGCGGGCGGCGCCGAGTGGGCCCCCAGGCTCCCAATCACTCCGGCGCCATCCCCCATCCCCGCCCCAGCGCTCGGAGTGAAGTCGTCCTGCGTCCCGAGCCCGACCGGTGTGACCGAAGTGACCGAAGCGGCCGCCGGCGCCGCGTCCGGCAACTCCAACTTTCGCGGGGGTCCCTCGATCTTCCGGATGACCATGACGCCGGAACTCTACAGCAAAGCAGCAAGGCACGCACGTCGGCTGCTATTTCCGGGTCAGCTCCCCCGCGAGCAGCGCCCCGGCTTCACCCAACCCCTGGGCCACGCGCTTTCTGCCTTCGTCGCTTTCGAGGACGCGCCGGGCGCTGTCGGTGGCCGTGCCCGCCTCCAGATCTATCCACAAGAGCAGCGCGCTCAGCCCCGGCGTCATCTTTGCCGGCCGCCCCAGCCGCGAGGGCCGCTCCCGGAGCGCCCTGGCCACCTTCTCCACCAGCGCCTCGTCCGTGAGCCGCTCGCTGCTCGCGCGGAGCGCCTTCCAGGCGGAGGAGAGCAAAGACTCCCACAGCGCGCCCTTCAGCCCGCGGCCGAGCCGGTCGAGCGCCTCCGCTTCGTCAATCTGGTGCACGTCCGCGAACAGCCGCGCGAGCTTCGCCGCCACGATGTCCCGGGTGGCGAGATGGGCGAGCCGTGGGGGGTAGTCCATGTCGCGTGCTCCGTCAGTGAGTTGCTCGGGTGGATTCTTCGGGTGAACGCTCCGGTGAACCCGTCAGGCCCGCGCCGCGGCCTCGCCGGCAAGGTACCCGGTGAAGATGGCCACTCCCAGCCCGGTCTTGTCGGTGGCCGGGTCATAGCCGCACAGCACCGCTCCGGCGGCGAACAGCCGCGGGTGGGCGACCTCGCCGTGAACGCCCAGGGGCCGCAGGTCCGAGTCCACCTTCACCCCGGCGCGGAACTCCGCCTGCTCCTGCACCAGCGCGTCGGTGGTCAGGGTGGAGACGTGTTCATCGGAGACCACGCGGCCGCCGGCCACCACCGGCAGGTTGAGCAGCGTCTCGCGAAAGCGCGCCTCCCGGCTGATGCCGCCGCCAATGTACTTGCCGGTGGCGAGCACCACCGCCCGCGGTGTCAGCGTCTCCTCCCCGAGCCGGAAGCGCTCCTCGCGGGCGCCCGTCGCGTCCACCTCCCCTTCGTCCAGCCGGATGTCCGCGCGCCGCAGGGCTTCGTCCAGGGCCTCCTGCAGCCGCACCCCCGGAAGGCTCGGCGCCGGGCTCAACAGCTCCGCGCAGCGAAGCCCGCCAGACGAAGCGCCCAGAAGCCTGCCCAGCTCCTCCGCCAGGTTCGGCCTGCGCCGCCCGAGCACCGGAGGCAACAGCACCGCCTGCGTCCCCTCCGGCAGCCGCCGCCTCAGATCCTCCGCCAGCGTCTCCAGGGCAAAGGGCGCGTCCAGCCGCTCGCCCAGCTCGAAGGGCGTCCGCAGCGCGTCCTCGAAAGCGTTCAGATAGCCGCTCTCCGCCACCGTCACGCTGACGCTGCGGCCCAGCGCGCGCGCCGCCTCTTCGATGCCGCGCGCCACGAGCTGCGCGTTGGCCAGCGGGTTCAGGGGGAAGCTCACCAGGACCACGCGCGCAGGCAGCGTGGCCACGTCCGCGCCGAGCACGTTGCGCTGCCCCATGGCCGAAGGCTTCACCGTGCCCAGCGGCGTGGGCAAAAGCGCGTTCTGCGCGAGCGGCCCCGTGACCAGGCCGCCCAACGCCTGCGCCGCGAACTGCAGCGACTCCTCGAGCCTGTCCAGCCGGTCCTTCAGCACGGCGTACGGATGGTTGGGCCGGATGCGGGACCACGCGCGCGCGCCCTCCAACGGCGAGATGAGGTGGGATGGCCAGTCCCCGCCCGGCGCCACCGGATCCGCCGCCACGTCGATGGCCCCCGACGACAACGCGGTGGCCCCGAGCGCCCGGCGCACCACCCGCACCTGCGCCCCCGCCCGCCGGGCCGACAGGGCGGCGATGCAGCCCGCCATCCCGCCGCCGATGACGAGCACCTCACTCACGCCCGTAGCTCCCGTCGAGGTTGCCCACCGTCAGGTAGTTGCCGCGGTTGAGCTCCTCCTGCGCCATCTGCTCGCCTGCGAGCACCGGCCGCTTGCCCTTGAAGCGCGCGCCCACGAAGTCGAGGAGCTCTTCATGCGCCTGCCCGTTGGAGAGGTCCCGCTCCTTCGCGAACAGCGCCGCCGCCGCGCCGGCACACCGCGCGCCCTGGCAAGGCCCCATCCCCACCCGGCAGCGCCGGCGCAGGTCGGTGAGCTTGCGCACGTTCTCGAAGCGGATGCAGTACGCGGCCTCGGCGAAGGACGTCTGCTCGCAGCGGCACAAGGGCGCGCGCAGGTGCGGCTCTTTGTCCGCCAACTCGCAGATCTTCTCGGCGTTCTTCCCGTGCCGGTACGCCATCCGCCCCACCATGGGCTCGGGGATGCGATGGCGCCGGGAGAGCTCCGCCACGTCCGGGAAGGACTCGCCGCCGGGCAACGGCTCGAGGTGCGTCCGGCACCCTTGCTGTACGCCCAGGAGGCTCGCCGCCAGGTTTGTGAGCTCCTCGCTCTGCACCCGGTAGGACGCGAGCTTCCCGCCAATGAGCGTGTACAGGCCGCGCGCGCCTTCGTCCGCGTGGTCGAAGATGGCGTGCTCGCGGGAGAGCGCGTCCTCCATCTTTCCGTACTCGTGCAGGGTCGTCCGCAGCCCCGCCCACGCGCGCAGGATGCGGGCCTGGCGGATGCCGGGGATGGCGTGCTCGATGCCCTCCAGCAGGTACTCCACCTCGTCCTCGGTGACGCGCAGGTCGTCCGGGTCGCCGTAGTAGTCGTCGTCGGTGGTGCCGATGATGGAGGTCTGCTCGTGCGGCATCACGAAGATCTGCCGCCCATCCACCGCGTTGGTGATGACGCCGTAGTTGGAGAGCCTGCGGTCCAGGGTCAGGTGCACGCCCTTGCCCGGCCGCATCCGCACCGTGGCCCCCGCCAGGGCCGCCACCTTCGGGGCCCAGGCGCCCGCCACGTTGATGACCAGCTTGCCGGTGTACGTGGCGTGCTGCCCGGTCCGGTCATCTCGCACCTGGACGCCTTCGATGTTCCCCCTGGGGCCGCGCACAAAGCCGTGCACCCGGTGGTAGGTGAGGAAGGTGGCGCCGTGCTGCTTCGCCGAGAGCGCGTTGAGCGCGCACAGCCGCCACGGGTCGATGCCCCATTCGTCCAGGGTCACCGCGCCGATCAGGTTCCGCTTGAGCCCCGGCTCGAGGTCATAGACCTCCTCCGGCGTCAGGTGCGTGGACGGCTTGCCGCGCTTGAACGGCTGGTAGAGGTCATACGCGCCCAGGTACACCTGCGCGCCGTAGTGGAGGAGCCGCTCGCCCAGGCTCGGGTTGTCCAGGTCCTCCGCCGTCATCGGCATGATGAAGGGGATGCGGAAGAGCAGGTGCGGGACGATGCGCTGGATGTACCCGGAGTCGATGCACGCGAGCGCCGTCACCTTCCGGTCGTGCCGGAGGTAGCGCACCCCGCCGTGGATCATCCCGGAGTTGGCCCCGGACGCGCCGGAGGCCACGTCCTTCTTCTCCAGGAGCAGCGACTTCATCCCGCGCATCGCCGCGTCCCGGGCGATGCCGGTGCCGTTCACCCCACCGCCGACGACGATGAGGTCGAACTGCGGCGATGTGGGGGTCACTTGATGAACCGGATGCTCAGCGGGTAGCGGTACGCCTCGCCCTTGTGCGCCTTGATGGCCGCCAGGATGGTCACCACGATGTGGAAGAGCGCCAGGGCGATGAGCATGGCGAAGCCCACGAGGATCACGGTGAGGATGCCGCTCACCACGCCGTAGATGAGCACGCTGATGTTGAAGTTCACCGCCTCCTTGCCGTGGCGGTCCACGAAGGGCATCGAGTCCTTCTTGACGAGCCACAGGATGAGCGGCCCCACCACGTTGCCGAACGGCAGGCCGACGTATTGGGAGAGCGCGGCGAGGTGCACCAGCAGCCCGAAGGTCCTCTCCTCCTGCGAGGGGGAGCCCGTCACCGGGGTGATCACCGGGCCCGGCGTGGGAAGCGTGTCCATGGGTGCTCCTCCTTCTTGGTCCTGCGGTTTTTGGGCCGGCCTCTCCCGTGCCGCTACTTCGCGGCGGGCGGGTTGCTCTTCACGTGCACGTCTCGCAACTGCCGCTCGTCCACGTCTCCGGGCGCGCCGGTCAACAGGTCCGTCCCCCGCTGCGTCTTCGGGAACGCCACCACGTCTCGCAAGGACTCCGCGCCGGTGAGCAACATCACCAGCCGGTCCATGCCCAGGGCGATGCCCCCGTGCGGCGGCGCGCCGAACTTGAGCGCGTCCAGGAGGAAGCCGAACTTCGCCTGCGCCTCTTCGTCCGAGATGCCCAGGGCGCGGAACACCTCCGCCTGCACCTTCGGGTCATGGAGCCGGATGGAGCCGCCGCCAATCTCGAAGCCGTTGAGCACCACGTCGTAGCGGTAGCACTTCACCTTGCCGGGATCGGTGCCGAGGTGCTGCAGGCTGTCGTCATGTGGACGGGTGAAGGCGTGGTGGGCTGCGGCCCAGGTCTTCGACTCCTCGTCGTACTCGAAGAGCGGCGGGTTCACGACCCACAGGAACCGCCACTGCCCGCCCGAGCCGTATTCGGGGATGAGCCCCAGCTTCTTGGCCACGTGCACGCGCAGGTTCGCCATCACCGTCTGCACGAGCGACTCGCGTCCGAACTGGAAGAGGAGCAGGTCCCCGGGCCCAGCCCCGCAGGCCTCATTGATGGTGCCCCGCAGCTCGGCGGTGATGGTCTTCGCAAGGGGGGACTGGGTCCACTCGCCGCTCTCGCCCACCCTGGCGCGGCCGAGCCCGGAGGCGCCCATGCCCTTCACGTACTCCTCGAGCTTGTCCGTCTCCGCGCGGCTGAGCGCCTTGTCCGCGGGCAGCCGCATCGCCTTGACGATGCCGCCTTCCTTCACCGCGTTGAACATCAGGGCTGCGCCGCCGCCCTCGCCGTGCTGGCGGATGAGGTCCGTGAGCACCACGTGCTCGAGCCCGAAGCGCAGGTCCGGCTTGTCGTTGCCGTACTTCGCCATCGACTCGTCGAAGTCCATCCGCATGAACGGCGTGGGGATGTCCACCCCGAGCAGCTCCTTCCACAGCCGCTGGATGAGCCCTTCGATGACCTCGAAGACGTCGTCCTGGGAGACGAAGCTCATCTCCACGTCGATTTGGGTGAACTCCGGCTGCCGGTCCAGCCGCAGGTCTTCGTCCCGGAAGCAGCGGACGATCTGGAAGTACCGGTCGAACCCCGAGACCATGAACAGCTGCTTGTAGAGCTGCGGGCTCTCCGCCAGCGCGTAGAACTTCCCGGGGTTCAGCCGCGAGGGCACGAGGAAGTTCCGCGCCCCACCCGGCGTGTACTTGCCCATGAAGGGCGTCTCCAGCTCCAGAAACCGCAGCGAGTCCAGGTAGGTGCGGGTGATGGCATTCGCCCGCGAGCGCGTGATCAGGGCCTTCTGCAAAGGCGCCCTGCGCAGGTCGAGGTAGCGGTAGGAAAGCCGCTTCTCCTCGTTGGTGTCGATCTTGTCTTCGATGAGGAACGGCGGCGTCTCCGACTTGTTGAAGACGGTCAGGTCGGTGGCCCTGATCTCCACCTCCCCGGTCTTCATCCGGGGGTTCACCTGCGCCCCGCGCGAGGCCACCTTCCCCTTCACGCCCACGCAGTACTCGAGCCTCAGTGACCCGGCGAGCGCGTGCGCTTCCTTCGCGATCTCGGGCTCGAACACCACCTGGGTGAGCCCTTCGCGGTCCCGGAGATCGATGAACACCGCGCCGCCGTGATCCCGCCGGTTGTGGACCCAGCCGAAGAGCACCACCTCCTCGCCGATGTTCTTCGCTGACAGCTCGCCGCAGGTGTGGGTGCGCTTCACTTCCGAGATGAACCGGACGGTCATGCGCGGGACTTGTAGGAGAGCATGCGCAGTGCGTCAATCGAACTGCATGCGGCTGCATTCACCACACTGACGGGCCACCGCGTCCGCCCACGACGACAGCTCCGCGACGAAGGCCTGCGGCGTCTGCCGGTGGACCTCCAGCACCGCGAACAACTCCAGGAAGCGGTCCGTCACCAGCGCCACCGCGTCATCGGCGCCCACGCCCACCGCCGCCTTCAACCCGTCGCCTTCGGGCCCGTGCAGCACCCGGACCGAAAGCTCCGGATCCCGAAGCGGCCCCCGAACGGCCGGCGCGGGCGTGGCGAGCGCGCGCTCGGCGGCGTCACACACCTCGCAGCCTTCGTGCAGCGCGAGCACCACGAGGTCCTTGCGCTGCCAGGTGGGCCGGGTCACGTCGTTCAGGGGGACTTCAGTGCGCGCCATACCCGAAAGATAAGTAGTAGAACGGCGCGCATGCCCAACTGCGGAGCAGCGGCGTGGCGCCTGACGCTGGCCACCCTGGGAGCCCTCTGTGCGTGCGCCCCCTCGCCGGAGCCGCCGGTGCAGGTGATGGCGTTGGTTCGAAGCGGCGGCTCGGGCGGCACCTACCAGCCCACCCAGGTGGCCCTGCGCACGGTGACGGACACGGTGGCGCTCGAAGGCGCGGTGGCCCGGCTCATCGGTGGTGCCCGGATAGACGTGGACCCCCGAGACCCGCTCCTGCAGCTCAACGGCGGCAACCTCACCGACGAGCAGCTCCTGCAGGTCTTCCTCAAAGAGCCCGGCCGTTCCCCGCGCGCGCACTTCGTCAGCAAGGACGGGGTGCTCTGGCCCGCGGACTTCCACACCTGGAACCTGGTGACGACCTATTACAACTTCGAGCAGGCCTTCGATCACTTCCAGGCGGTGGGCGTGCCGGGCGGGACGCTCGGGCAGGTGCCGGTCTACTACTTTCCCGACTTCCGCCTCCGGGAGGTGAGCGCCCGGCCCCAGCAGGACAACGCCCTGTATTTCTCGCCGGTGAAGGCGTTCGTGGTGCTCCCCTTCGAAGAGCTGCAGGCCACCCCCCTGTCCATCAACGGGGGCATCGTCGCGCACGAATACGCGCACCTCATCTGGTCCCGGGAGGTGATGGGGGACGCCGCCTTGCCGCAGGTGTTCGGCCGTTGGACCACCACCGCTTCGGTGAACGTGAACATCCTCAAGTCGCTCGACGAAGGGCTGGCGGACTTTCATGCGTATGCCGCGTCGTGCCGCACCGCCTTCGGGTGTGATCCGCGCTTCATGTCCTCCTCGTTCAACGAAGCGCAGGCGGACGCGCGGGACATCAGCCGCCAGGACCTGTGCCTCACCGACGGGCTGCGGAACACCCTGGTCACGCTCGGCGTGAACGAGTTCACCGGCCGCAGCTTCCACTACGCGGTGGGCAGCGCCCTCGCTTCGTCGCTGTACCACGCGGGCAGCGGCCCCGAAGACTGGGAGCAGCTCTCCGGCAACATCGTCTCCGCGTACCGGGACACCGACGTCCGCGGCCTCGCCGAGCTCATCAACGAGAACCTCGAGTCGCCGCAGAACTTCTCCCTGGAGGCGGCCCTGGACGTGCTGCTCGCGCACATCCCGTCGCCGGAGCTGCGCACGAAGGTGTGCAGCCAGTTCCTCGGCCGGCTCCGGGTGGCCCGCGAGCACATGCCCCATTGCCCCGGCACCGCCGCCGCGGCCCAGACCGGGTGCCCCCAGTGAGCGCGCGCAGGGTCCGGACCGTCCTTCTGTGCGCGGCGCTGCTCCCCATTTCGGCCTCCGCCCAGTCCGGCTGGGAGGAGGAAGACGACGCGCCCATCCCCTACGAAGACGGCGCAGGCGAAGGCGCGCCCATCCCGTACGACGAAGGGCGGCGGCGCCAGGCGGATCCGGTGGACGAACTCCGCGAAGAGGCGGATTGGGACGAGGCTGAACCGGAGGGCCGGCTGGCCCGGCTGGATGATCCGCACCTCGGCATTGGCGGGGAGGTCTTCGGCGGCGTCCTCCTGATGAGCAGCCCCCGCGGCGCCCTGGCCACCCTCCGCGGTGCAGGTGGGGTGCGCTTCCATTGGGAGGTGGGCCGGCTCATCGCCGTCGAGCCGTTCACCGATTCGCTCCTCCTGGACGTGACCTGGACGTGGAGCGCCCTGCGCGAAGGCACCGAGCAGATCTTCACCCGCACCGATTTCCACTACTTCTCCGCCGCCCCCGCCTGGCTCGTTCCCCTGAACGCGGCCCGCACGGTGGGGGTCTACGGGCAGTTGGGCGGAGGCTTCGCGTACCTGCCGCACAGCCTCACCTCCTATGGGACCGAGACCTCCATCGCGGGCGTGAAGCCCCTGATCCAGTACGGCCTGGGGTTCCGCGGCACCCACCCGCTCTCCGGAGGCCCAACCCGGATGAGCTGGCGAGCAGAGCTCACCCGGTTCAGGCGCGGATACCTGAACGACACCCTGGTGGCGGTATCAGTGGGGGCTGCATTCTGACCTGGCCTGTTTCTCGCGGATTGAGAATGCGAGAAACCTTCCGTCCTGGCGCTCTAAGTCATTGGAATCACGAGACATCGACTGGTGGTCGGTTTGACTTGTGATCCTGTACACGCGTAAAAACTGCGCCCTGCTTGCACGCCCCCCACGGAGCCGACGGGGGTTCGACGGAGACCTCACACTATGAAGACGCATCTCGGGACCCCCGCGGTCCTTGCGGTCCTGTGTCTCGCCGGTTGCGGAGGTAAAGAAGCCCCGCCCCCAGAGTTCCCGAAGGCGCCCCGGATTGTGGTGTTCGAGGCGAGCAAGTCCGAGCTGCAGCTTGGTGAGTCGGTGACGCTCTCGTACACGGTGGAGAACGCCACCGAGGTGCAGGTCGTCGACCAGACCGGCGTCGAGCTCGACGTGACCGGCGACGCGGCCTCCGGCGAGGTGGCGGTGACCCCGACCGAGACGTCCTTCTTCGTCCTGCGCGCGCGCGGTGAGGGCGGGCGGGCCACGGACTTCGAGCAGGTGGCGGTGGGGGAGGACCTCAAGGAGGTCTTCCTCATCGCGGTGCCGCCGGTCATCGACGGGGGCGCGGAGTCCCAGCTTCTGTGGAGCGCGCACCGCTCCCGTACCGCGAAGGTGCAGACCTCCGCGGGGCAGGAGATCCCGCTCGCGGCCGCACAGGGGGCCGGCATCCTCGACGTCACCCCGGCGCGGACCCTGGCCTACACGCTCGTCGCCTCCGGCGTGGACGCATCGAAGAGCCTGACCGCCACGGCGGAGATCAAGGTCCGACCGGTGGTGAAGCGCTTCACGCTGAAGCCCTCCGCCGCGCGCGCGGGAGAGGCGCTGGTGCTTCACTGGGAGACGGCGGGCGCCAACCAGATCTCCATCACCGAGGCCACCTTCGGTGAGGTAGGCGGCGCAAGCGGCCCCGGGCAGTTGGGCCAGGTGGACGACGGAGAGCTCTCCTGGACCGTCCCCACCACCCTGCCCGGCGGCGAGCCCGTCATCGACGGCCACCCGCTGCGCTTCACCCTCACCGCCACCTCGGTGAACCCCGCCCTGACCGTGACCCGCACCCGCGACAGCTACGTCGGGGACGGCCCGCAGATCCTCTCCTTCCAGTCGCCGGTGGCGGTGACCGAAGGGCGCCCGGCGAGCTTCTCGTGGCGGACCTTCAACGCCACCCGCGTGGTCCTGCTCGCGGACGGCCACCCCATCTACGAGCCCCTCCCCTCTCAGGCGGACCTGATCACCGAAGGGACCTACACCGTGGCGATGCCCGCCCATGACGTGGTCTTCGAGCTTCGCGCCTACAGCCATCTCGGCGGCGAAACCTCTGAAGTCCGCACCGTGGCCGTGGTCGCGGCGCCCCAGATCACCTCCTTCGTGATGCCCCAGGCCATCTCGCACGTGGGCGCGCAGGCGCAGGCCATCTGGACCACGCAGAACGCGACGTCGGTGGTCCTCCGGGTGAAGCAGGGGCCCGCGGTCTACCGCTCGGTGATGACGGCTGCCGCCGGCACCACCGAGGTCTATCCGGGCGCGGGGACCACCTTCGTGCTCGAGGCGTACAACGACGCCGGTGAGAAGGCGACCGCCGAGCAGCAGGTGGCGGTGATCACCCCGGGCATCGTGACCGCCTCGCCCACGCCGTCGCTCGCGGGAGACCAGATCTCGTTCCAATGGGAGCTCGACAGCGGACTTGTGTCCGGGGTGTACGGGCTCCCCAACGCGCCCGTCGTCCCGTCCAACCCGTCCACCGAGTGGCTCGACCTCAACCTTCACACCGATGCGAAGGCGCTCGTCTTCGCCAACCCGGATGATGCGCTGGAGGCGGTGCCGCTCCCGCAGACGTTCTTCTTCCCCCTCGCCGGCTCGCTGAACCACCGGTACTTCGTCTCCACCAACGGCTTCGTCCGCTTCAACCCGGGCAGCTCCCTGCCGGTCAACGTCACGCTCGAAGACCCGGGCGAGGTCCCGATGATGGTGGCGCCGTTCTGGAGCAACCTGCAGCTGGGTGCCAACGGCCGCGTCCTCTGGGTGGTCGAAGGCGAGGAGTTCCCCCGCCGGCTGATCATCCAGTGGGACAAGGTCCAGATTGCGGGCGACGACCAGAGCGAGCTCACCTTCCAGGTCCAGCTCTACGAGAACGGCAAGATGACGCTGGCCTACGGGGACCTCGTGGGCAGCCAGGCCTTCGGCGACGACGCCAGCATTGGCTACCGGCTCAACGCCACGTTGGCGAAGGAGCTGGCGAGCACCGGCGCCGCGGTCCTCAACCCGGGTGACCAGTTCGTGTTCTTCAGCGGCGGGCCCCTGATGGGCGAGCTGCTGTACGCCCCGCAGAAGGTGGGCGCCTTCACGCTCTTCGCCCCGCGCCCGGCGGGCGGCTGGTACGTCTTCCCGGCCAAGGTCAACCCGCTCACCCCAGGGGACTTCCGGGTCAACGAGGTCATGGTCCTTCCGGACGTGAGCGCGCTGGCGGGCAGGTGGATCGAGTTCGCCAACCTGACGGACGAGGACATCGACCTCGCAGGCACCGTGCTCACCTCCATCAGCGCGGGCTCCGACTGGACGGTTCCGGAGGGCGCCATCATCCCGGCGAACGGCTTTCTCGTCGTCGGCGAATCGGTGGACCTGCAGGTGAACGGCGAGGCGCCGGTGGACCTGGAGTGGAGCGGGTTTGCGCCGTCCACTTCCGGGGACGACACGCTGGTGGTCACCGTGAACGGGATCACCCTGGACTCGCTGGCATACGTGGGCACGCAGCTTCAGCCGGGCAAGTCCATCCAGGCCACCGACGAAGCCATTGACGGCAGCGGCAACCCGCTCTTCTGCAGCGGCACCGAAACCTACGGGTCCAACGGCGCCGTCGGTACGCCAGGCCAACTCAACGAGGCCTGCTTCGAGTACGCGCTGCAGTCCATCCCCGGCGCCTGGGAGAACCTCTACGACTCACCGGGCGCGACCTTCATCTACCAATCGACCGCATCGGGGTTCAGCCAGGCGACGCTGCCGGAGCCCTTCACCTACTTCGGCAACACGTACACCGAGTTCAGCGTCTCCTCGGCGGGCTTCCTGACCTTCGGGAACGTCCTCACCGAGCACGGCCTTCCGAGCACGTGCACCGGGTCAGGCACGTGCAACCACACGGCGCCAGGCGGAGCCGGCCCCCACGGCGTCATCGCGCCGTTCTGGGATGAGATCCTCGGGCAGAGCGCCAACGCGACACTGGGGCTGAAGACCGCCTCCATCACGATGGAACGAAAGGCCGGCTATACGGTCGTCGCCTGGGACAACTACCGAATCTGGGGAGAGACCGCGTCGCGGCTGTTCTTCCAGGTGAAGCTCTTCGACACCGGTGTCATCGAGTTCCACTACGGCCCCCTGGTGGCGCCCAGCGGCGCGGCCAAGGCGGACTTCCACACGGGGACCAGCGCCACCATCTGGATCGAACGGCCAGACGGCAGCGGCGCGCTGCCCATCGGCATCAACGAGGCCGGGACCGTCCAGGCGAACTCCGGCTACCGGTTCATCCCCACCAAGTGACGGAGACCGACACCATGAACACGGACACCTTCCTCCAAAGGGTCTTCACCCTGCGCACCCGCTTCGCGCTCGTCGCCACGCTCGCGGTTGCCCTCTCCGGCTGCCCCGGCGAAACGCCACCTCCGCCGCCGCCCTCGCCGGCGCCGCGGGTGGAGTCCTTCACCCTCTCCGCCACCGAAATCGATGCGGGCGGCTCCGTCACCCTGAGTTGGAAAGTCCGGGACGCGGCCTCCGTGGAGCTGCGGGACGCGAAGCTCGGGCTGGTCTCCGGCGTCGAGGCCACCTCTTTCGAAGGCTCCGTCGAGGTGGCGCCCTCCGCCACCACCCTCTACACCCTCACCGCGCTCAACGACCGCGGCGTGGGGGACTCGGCCACCGTGTCGGTTCGGGTCATCGGCGGCGCGCAGAGCGTGACCTTCGTGGCCTCCCCGGACCGGATCTCCGCTGGTGAGAGCGCCACCCTCGCCTGGTCCGCGCCAGGCGCAAAGACCGTCTCCCTGTCCACGACGGCCGGCGAGCCCGTGGACCTCGCCGGACAGACGGCTCACGGAACCCTGGTTGTCAAGCCCCCGCGCACCACCACCTGGCAGCTCTCGGTGGACGGGAAGCTCTACGACACCACGGTGGACGTGGCGCCGGAGATCTCCGCGTTCGTCCCCTCCCCCACCGCGGCGACCCGGGGCGGGGCGCTGACCCTGGGCTGGAAGACTGCGGGCGCCGTCCGGGTGTCGGTGTGGAGCGCGGGGCGCGGTGAGTTGCACGCCACCACCGAAGCCTCCGCCATCGCGGATGGCTCGTTCACCGAGACCGTCCCCCTCTCCACCGACCCGGCCGCGGCCCTGAGCTACATCCTGCGCGCCGAGTCCGGCTCCGGCGAAGTCGTGGAGCGGGCGCTGACCGTCTACATCGCCGGGCACCCGGTGGTGACGTCCTTCGTGGTGCCGGAGTACGCCCCAGCCACAAAGACCTTCACGGTGAGCTGGGAGACCGCCGAGGCCCACACCATCGAGGTGCTGCGCGGCAACGTGGTGGTCTACCAGACGGCGAACCCGGCCGAGGTTGCCCAGGGCTCGCAGCAATTGCCCACGCCCGCCGTGCCTTCGGGCTACTTCCTGCGCGCGCGGCACCAGCGCGGCGGTGAAGCTCTCAGCGACGAGATGACAGTCACCCCGGTTGGGCTCCCCACCATCGGTGGGTTCGAGTCCACGCCGGTGGGTGGGATCGGCCTGGGCGGCGAGCCGCTGACGCTGACCTGGACGGCGACGGACGCCAAGCACGCGCAGATAGCCGTTGAAGACGGGCCGGTCCTCGCCACCTTCGGCCCCGAGGACGCATCGGGCGGGACCTTGGCCGTCTATCCCAACCTGCAGACCACCTACGTGCTCACCGTGGACAACGGCATCGGGAACACCGAGTCCGCCTCGCTCAGCGCCACGGTGGCGACGGCCGCCCAGCTCACCTTCAGCGCCCAGGGCGTGCTTGAAGGGGGAGAGATCCAGATCACCGGCTCCACCGCCAACGGCAGCGGAGACCTCCTGGACATCAACGCGGTGGTGTTCAACCCGCCGGGCGCCCTTTTCGAGGACATCTCCACCACCGGGACCCCGCTCGCCTACACCGGGCCGGACACCACGCACAGGCTGATCACGCTGCCGGAGACGGTCAACGTGAACCTGTTTGGCACTGCGGTCAGCAGCAACCAGGTCTCCATCTCCCCCAACGGGTGGTTCGCCTTCAGGACCGCAGTCTTCACAGGGCCTGACACCCCGCCCGCCTTCCCCTCCACCGCGCTGCCGGAGCTGGCGATTGCGCCCTACTACGCGGACCTGCGTGACTCGGACGGCACCGGGGCCGGAACGGCCAGCGACATCTACTACCGGTTCGACTCCGTGGGCTCCGAGCGCCGGCTCATCATCCAGTGGCACAACTTCGGCGTGGACTCGGGCAACTCGATGATCCCGGGATCGTCGGTCACCTTCCAGGCGCAGGTCTACAGCGGCGGCAAGGTGATCTTCGCGTACGACCAGCTCACCGGCTTCACCCCGGTCCCGACCACCATCGGCCTGCAGGACCACGCGCGGGCGTCGGCCATCACCACCACCCGGCTCCCCGAGAGCGGTGACGTCTACCAGGTGTTCGGCCGGGTCACCCCGCCTGCCACGGTGCCGGCGGCCTCGGGGACGTACACCGCGCTGGTGGAGGTCCACGGCGCCGCCACCTTCGCGGTGGAAGGGCCGTACGCCTCCTTCCCGCTCAATCAGTTCGAGATCACCGAGCTGATGGTCAACCCTGCGGTGGCCGACGGCCAGTGGCTGGAGCTCCGCAGCCTCGTCAACGACCCGGTGGACCTCGCCGGCTGGACCCTGGACTTCGGCGGCGGCACCACCCACACCCTGGGGGCCGTCACCCTTCCTCCAATGGGGCGGGTGGTGCTCGGGCAGACGGGCTCGGTGGCCTCCTACCAGTACCCCAACGGCTTGACGCTCCCCCAGGCGGGCACCGCCACCATCCGCTACCAGCATTTCCCCTACACCTCGCTGCAATTGCCGCTGGCGAGCTTGCCTTTGGGCCGCTCCTGGCAGCGAGGGACAGGCGCCTTCGGGTTCACCATGGCGGCCGGCTTCACCCAGCTCGAATGCCTGGCCAGCACCCATTCCACCTATGGCGCCAATGGCGAGTACGGCACGCCGGGTGATCCGAACACCCCCTGCCCCAACTACGCCCCCCCGGTCGCCATCCCCGGCAACTTCGAAGCCATCTCCACCACCGGCGCCCCGCTCACCTTCAGCAATGACGCCAACGGCATCGCCATCGACGACGGGATTGCCACCCTCACCCTGCCGGTGCCCTTCCCGCTGGACGGAGTGATGCTGGACACGGTCGTGGTGGCCACCAACGGCTACCTCACCTTCAACCCCGGCTTCATCTGCGATCAGTACTGCTGGTCCACCAACAAGACCGCGCCTGATCCGACGGCGGCCCCCGCGGGGGTCATGGCGCCCTTCTGGGATGACATCGATCTCACCCACGGCGGCGGCGTCTTCTGGGAGCGGCGCGTCCCAGGCGTCTTGCCCAACGACGGGTACACCCTCATCAGCTGGGAGAACGCGATCCGGTTCTACCCGAGCCCGCCGGCCGTCCCCACGGATGACCTGAACTTCCAGGTGAAGCTCTTCGACACCGGGGACATCGAGTTCCACTTCGGGCTGATGCAGTCGCCCACCCTCAACAGCGCCACCACCTGGTTCGAGCACCCCGCGGGGACCGGCGCGTTCGTCGTCAATGTGAACAACGCGGCCAACGTCACCTCCAACTCTGGTTACCGGCTGGCCGCCCACTGAGGGCCCCGTCCTCGAGGCACTCAGGAGATCCCATGAACTTCAGGAACACGCTTTCGACCGCCGCGGTGTCGCTGGCCTTCGTGCTGGCGGCCTGCCCTTCGCCCACGCCGCCGACGCCGGTCGCGCCCACCCCGGCCACCGTCCTCAGCTTCACCGTGGCTCCCGAAGAGGCGGGTCAGGGTGACACCGTCACCCTCACCTGGGAGGTGGAGGACGCCACCGAGCTCACGATCCATGCGCTCGCCGGCGAGGCCATCCCACTCGACGAGCCTGGCCGGCTGCGTGGCTCCACCACCGTGGAGGTGGACGCCACCACCACCTTCGTCCTCACCGCCTACGGCGAGGGCGGCTCCGACTCCGCCGCGGCCCGGGTGATCGTCCCCGAGGCCGCCGAGCAGCTCTTCTTCGGAGCGTTCCCGCCCGAGGTCCCCGCCGGCGGCGAGGTCACTCTGGCGTGGCAGGTCACCGCCGCGCCCGTCACCATCACCGATGCTTCGGGGGCGGTCGTCCACTCCGGAGACAAGGCCTTCGGCTCGGCGGTGGTGCGCCCGGCGAACTCCACGACCTACACGCTCGTGGCCTCCGGACAGACCGCGACGACGCAGGTCCAGGTCACGCCGAAGATCCACTCCTTCGAATCGGATGTGCCGTCGGCAGGTCCCGAGGACGAGGTGACCTTGACCTGGGCGGTGGGCGGCGCAACCCGCGTCACCCTCACCGACGACAAGCGTGGACACCGGGTCACCTTCGAGGACCCGGCGACCATCAGCGACGGGACCTTCGTGGACACCATCCCCGCGGATCTCGCCGCGAAGAACACCTTCGTGCGCTACACGCTCACCGCCGAACAGGGCCTGCATACCGTCACCCAGGAAGTGACCATCTGGTCCGGAACCGACCCTCACATCAACGTCTTCGAGGTCCCGCCCTACGGGCTCGAAGGCGGCAGCTTCGCCGTCCGCTGGGAGGTGTTCGAAGCGGACCAGGTGGAGGTGCTCATCGACGGTCAGCCGCGCTTCGTGGCCACCCGTCCCGAGGAGGTGGCGAACCACTCCGTCTTGCTGCCCACGCCCGCGGCGCTGGCCCAGGTCACCCTCCGGGTCTGGAACGCCCGAGGCGGTGAGGCCACGGCCTCCCTGCCCGTGGAGCCCGTGGGTCAGACCCAGCTCCACGCCTTCGCGGCCAGCCCGGACATGGTGGCCACCGCTGGGACCGGGACCACGTTGAGCTGGCACGTGGAGAACGCGCGCTGGGTGCGCATCTCGGTGAAGGATCGGTACGTGCTCCACACCGCCAGCGGCCATGCGGCGGAACAGGGCTCCATCACCATCTATCCCAACGGCCCCACCGAGTACCTGCTCGAGGCGGACAACACGGTCGGCAGCTCCATCTTCCCCGCAACCGCCACTGCGTCTTC
Organism: uncultured Myxococcaceae bacterium; assembly: GCA_964596895.1. Taxonomy (GTDB): domain Bacteria; phylum Myxococcota; class Myxococcia; order Myxococcales; family Myxococcaceae; genus JAFAFL01. The sequence goes on from CAZQVZ010000013.1 coordinate 19,419, forward strand.
GGCCACGGTGGGGACGCTCAGCTTCTCACCGGCGAAGTCCCCGTACGGCGGGGAGGTCACCATCAGCGGCGCGCCGCTGGCGGGGACACTCCAAGCGTTCGACTTCGCGGTGAAGAACGACCCGTCGGAGTCCTTCGTGGACATCTCGCAAGATGGCCAGACCACCGGGCACCCCGTCTCCACCGCGTACACCATGCAGGTGGTGGACCTGGGCGAGGAGTTCACCTTCCCCATCCGTGACCAGCAGGTCTCCGCCACGCAGATCGCCGTCAACAACCGCGGCTGGTTCTCCCTGGACCCCACCGCCGCCCACGTCAGCACCACGCCCCCCAGCACCTGGGACAGCCAGCTCCTCCCGCCGCTCGCCTTCGCGCCGTATTGGGAGCTCTTGCAGAAGGACGCCAGCGCCGAGCTGTACTGGCGGCTGGACGGACAGGGCCCGGACCGAAGGCTCATCGTCCAGTGGAACAACGTCCGCTACAGTTCGACGACGACCAAGCGGATGACCTTCCAGGCGCAGGTGTATGCCTCCGGCAAGGTGGTGTTCGCCTACCCCGAGGTCTACGCCTGGACGCTCGCGGGGGACACCCCGTCCATCGGCATCGTGGGACTCGACGGCATCGAGGTGCTCCGGCCCCGGGTTCACCAGTTCGACGTGGACATGCGCCCGGTCTCCGGTGACACCTTCACTTTCTTCTCCGCGGTGCCCCCGGGCTACGATGTCGGCGCCTACCCCGAGACGTACACGGTGCTGGTGCAGACCGCCTCCGGGGAGGTGATGGGGGTCTCCGGCTCGCCGGAGATCCTCCTGCCCGGCCAGTTCTGGATCTCCGAGGCCATGCCCGCCCCGGATGCCACCACGGCGCCGCTGGGCGAGTGGTTCGAGGTCACCAATGCCACCGACGAGGCCCACGATCTGTCCGGCTGGCGCATCTCCTTCGGACAGCAGGTCCACACCATCCCCGCCTCCGCGAACCTGGTGCTCCAGCCGGGAGGGAACCTGCTCTTCGCGCAGAGCGCGAACCTCCTGGACAACGGAGGGATCGTCCCGGATTACGTGTGGGGATCCGGCCTCTCGATGACGGACATCATCGGCACCATCGTGCTGAGCCAGGGCAACGCGGTCTACGACACCGCCACCTACTCCAGCACCTCCGGCCACTCCAACGGCCAGAGCTTCCGCCGCGCGGCGGTGCTCCTGGATCACATGTACCAGGCCGGCGTGGACAACCTGACCTGCGCCGGGACCGGCACCTACGGCAGCCAGGTGGGGACGCCGGGCACGCGCAGCCCGAGCTGCTTCCCCTACCGCCGGGAGTTCACCCTGCAGGGGACCTTCGAGCCCATCGAGAACACCGGCACAAAGCTCAACGGGACCCAGACCCAGGACTTCATCGTCACTCTGAGCACCGGCGACAGCACCCTGCCGGCGCCCATCAAGTGGGGCAACGGGCTCTACAACACGCTCACCGTGAGCGACAACGGCTTCATCGCCCTGCGCGACGTGCCCAATGAGCCGGTGTTTGCGTGCACGGTGACCAACTGCCACAGCGCCAACAAGACCTCCTTCAGCGCCACCGCGCCGGTGCGGCTCATCGCCCCGTTCTGGGACACGCTGAGCTTCCCCACCGGCACCGGCGGCATCTACATGGAGCGGAAGGACCCTGACCCGGGCCTGACCGGCGACGAGTACACGATCATCTCCTGGGAGCACATCCGCTACAGCACGACCGCGGCATACGACCTGAACTTCCAGGTGAAGTTCTTCGACACAGGGGACATCGAGTACCACTACGGGGTGATGGACGGCTCGAGCGAAACCACCCGCCGGGGGAACCTGGCCACCATCTGGCTGGAGTCCGAGGACGGTCAGGCGGCACTGGTGCAGAACATCACCAGCAACTTCGGCAGCTTGATCGAGCCGAACTCGGCGGTGAAGTTCCGTTTCGTCGACTAGCCCCCCTCCTGTCCTGCAGTGCGAGAGCCCGGGCCCCATCAGGCAGCGGGCTCTTTCTCTTTGAGCTGACGGAGGTTTACGCCCGCTCCGCCGTGCTCGGCCGCCTGCCCGGCGGGCGGCTACACGCCTTCGGGGCTCTGTTCTTTCCTGACACCGTTGGGTTACAGTCCGCGCGCCGACAGAACCCCGGCGCCACCCGACTGGCGCCTGACCCGCGTGACCCGGAGCCCCCTGATGAACCGGTTGTCGAAGTGCATCGCCCTCGTCGTGGCGGTGGGAGTGACCGCGTGCGGTGAGCGGAACACCCCCCCGCCGGAGCTTCCCGCTCCCCCCACCATCAAGTCCTTCAGCGCGGACAAGTCGCGCATCAACGCCGGCGAGACCGTCACGCTCACCTTCACGGTGGAGAACGCCACCGAGGTGACCCTGCTCGACGACGCCGGCGCCAAGGTGGCCTTCGAGGGCGACGCTTCGGACGGCACCGCGCAGGTGCAGCCGTCCCGCACCTCGTTCTACGTGCTGCGCGCCATCGGCGAGGGCGGGCGGGACTCGAACTTCGTGCAGGTCGCGGTCAGCGAGGACCTCAAGGAGGTCTTCCTCGTCGCGGTGCCGCCGGAGGTGGACTCCGGATCGCCCTCGCTCCTCTTGTGGAGCGCACACCAGGCCCGGGCGGCGAAGGTGCAGAGCTCGGTGGGCCAGGAGTTGCCCCTGAACGCGGCCGCCGGCAGCGGCACCCTGGAGGTCGCGCCCTCGCGGACCGCGGCCTACACGCTGGTCGCCTCCGGCGTGGACGCCTCGCAGACCCTGACCGAGACCGCGGAGATCCGCGTGCGGCCGGTGATTGACGCCTTCGCCTTCTCGGCCGGCGCGGCGAAGGTGGACGAGTCCCTCACCGCCACCTGGCAGACCCGCGGCGCAGGCCAGGTGGTCCTCACCGAGGCCACCTTCGGCGAACTGACCCGCGCGAACTTCCCCCAGCAGACCGCCCAGGTGGACGACGGCACCCACACCTTCACCATTCCCTCCACCCTGCCCTCCGGCGAGCCGGTGCAGGACGGCTACCCCCTTCAGTTCACCCTGACGGTGACGCAGATGAACCCGGCGGTGACGCTCACCCGGACCTTCAACGCGCACGTGGGCGAAGGCCCGAAGGTGGTGTCCTTCACTGCGCCCTCCGCCATCACCGAAGGGAAGACCTTCGACCTGTCGTGGGCCACCCAGAACGCCACCCGCGTGCAGCTCTTCGCCGGCTCGGCGCTCATCTACGAGCCGCTCCCCACGCAGCAGGCGGAGGTTGCCCAGGGGAGCATCACCCTGAAGGCGCCGCCCCAGGACACCACCTACACCCTGCGCGCGTTCAGCCACCTCGGGGCCGAGGCCTCCGCAGACACCCTGCTCCGCGTGGTGGAGCTGCCGCAGATTGACGCCTTCACCCTGCCGGCCTCGACCAACGCGCCCGGCACCGCCCTCACCGCGTCCTGGACCACCCAGAACGCCACCGGCGCGGTCCTGCGCGTGAAGCACGGGCCGAACGTGGCCTTGATCACCGAGAACCAGGTGGCCTCAGGCAGCGCCCAGGTGTACCCGGGGCAGGACACGGTCTTCGTGCTCGAGGCCTTCAACGACGCAGGCGACGTGGTCCGCGCGGAGCAGCAGGTCAGCGTCCTGGGCGGCCCGCCTTCGCTGACCGCCGGCCCCACCCCGGTCACCTCCGGAGAGCTCATCACCGTGGCGTGGGATCTTCCCGCCGCGCTGGCCACCCGCGTCATCGGTGATCCGCAGCAGCCGTCCACCCTGACCAACCCGCACACCGACTGGCTGGACCTCAACGTCTTCAGCGGCGCCGAGCCCCTCCAGATCTCCGACGCGCAGGACGGCGTGGCCGAACTTCCGCTGACCACCCGGTTCCGCTTCCCGTTCGTCAACGCCATGCACGACCGCTTCTTCGTCTCCGTGAACGGCTTCGTGGCGTTCTCGCCGGTGGCCGGGATGCCGGACAACGTCGCGCTGGATGGGTCAGAGGCCCTCCCGCCCATGATCGCCCCCTACTGGGACGACCTGGAGCTGGGCAGCGGCAAGGTGATGTGGGTGGTGGAGGGCCAGAGCTTCCCCCGCCGGCTGATCATCCAGTGGGACGGCGTGCGCACCGCCACCGACGACCAGAGCGTCCTCTCCTTCCAGGTGCACCTGTGGGAGACCGGTGAGTTCAAGTTCATCTACGACCAGCTCGACGGCCAGGACGCGCAGGGCCAGAACGCCAGCGTGGGCTGGCGGGTGGCGGAGGAGCTCTCCGAAGAGACCGCCGCCAGCGGCGCCGCCGCCCTCACGCCGTTCGACCAGCGGTCCTTCTTCGGCTTCGGCGCCGTCACCGGCACCTATGACTACGTGGGCCAGCGCGCCGGTGCGGTGTACGCCTTCGCGGTGACCACCAACGGCAACTACGTCCCGTTCTCGGCGCGGGTGAACGTGCTCGTGCCCGGCAGCGTCGTCATCAATGAGGCGATGATCCTCCCCGACACCTCGGCGTTCGAGGGCCAGTGGGTGGAGTTCCACAACACCACGGACGTCGAGCTGGACCTCTCCGGCACGACGTTGGTCTCCCTCAACACCGAGACCGAGTGGCTCCTCCCCGAAGGCGCCACCCTCCCTCCCGGGGGCTTCCTCGTGGCCGCGCAGAGCACCGACCCGTTCGCCAACGGCGGCGTCACCGCGGACCTCGCCTGGCACGACTTCACCATCGACACCGCGGGCGGCGACACGCTGCTGCTCACCGCCGGCGGAAACCTCGACGAGGTGGGCTTCATCCTCGGAGATCTGGTGGCCGGGACGTCCTGGCAGCGCCCGGATACCAGCGTGCTCACTGCGAGCGGGGCAGGCTTCGTGTGCACCCTCCGCGTCGAGACCTTCAACCAGAACGGCGGCATCGGGACCCCGGGCGGGCCCAACGAGGTCTGCTTTCCTTACGTCCTCAGCCAGATCCCGGTGAACTACCGGGACATCTCTGCAGACGGGGTGGCGCTCTTCAGCTCGTCCTTCGGCGACGTCGGCACCTCGGTGAACATCTCCGAGGCGCCCTTCCCGTACTTCGGGCAGGCCCCTGCCACCACCATGCGGGTGAGCGACAACGGGTGGATTGACATCGGCGCGACCCACAGCTCGTCCGCCTACTCCAACCGGACCACGCCGGGCTCCGGCACCGAACCGGTGGGCGCCATCGCCCCGTTCTGGGACGACCTGCAGTACACCTCCATTGCCGGCTCCAACGTGTACCGCCAGCGGATCGGCCCGGGCGAAGACACCTCGGCCCCCATGGGTCACTGGATCATCCAGTGGCACCGCCTGCGGCACTACAACGTCTCGCCGCACGACGACCTGAACATCCAGGCCAAGCTCTTCGACGACGGCACCATCGAGTTCCACTACGCGGACATGGTCAGCGGAACGACTGCCAACTACGCCGACGGCAACAGCGCCACCATCTGGCTCGAGGCCCCGGACGGCAGCTCCGCCATCGCCGTGGGCAGGGACGAGCCCGTCATCAAGCCGCACTCGGCCTGGCGGTTCACCCCGCGCCAGCCGGCGCAGCCGTAACCCCTGGACCGACGCGATGACCTTCCACAACCCTTCCGGTTCCAAGACCATGACCTCTGCTCTGCGTACCCTCGCCACGGGCCTCACCGCGGCGCTGCTCCTCGCCGGCTGCCCCAAGCAGCCTGCACCTCCGCCGCCGCCCCCCGCGGCGCCGGAGATCCTCTCCTTCACCGCCAACCCCACCGTCGCGGAGCCGGGCCAGACGGTGACGCTCGAATGGTCCGCCCAGAACGCGGACACGGTGGAGATAAAGGACCTCGCCAAGGGCCTGCTCTCCGGCGTGGAGGGCAGCTCGGGCCAGGTGCAGCTCACCGTCACCGAGAGCGCCATGTTCGTGCTCTCCGCGCGCAACAGCCGCGGGGTGCGTGAGAACGCCGCCGTGCAGGTCACCGTGAACGAAGGCGCACAGGGCGTCCTCTTCGCGGCAGCGCCGGGCCAGGTGGACGCCGGCGAGTCTGCGGTCCTCTCCTGGGTTGCCGCCGGCGCGAGGGCGGTCACGCTGGGCACGGCCGGCGGTGAGGCGGTGGACCTGGGGGGGCAGGTGGACGCCGGCTGGGTGAAGGTCACCCCCACCCGGGACACCACCTACCACCTCGTGGTGGACGGCAAGACGTACGAGGCCACCGTCGGCGTCAGGCCGGTGATCGAACTCCTGCAGGCGGATCCCACCTCGGCGGTGGCCGGGGAGACGCTCACCCTGCAGTGGCTGACCCGCGGCGCGGAGCGCGTCACGGTGGAGGCGGTGGGCCGCGGCCAGGTTCACCAGACCACCACCGCCGGTGAGGCGGCCGAAGGGTCCTTCAGCGAGGCAATGCCCGAGTCGCTCGACCCGTCCGGGGTGCTCAGCTACGTGGTCCGCGCGCACGGGTTCTCAGGCCAGGTGGCGAGCCGCAACGTGGCGCTGTACGTGGCGGGCCAGCCGGCCGTGGTCTCCTTCACCGCGCCGGCGTTCGCCAACGAGGGGCACACCTTCGAATTGGCCTGGCAGACGGTGGGCGCGGACGAGGTGGAGATCTACGCGGACGGGCAGCCCATCTACCGGTCGCAGGGCGCGGCGGATGCGGCGGCCGGCACGCTGGCGCTCCTCGCCCCGCAGGAGGCGACCACCTACACCCTGGCGGCGATCTACGCCCGCGGCGGCAAGGCGATGAGCGAGCCCCGGCTGGTGACGCCGGTGGGCATCCCGGTGGTCACCACCTTCAGCGCCACCCCTGCCGGCGGCATCACCGAAGGCGGTGAAGAGGTGACCTTGACCTGGGAGGTGCCTCACGCCACCCGGGTGCAGATCCGGGAGGTGGGCCGCCTGTTCCGCCACGAGGTGACGGGCACCACCGCCAGCGCAGGAGCCGTGGTGGTCTACCCCAACGCGAACACCACCTACGAGCTGACCGCGGACAACGGCGCGGGCATCGCGATCGAGCCGGAGCTCCTGCCCTTCACGGTGGGCACGCCGGCGACGCTGACCTTCGGCCCCTCGGCGCCTGCGGGGGCCAGCATGGAGCTCACCGGCACCACCGCCCAGGGCGTGGTGATGCTCCACGGGCTGCCGGCGATGAGGAACCTGCCGGGGACGCAGTTCGAGGACATCATCAACAACGGCGGCGTGGACATGGGCTACACCGGTTCGGACACGGACGCCGTGCTGGTGACCCTGCCCCAGACCTTCTCCATGCCGCTGTTCGGCCAGCAGGTCTCGGGCAACCGGATCAACGTGAGCATCAACGGCTGGTTCGCCTTTCAGGACACCGTCCTTCATGGACCGGACCTGGCCGTCCCCCTGCCCAACACGGCGGTGGCGCCCAACGCCATTGCGCCGCTGTTCGATGACCTGGTGAAGAACGGGACCATCTCGCCCATGTTCTACCGGCTCGACCAGGTGAACGGCGTGGACCGCCTCATCGTCCAGTGGCAGAGCGTGCTCGCGTCCCTGGGTGGCACCTCGGTGACCGGCTCGTCCTTGACCTTCCAGGCCCAGCTCTATTCGGACGGGCGCATCGTCTTCGCCTACCAGTCGATCGCGGGGTTGACGTGGCAGAAGCCCTCCATTGGCGTGCAGAACGCAGGGCGGGACCGGGCCGTCACCGCGTCCATCCTCCCTTCGTCTGGTGACACGCTCACCTTCTTCGGCAGCGCGGCGCCGCCGGTCTCGGTGGTGGCCAGCGCGGAGCCCTTCAGCGTGGTGGCGGAGCTCGCGAACGGCCTCATGGAGCTTCAGGGGACGATGCCTACGATCCCCCCGAACCAGTTCTCCATCTCCGAAATCAACTACCACCCGGCCACCGGCGAGGCCGAGTGGTTCGAGATCACCAACCACTCCACCAGCGCCCTGGACCTGCAGGACGCGGTGCTCGACTTCGGCGGCGGCGTCCAGCACGTCATCACCACCAGCCTGCCCTTGCCCGCTGGCGGCCAGATCCTGCTCGCGCAGACGGGCACGGTGGGTGCCGCCACCGTCGACTACGTGTACGGCCCCACCTTCGAGATGCCGGATGCGGCCGGGTCCTTGTCCGTGCACCTCGACGGGGTGATCTACGCGTTGGCGGCCTGGAGCAGCGCTGGTACGCAGGGGGTCTCCGTGCAGACGCAATCAGGGGCGGGGCTGCAGGCGCTCGGCGGTCTGCCGTCGGTCAATTGCGACTCCGCCGCGCCGGCCTACGACGCCGCCGGGCAGGTGGGCACGCCCCGCGCGCCCCACCCGAGCTGCTTCCCCTATTCGGTGGAGCCCGCAGCGCCGAACGGGTTCACGCCCATCGCCGCCACCGGGACCTGGGCGGGGACCTTGACCGCCTCGTCCAATGACCAGCAGAGCGGCGCCATCACCCTGCCGCGTCCCATCCCGCTCTTCGGTCAGCTCCGAAGCGAGATCTGGGTGGCCTCGGACGGGTTCATGAGCTTCGTGGACCCCGGGACCAGCAACCTCTACACCAACAACCCCTCCGTCTCGACCACCAACCCGAACGGGATCCTGGCCCCGTTCTGGGACGACCTGCAGGGCCAGACCGGCGGCAGCGTGAAGTGGCAGCAGTTCGACCCGGACGGGACCCCCGCCAGCGGGGACGAGTACACCGTCGTCTCCTGGGAGAACTGGAAGATCTGGAACGTCACCGCCACCGTGAACTTCCAGGTGAAGATCCTGGAGGACTCCGGGGACATCGAATTCCACTACGGGGCGATGACCGGTGACGCCGCACGCATCGCCGGGAGCAGCGCCTCCACCTGGGTCGAGAACGACTCCGGCACCGCGGCCGCCGTCTACAACGTGAACTCCACGTATCCCGGCATCGCCCCCAACACCGGCGTCCGGTTCTCCTTCACCCCGTAAATGCGCGCGATGACTATTCAGGAGCAGAACATGAAGCGAATCGTCCTTGTGGGGCTCGTCGCGCTGGTGGGCACGCAGGTCGGCTGCAAGCCGCCGGAGCCGGAGCCGCCGGTGGCGCCCACCCCGGCCACCATCCTCAGCTTCACCGCCTCCCCCGCGCAGGCCGAGCCGGGCGAGACGGTGGTCCTCACCTGGGAGACGGAGAACGCCTCCCACCACACCCTGCGCCGCCGGGACGGCTCCGCCGTCGCACTCGACGAGCCGGCCCGCGCCCGCGGGACCCTGGACGTCACCGTGGAGGCAGACGAGGTCTTCTTGCTCACCGCCCGCGGAGAGGGTGGCAGTGACAGCGCCGCCGCAGCGGTGGCGGTGATCACCAGGGAGGAGCGCGCGCCGCTCTTCACGGTGATTCCGGATCACGCCCCGGCAGGCGCTCCGGTGTCCCTGGTCTGGAGCCTGACCGGCGAGGGGGCCATCACCATCGAGGACTCGACCGGGCAGACGGTCTACGCAGGAGAGGACCGCGCGTCCTCCCGCGTGGTCCGCCCCACCCAGGACGTGGGCTACACGCTGCGGGCGGACGGCCAGACCCTCACGGTGCAGGTGACCGTGCAGCCGGTGATCGTCGCCTTCGCCTCTGCGAAGCCCGCCGTCTACGCAGAAGACGAGATCACCCTGCAGTGGTCGGTGCTCGGCGCCGAGACCGTCTCCCTCACCTCCCAAGGCCGCGGAGAGCTTCTGCGCCAGGTGGACCCGGTGTCCATGGCGGACGGCTCCTTCACCGAAGCCGCCCCCGTCGTCGCCGCGCAGGATGGCCTGGTGCGCTACCGGCTCGAGGCGCAGGCCCACGGCCGGTCCTTCTTCGCCACCGTCGAGGTGGGCGTGGGCGTGGATCCGGTGTTCGTCGCCAACGGCATCCCCGAGTTCGCCCGCGAGGGGGGCAGCTACTCGTTGAGCTGGCAGACCGCCCGCGCGGATCGCCTGGAGGTCGTGGTCGCAGGCCAGGTGCTTCACGTGGCGCAGACCCCTGCCGAGGTCGCCCAGGGCCAGTTCCTGATGACCTCGCCGGTCGGCTCTCACGAGCTCACCCTGCGCGCCACCAACGCCCGCGGCGGCGCTGCCCAGCAGACCGCCACCGTGAACGCGGTGGGCGCGCCTGTGCTGGTGTCCTTCGACGCCTCCCCCTCGCCCCTGATGCAAGGCGGCGCCCCGGTCACCCTCTCGTGGGAGGTGACCAACGCCCGCCGAGTCCGCATCTCCGAGCAGGGCGGCGCGTTGCTCCGCACGGTCACAGGCCTCGGCGCCGAGACCGGGAGCGTCGAGGTCTATCCGAACAAGCAGACGGTCTATGTGCTGGAGGCGGACAACCTTGTAGGCGACCCCATCTCTCCGGAACTGGAGACGGTGGATGTGACCCAGCCGGTCGGACTGGTCTTCAGCCCCAACAGCGTGCCCGCGGGCGCGCCCATCCAGATCACCGGCACCAACCCTCCGCTCTTCGGGGAGCTGCGGATGCCCGGCGCGGTGTTCAAGAACCCTTCCGGCACCTCGTTCGTGGACATCAAGGGCAACGGCGGCACCGCGCTGCCGGTGGTCTCCGGAGACGACACCATCTCCTTCCTGGCCGATCTGGGTGAGGTCTTCACCACCCAGGTGATGGACACGCCGATCTCGTCATCCACGGTGAACGTCTCCATGAACGGCTGGATGTCCTTCAGCTCCGCGGTCGTCACCGGTCCCTTCGTGCCCAGCAGCACCCTTCCGGACACCACCCTCCCGCACCTGGCCATCGTGCCCTTCGGCGACGACCTCCAGGCGGATTCGTCCTCAGGCATCTTCTGGCGGCTGGATGGCCAGGGCCCGGACCGCCGGCTGATCGTCCAGTGGGATGACGTCCACCCGTGGCTGGGTTCCACGAAGCGGGCGACGTTCCAGGCGCAGGTCTACGCGAGCGGCCGGGTGGTCTTCGCCTACAAGTCCATCACCGGCTTCATCTCGACGGATCTGGTCTCCATCGGCGTGCAGAACCACGACTCGACCCAGGCCCTCGCGGTCCCTGCGTCCATGCTCCCCAACGTCCAGCCGGCCGCGGGTGATCGCTTCTCCATCGGTGGTGAGGTGACCTTCCCGGTGGACATCATCGCCACCCCCACTCCGGTGACCCTCGAGCTCGAGGTCGCGCCGGGGATGTGGATGACCATCACCGACAGCCCGGCCATCATCCCCGCCGGTCAGTTCGCCATCAGCGAGGTCAACTACAACCCCGCCTTCGGCCAGCCGGAGTGGTTCGAGGTCGTCAACAACACCGCCGACCCCATCGACCTGCAGGGGTGGGCCATCGACTTCGGCGGTGGGAACACGCACACCATCGCCTCCTCGGTGGTGCTGCCTCCCAATGGCTACCGCGTGCTCGGCCAGTCCTCGAACGTGACGGCCTCGGTGACCGCCGACTACGTGTACGGCACCGCCTACGAAATGCCGGATGCATCGGGCTCGGTGTCGCTCGGCATCGCCGGCGCGGTCTACGCCACGATGAACTGGACGGCCGCCGGCACCGCAGGCGCTTCCCTCCAGCGGGGCATCGCGCAGCCGGAGTTGATGCTGGCCAGTGGTTCGACCAACCTGCTGTGCGAGTCGCTCGGTGCGCCGGACGCCAACGGGACGGTGGGCACCCCGGGCGCACCCAACGGCAAGTGCTTCCCCTACGCGCTCGGGCCCGCGGCGCCCAATGGGTTCGAGTCCATCCTCACCTCCGGCGCCGCCATCAGCGGCTTGTCCGACACAGCAGACAGCGCCGTCGGCACCCTCGCCCTGCCGCGCCCGGTGAGGATCTTCGGTGCACTTCGGAGCACCCTCTATGTGAGTTCGAACGGCTTCATCGCCCTGACCTCTCCTGCCGACAGCGCCACCACCAACAACCCCACCGTGGCAACGACGTCCCCCAACGGGGTCCTGGCGCCGTTCTGGGATGACCTCATCGGTCAGTCCGGCACCAACACGAATGGTCAGCCGTGCGGCATCCGTTGGCAGCAGTTCGATCCCGACGGCACCCCTGCCTCCGGTGACGAGTACACGCTCGTCTCCTGGGAGAACTGGAAGATCTGGACCAGCAGCGCCGGCGTGAACTCGGTCAACTTCCAGGTGAAGTTCCTCGAGGCTACCGGAGACATCGAGTTCCACTACGGAACGATGAGCTCCAACGGCAGCAGCCCGGCGCTCGTGAACGGCTCCTCCGCCACCACCTGGCTGGAGAACGGCACCGGCACCGCCGCGCTCGTCTACAACGTGAACTCCGCCACCTCTCCGGGCATCGCGCCGGACTCTGGCATCCGCTTCAGCTACGCGCCGTAGTCTCCTTCGCGCACCTCAGGGGCGCTCCAGGCCACCTGCTCCCTCCGGGGCAGGTGGCCTTCGTTTTTTCCGATGCCCCCTCGCTTCGTTTCAGCCCTGCACCGGGCGAAGGTGGGAAACCCACTTCCCACTCCCCCACCGAAAGCGGGCTTCGGCCGTCCACCACCACACGGCCGGGGCCTTCGGACGGCTCCCGGGCCGCTGGCATCCGCGCTGCATCCTCCTCTCCCGGGACTGGGGCGCCTTCCTGGGCGCAGAGGAGGGGTGGCGTGGGGAATCCGAAGGAGGGTGGCGCACGGGGGCCGTATGACCCCATCTGTGGCAAGGCGCTGGGGGTGGAGCAGCAGGGGCACTCGCTCGAGTACAAGAAGCGGCGGTACTACTTCTGCTCGCAGCGGTGCCGCACGGCCTTCGAGGCCCGCACCGAGAAGTTCCGGGTGAGCGAATTGATGCGGGCCGGAGCCCTGATGTCGCCGGGCCGGGTCCGCTGGGGAATGGCCTAGGCCGAAGCCCGCAGGTCCTTGAGCTTCAGCGAGATCCGCCGGACGCCGCGGAACTCGTCGAAGCCGACGCCATAGGCGAGGTCCACCGGACCTTCGGTGAGCGCCACCCGGTCCGCCATGGAGAACCCGATGGCGTCCAGCGCCGGCGCCGCGGCGAGCCGCAGCTTCAGGTGGCCCACGCCGCCGCGCTTGTTGTCGAGCACGCGGGGGAAGACCTCCTGCCGCCGGGACCCGAAGGTGGGCTCCGGGTTGCCGTGGCCAAACGGCCCCAGCCTCGAAAGCGCCTCCACCGCCCGGTCATCCAGCTCCTGCGGCGCCACCACCGCGTCGATCCGGCAGCGGGCCACGAGGTCTTCGTCCGTCAGCGCCTTCGTGGCCAGCGCTTCGAACGCCTCCTGAAAGGCCGGGAGCCGTGAGGGGTCAATGGAGAGGCCCGCCGCCGCCTTGTGGCCGCCGTACCTGGTGAGGTGGGCCGCGCATTCGCGCAGGGCGTCCACCAGGTGGAACCCTTCGATGCTCCGCGCAGACCCCCGGCCAATGCCCTCCGCCACGCCGATGATCACCGTGGGCCGGCAAAACCGCTCCACCACCCGCGACGCCACGATGCCGATGACGCCCGGGTGCCACCCTTCATTGAAGAGCACCAGCCCCCGCGCGCTCCGGCGGGACTCGGCCTGCAGCAGCGCCTCCTCGAGGATCTTCTGCTCGACGCCCTGCCGCTCGCTGTTGGCGCGGTCCAGCGCTTCGGCCAGGGGCCGGGCCTCCTCCAGAGAGCTGGACGTGAGCAGCCGCAGCCCCAGGGCCGCGTCATCCATCCGCCCGGCGGCGTTGATGCGAGGCCCCAGCCGGAACCCCACCTGTCCAGAGGTCACCTTCCCGTCCACCGCCAGCCCCGCCACCTCCTTGAGCGCGCGCACGCCGGGACGGTGCGCCCTGCCCAATTCCTCCAGGCCCCAGCGCACGAGGATCCGGTTGGCGCCGGTGAGCGGGACCACGTCCGCCACCGTGGCCAGCGCCACCAGGTCCAGCGCGGCCTTCAAGTTCGGCTCCCGCCGCGCGCCGCCGAAGTGGTTGGCCTCCCGGAGGCGCTTTCTCAGCCCCACGCAGAGGTTGAAGGCCACCCCCGCCGCGCACAGGTGGCGGGTGGGGTAGTCACACCCGGGCTGCAAGGGGTTCAGCACCGCGTTGGCCGGCGGCATGGTGTCCGGCACCGCGTGGTGATCCACCACCACCACGTCCAGGCCCCACTCCCGCGCCTTCGCCACCTCCGCGTGGGAGGTGATGCCGCAGTCCAGGGTGACGAGCACCTTCGTGCCGTCCTCCGAGATGCGGCGGATGGCCTCCCCGTTCAGCCCATAGCCCTCCCCCAGCCGGTGCGGGATGTACGTGGCCACCTGGGCGCCCACCTCCGCCAGGAAGAGCGAAGTCAGCGCGGTGGAGCAGACCCCGTCCACGTCGTAGTCACCCCACAAGGTGACCTTCTCCCCGCGCACGACGGCGGCCTGCAGCCGCTCCACCGCTTCGGGCATGCCCTTCATCCGGAAGGGGTCCGGCAGATCCGCCAGCCGGTCATTGAGGAACGCGGCCGCGTCCCCTGCGGTGCGGTAGCCGCGCGCCCACAGCACCCGGGCGGCGAGCGGGTGCAGGTCGAGCTCCCTGGCGAGAACGGTGGGCCCGTCCTCGGACACTTCCGGCATCACCCAGCGCAATGCGGTCCTACCCCCTCAAAGAGTTCCCTGGCCCCGAGGCCTTCGGGCGGTCGGGAACCTAACAGGAGGGGCTGACGCACCCGTGCTACGAAGCGGCGAATG
>CAZQVZ010000014.1:0-33383 GCA_964596895.1 uncultured Myxococcaceae bacterium
AGCGCGGTCGCGGTGAGCCAGGGCATGAGCGAGGCGTTCTCCACCGGGTCCCAGGCCCAGTAGCCGCCCCAGCCGAGCACCTCGTAGGCCCACCAGCCGCCGAGCACGATGCCGAGCGTGAGGAAGATCCACGGGGCGAGCGTCCAGCGGCGCAGCGCGCGGGACCACATGTCGGGGAGCTGCCCGCGGATGAGCGCCGCCACCGCGATGCCCATGGGGATGGTGAGGCCCACGTAGCCCAGGTACAGCGCGGGCGGGTGCGCGGCCATCAGCCAGTGGTTCTGCAAGAGCGGGTTCGGCCCCGGGCCGTCCAGGGGGATGGGCAGCGGCGTGGGCATGAACGGGTTGGCGGTGTTCGCCAGGACGAAGGCGAAGAAGGCGCTGATGGCCAGCATCACCCCGATGGCCACGCTGGAGAACTTCGGATCCTGCTTGCCGGAGGTGAGGGTGAACGCGCCAATGAAGACGCCGAGGATGGCGCCCCAGAAGAGGATGGACCCCTCCAGCGCGGACCATAGAGAGATGATGGTGATGTGCGTGGGCGTGGCGTGGCTGCCGACCTGGGCCACGTAGCTCACCGAGAAGTCCCGAGCGAGCAGGGCGGCGACCATCACCAGATTGGCGGCGATGAGCGCGGCCGAGAAGCCGAGCGCGGCGCGGGTGGCCCACTTGTGCCCGTCCGCCCACTTGAAGAGGCCGCCGCCGACTCCGGCGAACGCACCGAAGGTGGCGCAGGCCAGCCCGAAGAAGATCAACATCGAACCCAGTGCAGACATCCAAGCTCCCGTTCGTGAAGCGACGCGGGAGCCCACTGCAAAGGGTTCGCCACCCTCTGGGTGCCTGACCTGGCCCAAAGACCGCGCAAGCTGTGCGCGGCGGAGGGGCCCGGCGCAGGAGTCGCGCAGCATGCGGCTGGGGCCCCGACGGGCCGGGACGCGCAAAAGTCGCCGGCTGGAGGGGGGCCTTTGGGCGTTGAACGCGCAGAGCATGCGTGCGAGGAAGCGGCGTTCACTATCGGGAATAAGCGGTACGCCAAATGCACAGGGGCGGCTGCAGAGGCTTGGATTGCCGCGAGCAACCAGGGAGGCATGTCTATGAAGCGGATCGTGATGGCAGTGGGGGTGGTCGTAGGCTCGGTGTGGGCGCTGGTGCCCGCCACCGCCGCGGCGCAGGAAGTGGACAAGAAGACCGAGCGGACCTGGAAGGCCAAGTGCTCGTCGTGCCACGGCATGGACGGCAAGGGCGAGACCAAGAAGGGCCAGGAGCTCCAGATCGAGAGCATGGCGACCGCTGAGTTCCAGAAGAAGTACTCCGACGCGCACATGCTCAAGGTCACCAACGAAGGGCTCAACGAGACCCGCGGCGACAAGAAGGTCGAGATGGACGGGTACAAGGACCAGCTCAAGCCCGGTGAGGCGGAGAAGCTGGTCGAGCTCATCCGGAGCTTCGGCAAGGCGAAATGAAGACCCTGGCCCGGCTGGGCCTGCTGACGGCGGTGCTGGGAGTGAGCTCCCCGGTGGCTGCTGCCCAGGTCTCGGCCTCCGCCACAACGGTGGTGCTCGTCCGTCCGGAGCAGCAGGAGGCCCGGACGGGGAGCGCCACCTCGGCGCCGCTCGTTGAACTGATTTCGCTCACCGCCCGGGAGGATGCGCTCGGGCCGGTCTCGGATGTGAGGCTGCAGCTCGTCGCCTTCGGGCGGTGGGACCCGCTCGGCATCGCCACGGAGGGCGCGGGCGCGGACCTGCAGCTGGGCTACGTGGAGGGCCGCGCGCTGGACAGGCGGCTGCAACTGCGCGCGGGCCGGCAGCTGGTGTTCATGGGCGGCTCGCCCAGGCTCGTGCACCTCGACGGGGCGCAGGTGGACTACCGCATCGTCCGCAGCGTGGGCGTACGCGCGTACGGCGGCGTCCCGGTGGTCCCCGCGTTCGGGCCCCGGCAGGGAGACCTCCAGTTTGGTGGGCGCGCGTACTGGCAGCCCAACTGGCGCAGTGAGGTGGGCGCCAGCTACACGTGGGGCCGGCTCGGGGAGACCCTGAACCGGAGCGACGTCGGGGTGGACGGGCGGTATTCGCCGTCGTTGCGCCTCAACGTCGCCGGTCAGTTCAACTGGAGCCTCATCGAGAACCGCATCATCGAGGCGCAGGTCACGCCGCAGTACCGGGTGCTGCAGAACCTCGACGTGCACGCCACCTTGCGCAGGACGGCGCCGGATCTGTGGCTGCCGCGGACCTCCATCCTCTCGGTGTTCTCTGAAGAGGAGCGGGACGAGGCCGGCCTGGGCGCGTACTGGCGGCCCGCGGACCGCTGGTCCCTGAGCGCGGATGCGCGGGGGCTGCGGTTCATGGACGGCAACGGTGTGGACGGGCGCGTGCGCGCGGCGTGGGACGTGGGCGCCATGAAGGCCACCACGCTGATTGCCGAGGCGCGGGTGCTGCAGATCCCCGCCAACGGCTTCGTGCAGACGCGGGTGGGGGTGATCCAGCGGGTGGGCTCGAAGCTGACGGTGTCTGCGGAAGGCGACGTGTACTTCCTGGACGAGACCATCAACGGCGACGACCAGTCGTACACGGTCAACGCCACCGCGGCGTGGAAGTTCCTGCCCGGCTGGCGGGCGTCCCTGACGGGGCTGGCCATGGCGTCCCCCACCTGGGAGCGGCGGTTCGACGTGCTCGGGCGGGTGACCTACGAGTTCTCCGCCGGGTCGCTGCGGGCCGCGGAGCCGTTGCCGGAAGGTGACGGCGAAGACGCAGCAGAGAAGGAGGAGGAGGAGTGATGCGCGCGCCCTCGAGAGTCCTGTGGGCCGCGGGCCTGACCCTGTTCGCCGCCGCCTGTGCCACGTTCGTGGGGACCAGGGCCGGGGTGAAGCGGCACATCGCCCCTCACGAGATCCACACGAAGGCGGAGGTGGACTGCCTCGCCTGCCACGAGACCATCTTCGACGCCGAGTCCTTGAAGGTGCGAAACCTCCCCCCGGAGGCGAAGTGCCTCGAGTGCCACAAGCAGGAGAAGGAGAGCGGCAACTGCGCCTTCTGCCACGTGGGCAAGCCGGTGACGTATGCCCCGGTGGAGCGGCACCTGACCTTCAACCACCTGAAGCACCTCGAGGAGAACGAGGACTGCAGCGTGTGCCACAAGGTGCTGCCGGAGCCGGGCGTGGCCGCCAACGTCACGCCGAAGAAGGCGGACTGCAACCAGTGCCACGTGCACCAGGCGCAGTTCGACAACGGGGAGTGCCAGGTGTGCCACCTCGACATGCAGCGGTACGGGCTGGTGCCCATCACCGCGTTCACGCACGGCGGGGACTACCTGAGGCGGCACGCGCAGGACGCGCTCGCCGGTCAGGCCTGCGCCACCTGCCACATGCAGAGCTTCTGCGCGGACTGCCACGCCACGCCCGGGACCGTGCCCTTGCGCATGGACCTTCTGTATCCCGAGCGGATTGACCGGCAGTTCATCCACCGCAACGACTTCGAGAGCCGTCACTCGGTGGAGGCCCGGGCGGATCAGAGCCTGTGCCTGAAGTGCCACACCCAGAACGACTGCCAGTCCTGCCACACCGTGCGCGGGGTCTCCGGGTCGAACCCGCTGGTGAATCCGCATCCACAGGACTACGCGCTCGGCCAGCGGCATGGGCGGGATGCGCGGATGGACATCGTCTCGTGCGCCAGTTGCCACGACCAGGGGGCCCAGTCCATCTGTGTGGACTGCCACCGCGTCGGCGGCGTCGGCGGCAACCCCCACCCCCCGTCCTGGCAGTCGCGCCATGGCAGGGAGGAGATTGAACGCAATGGGACCTGTCTTGCCTGCCACCGCTAGGCATGTGCGCGTGGTCGCGCTGCTGCTCGCGCCGGTGCTCGGGGCGTGCGGCGTGCTCCGCGAGGAGACGTTCGGGGAGGCGGCCTGTCCGCCCTACGAGGAGCAGATCCAGCCGGTGTTGGCCGCGCAGTGCGCGGACTGCCACGGCGCCACAGTCCAGGAGGCCGGCTACCGGGTGACCTCCTATTTCGCCACCTTGCGAAGGAGAGAGGACGGCTCGGCGCGGTTGGTGCCGGGCGCGACCGACTCTGCGTTCCTGCAGGCGGTGCGCGGGGAGTTGCCCGGGCACGAGGCCCTGCCGGAGTCCGAGCGGACGCTGCTTTCGGACTGGGCGGTCCGCTGCCGGGCCGAGCCGAGGAGCCTGCGGGTGCATCAGAACGGCTGGATGGCGCCCACGGACGAGGAGAACTTCCACGGAAGGGTGCTGCGCGCTTCGACCTACGACTGGTCCACCTGCACCGACTGCCATGGAGAGGATCTGCGCGGCGGCACGAGCGGCTCGGACTGCCAGAGCTGCCACGAGCAGGGCGTGATGGCGTGCAGCACCTGCCACGGCGGGGCCAATTCGTCTGCGCCGCCGCGGGCGCTCAACGGGGCGAGGGCGGTGTCTGCCCTGGGCGTGGGCGCGCACACCGCGCACCTGACCGACGGCGAATTCCACAAGGCGTACCGGTGTGGCGTCTGCCACGGGCAGCGGGTGACGGACGCGGAGCAGCCGGGGCACTACCGGGAGGAGGGCGGGATGGATCTCATCGCCGAGGTCGTCCTGCAGTCCGCGCCGGGCGTGCAGGCGGAGTGGAACCGCGAGGCGGCCACGTGCGCCAACAGCATGTGCCACGCGCCGCAGCCGAACGACGCCAACGCGACCCACCTGACGCCGGTGTGGACGAGCGGCGAGAAGATGGAGTGCGGGAGCTGCCACGGGATTCCGCCGGAGAACCATCCCGGAGACAACTGCGGCGCCTGCCATGGAGATGGGTTCACGCAGACCACGGTGAACGTGGAGGTGCACGCGAACGGGATCGTGGACTTCCGCGGGCAGGACGGAAACTGCAGCGCCTGCCACGGAAACGCGACGAGCGCCGCGCCGCCGCAGGATCTGGACGGGAACACCGAGGAGAGCTTCCGCGGCGTGGGCGCGCACCGCATCCACCTGTTCGCCGAACGGCTGAGCGGTCCCATCGCCTGCAGCGAGTGCCACCTGGTGCCCGAGAACGTCAACGACCCGGGGCACGTGGACACCCCGAAGCCGGTGGAGGTCTTCCCCCTGGGCGCGGGCATCCTCGCCAGGGCCCAGAACGCGCAGGTCACCTACGACTATGCGAACGGGACCTGCACCAACTACTGCCACGGCAGCGGATCAGGGCAGCTTCAGGACATGGCGCCCGGCATCAACCGGAACCCGTCTTGGACCGGGGGGACCCCGGAGATCGCCTGCGGGTCGTGCCACGGAATCCCGCCGCAGGACGACGTGGCGGTGCATACCCCCGGGATGCCCATCAGCCAGTGCCAGAACTGCCATGCACCCTCCATCGACGAGTTCGGGAACATTCGAATCAACGTGGACCCGGTGACCGGCGAACGCTCCTCCACCCACGTGGACGGACAACCGACGATGGGCGTGCCGTAGCGGGCTGCGCTTTCAGTCGGAGGTAGGACGAGGCGGCGCTCTCAGTTCCGGGGGCGCCGCTTCTTTTTCACTGCTCTACACTGGCTGGCGCATGCACGCGCTGGTCGTCATCACTGCCGTCACCCTGGCGGCAGGTCCGCCGAAGCTGAACGGCCCCGATCCGGAGCAACGGACGGCGGCGGTAGAGGCGTGGGCGAAGAACTATGCGCCGGTGGCGCTGCCTGTCAGCGATGGCGCCTCGGGAGCCCCGTGCAACTGGGTGTCCGCACCCCGGGAGCTGCAGTGCACGAAGCGGATCTGGCTCTGTGTGGGCGGCCACAGCTTTTCGATCGGTGGAAACGGCGTCGCAGTGCTGGAGACGAAAGAGGCACGGCTTTTCACGTCGAAGCTTCGACCTGGGCCACCCTCACTGGATCAAGAGCGACTGCACGACCTGTTTCCCGAGTCGAAGACGCCGCTGCTCTCCCACTTCTCCGGGGCCCGGTCGATCGGGCACTGCTACTACCAAACGCCCAGCTCGTACTTCCCGCGAGAGTTCTCCGAGGACGTGCGTGAGCACCTCCGGAAGGAGCGGAAGGCGTCAGCGCACGCGGAGTTTCGGCGTTGTCGCGAGGAGCAGGAGCGGCGCGATCGCGAGAGGGACATCGACGTGAAGTGTGAGTTGCTGCTCATCAACCCCTGCCGGCAGGAGCTCTTTGCCCGCTGCAGCGGCAAGAACGTCGACAAGCTGAGCGAGCAGGAGCCGGAGCGCGTTCCCGGCGCCGACCAGGTGTTCCGGCTGACGTGGGCCAGGGACGAGGACGCGCAGAATTGACGACCGATCGATTTGAGGACGCTCGCGGCAGCTCCTGCTCGTTGTAGGCGTCGCAACCCGCTCGCGGTGAGGGGCCGCTACCGGCCTCCCAGGAGCCAGAGGGGCATTCTGTGCAGAGCGGCGCGGGCGCAGAACCGTCACGGCGAGCCCGACGATGTACTCGAAGTCTCTGTCCCAGGTGAGAAGGTGGCCGCCAGTCTCGAGTGTCTGTGCGGCGATCACAAGGTCATGGGTGGGCAGCGGGCGCCCGGCGGCCTTCTGTGCCTGCAACAACCGGCCGTAACGCGCCGAAGTCTCTGAAGTCACCAGCAGGGTCCTCACGCCCGGCGCCCTCAGCTGCTGCGCGAGGGCCCGCTACGGGCCTCCCAGGAGCCCACAGGGGCATTCCCCGCAGGCTTGCTAATGCATTGCCCAGGGGGTGACGCGGCGCCTGGGGCCACCCTGGGCCCCAGGCGCGATTTCGGTCTCGAGAAAGGCTCCGCGGAGGCTCTGTGCGAGGGGAGGGTGGACGTCGTACCCGCACGACCGACCGGGACCCCATCCCAGAGGGAGAGGGCGGGCTGCTACCTGCCGTTCATCCAGCGGATCATCTGCACGAGGCCGGTGATCTCCGCGTCGGACAACTCTCCTTTGTAGCCGTGGAGGGTCTCGCCGCCAGAGGTCTGCTCGGTGGCGATCGCGTCGTAGAGCTTCTTGTCCGTCCGCTTCGCCTGCCACGCACCAGACGTGAAGTCCGGCGCCTTCATGCTCTTGCCCTTCGCCGTCTGTCCCTTGCCGTCTGCGCCGTGGCAGGAGCCGCACTTCGCCTTCCAGGCGCGCTGGGTCGCCTTCGACGGCTCGGCGGCGGCAACGGGCGCGGGCTTCGCCTCGGGCCCGGGCTCCAGCTTCGCCTCGGCCTTCGGTGCGGGCTTCGGTGCGGGCTTCGGCGCGGGCCTGGGATCGGCCTTCGGCGCGGGCTTCACCTCAGGTGCAGGCACAGCCTCCGCCAGCGGCTCCTCAGCGGGCGCGGCCTCCGGCTCGGGCGCGGGCTCCTCCGGCATCGGCTCCGCAGGCGCAGCAGGCGGGGCCTCCTCCTCGACCGGCGCGGCGGCCTCGCCCTCCTGGAGCGGTTGCTGAGACCCGGTCTCACCCTCCGCCGCCGGCTCCACCGGTTCGCTCTGCGGAATGTTCTTCGCGCACGACACCGACAGCGACACCACGGCCAGCGCCGCACCCAACGACATCCACCGAAGCTTCCGCATCACGTTCCCCTCTTCACCGTTGAAGCCCAAACCGGGCCAGATCTGCCTCCAGCATCCGCTCGAGCCCCGCGCCCATCCGCTGCGACGCCGGCTCTGCCGAAGCCTCCAGCCGCTGCGCCACCTCCTGGATGCAGTGCCACCTGCGGCCCAGGTATTCGGCCTGAAGCGTCTGCAGCCACTCGGCGCGCCGCTCGTCGTCGGTCAGCGCGTGCTCGTACTCCTCGGCGAGCCGCGCCAACGTCTCCAGGTCCTGCTGCGACTTCGCCTGCTCCACGTTGCCGGTGGCGACCACGCACCCGCCCTCGCACGCCTTCGACCCGCAGCTGCCGTGGCTCCCTGAAGACGATGGCGCCAGCGCCGGCGTCTGGGACACCGGACGCCCGTGCCCTTGGGGCTCCCCAGTCGGCAACAGGTTCTGCAGCGCCTCCTCCAGCTTGCCGGCGTCCGCAGGTCCTCGCAGATACGCCGCGACCGAGCGGTAGACGACCGCGCGCCAGCGATGCACCGAACCGGTCCGCGGCGGTGACACATCTCTCGTACGCGCCCTGATGGCCATGCTTCTCGGCAGTTCACGGGCCATGCCACCTGGGCGCAGCGGCGCGCGGCATGACCCACATCAGGCCTTCGCCGCACCGCATGCATCGCGCGGCTTTCGCCGCTGCGACTTTTGCGCTCGAACCTTTCGCCCGCAAAACGAAGACGCCCCGGCGTCCGCCCGGCACCTGGCCGGACGAAGCCGAAGCGTCGTCACTTCCTGCGTCGAACCTGGCGCCCGACTCACGTCTGGTCGGGGTTCTCCTTCAGCATCTCCGCGTGCGGGTGCTCCTCGTACGTGCCGTCCTCCTGCCGGTACTCGTTGGAGTGGTTCACCATCAGCCGGTTCGAGGTGAACACGTTCGCCTCCGACCAGGTGCCCTCCACCACCACGCCAATCCCGTCGCGGAACATCTGCGGCGGCACCCCTTCACTCACCACCTTCACGAAGGCCGAGCCCGGCTCGTGCGTCTCCGAGCACTCGAAGGTCAGCGTGTTCCGCTCCGCGTCCCAGTCGATGCTGCCGGCCTTCACGATCCCGCCCAGCCGGATGGTGGGCCCCACCGCGATGTCGCCCTTGGAGAGCAGCTCCGACGGGCTCCAGTAGTACACGAGGTTCTCGCCGAGGTTGCCCATGGACACCCAGCCCAGGGCTGCCAGCGCCGCGAGGACCGCGCCCACCGCCATCAGCCGCCGCTTGTTGCGCGCGTTCATCTACGCACCGCCCTTCTGATTCATCACCTTCGCGTGGGTCCGCCAGAGGTTGAAGCCGTAGCCGAGGAGCACGCCCCAGAAGATGATGAAGGCGGGCCAGATGTACTCCCAGCCACCGACGATGCGGCCGGCGCCGACGTTGGCCAGAGCGGCGTTGGCGAGGACGATTGCTGCAGAGTTCACGGGTTCACTCCTTCGAAGGCAGGCTTGTTGGGCAGCGCGTTGGGAAGCCGCTCCGGCATCGCCAGCTCGGATTCACGCTGCTTCATGGCAATGCGGTACCGGGTCCAGATGAACCACACCGCGAGCAGGACCACCGCGATGCCGCCCACCCGGAGGGCGATGGACATCTCCGAGTCCACCGTGCGCGGCGTGGACTGGATCTGGTGGAGGCTGCGCCACCAGCGGACCGAGAACCACACGATGGGGATGTTGACGAAGGCGATGACGCCGGCGACGGCGGACCAGGTGGCGCGGCGCTCGGGGTCATCCACGAACTTCCGCAGCGCCATCACGCCCAGGTAGGTGACCAGCAGGATCGCCGCCGTGGTCAGGCGCGGATCCCAGGTCCACCACACACCCCAGGTGGGCCGGCCCCAGATCGAGCCGAGCAGGATGCCCACCGCGCCGAGAATCACCCCGACCTCGGTGGCCGCTTCGCTCATGGCGTCCGTCTTCGGGCTCTCCTTGAAGAGGAACATCATGGAGCAGACGAACTGCAGGGTCAGCGCCAGCAGCGCGCCCCAGACCGCGGGGACGTGGGCGTACATGATCCGCTGGACGTCGCCCATGTCGCGGTCCGCGGGGGCCCAGACGAGGCCCAGGTAGCCGCCGGTCACCAGCAGCACCAGCCCCGCGAGGCCAATGAAGGTTCTCAGATGCTTCGTCACGACTTCTTCTCCCGGTTGGTTGCTGCGGATTACGGCTCGACGACCCTGGGGAAGAGCAGGAAGCCCGCGCCCCAGAAGGTCACGTTGAAGGCGGCGAGCAGGGTCAGCCAGCTGCCCAGTTGGTTCATCGGGTCCCCCTCCAGCACCAGCCCCGTCGCCTTCACCGCGGCGAGCAGCGCGGGCACCAGCAAGGGGAAGAGGAGCAGTGGCAGGAGGACGTCGCGGGCCCGCGCATGCGAGGCGATGGCCGCGTGCACCGTGCCGGGCGCCGCCACCGCGCCGGCGCCGAGCAGCAGCACCAGGGCCAGGGGGCCTGCGCCCATCTTCACCTCGACCCCGTACAGGCCGATCATGATGGGCACCAGCATCCAGCCCAGGCCGAACATCACGATGCTGGTCCCAATCGCCTTGCCGAGGAACATCGCCCGCGGATCCGCCGGCGCGAGCCTCACCCCGTCCATCGCCTGGTTCTCGGCCTCCACCCGGAAGGTCTCGCCGAGCGCCAACACCGAGGAGAAGAGCAGGGCCAGCCAGAGGTAGCCCGCGCCGGTCTTCTGCAGGAGCCTGGTGTCCGGCCCCAGCGCGAAGGAGAAGAGCAGCAGCGTGCAGAAGCCGAAGAACACCAACGCGTTGATGCGCGCGCGGGTGCGCCACTCGAGCAGCAGGTCCTTGCGGAGGATGAGCACCGCCTGGGCGAAGAGGCCGGGCGGGCGGAGCCTGGGGGCGGAGAGGACCTCTGCGGCCGCGGCCTGGGCGCTCATGCCACCCTCCAGCCACCTTCGAGGTGGAGCCGGGCGTCGGTCAGCCGCTCGCCCTGCTCGATGAGGTGGGTGGCCAGGACCAGCGTGGTCCCCTTCGCCTTCAGCTCCGCCATGAACCCCTCCATCTGCGCGATGCCCGCCGGATCCAGCTCGCCGAAGGGCTCGTCGAGCAGCGCAATCTCCGGCGCCTTCAGGAGCAGCCGGGCAATGGCCACCCGCTTGCGCATGCCGGCCGAGAACTGCCGCACCGGGTGATCCGCGCGCTCGGTCAGGCCCACCCGCTCCAGCACCGCCGCCACCTCGACGGCGGGGTCCAGAACGCCGACGAGCCGCGCGAGCAGCATCAGGTTCTGCTCGGCCGTGAGGTCCTCGTAGAGGTAGTTGGCGTGGCCCAGCAGCGCGACCCGGCGGCGGATCTCCTCGGGCTGCGCCTTCGAGTCGAACCCGAGCACCTTCAGGGAGCCCGCGGTGGGCTTCATGGTGGTGGAGATGAGCTTGAGCAGGGTGCTCTTGCCGGAGCCGTTGTGGCCGGTCAGCAGGAGGGAGGTGCCCGCCTCCAGCTTGAAGCTGACCCGGCACAGCGCCCAGCGGGTGCCGAACCGTCGGCTCACATCGTCCAGCTCGAAGGCGGGGGTGGCCGCAGGGCGGACGGTGGGCAGCGGCACCACGCCAGCGCCAGGCCGGGCTTCGTCTTCGCGCACCAGAGAGAGGGAGGCAGTCATCGCCCCCAGCCCTTGTGCAAGGGCCTCGCCAGCGCCCCGCGCCCGTTGCACCGGGTGGATCCGGCTCAAACGCGCGCAATTCCTGCGGGCGGGGGTAAACGCTGCGCAGAAGTCGAGGCCCAGCAGGCGGCCGTGCTATGGCGGCGGCCTCATGAACGGCCAGGTCCTCGTCTACAGCTCCCACAACCGGAGCCGCTACCTCCACGACCACTTCATCGCCCAGCGCGCCCTCGGCGGGTGGGCGAACAAGCGGGTGATGTTCCTGCCCATGTCGGACGAAGGGCAGCAGTTCTCCTGGGACAACTTCCGGTGGTTCTTCGAGCAGTACCGGGGCTACGGTCTGGAGGCCTTCCCGTTCTTCTGGTCCCCGCACCTGTCGAAGTCCGACGTGGACCAGCTCTGGCATCACCTGGCCACCGCGGAGGTCGTCATCCTCGGCGGCGGCCACAGCTACACCGGCCTCGAGCGCTACAAGGACCTCGGCCGGCGGTTCGATGGAGAGTGGGGGAAGTTCGGCCGACTGCTCCACGAGCGCGCGGCGAAGGGGCTCTTCACGGTCGGCTTCTCCGCCGGCGCGGACCAGCTCTGCGAGCGGCTCTTCCGCAGCGCCCAGGGCAGGGGCGGGTACAACGAGGCCTTCGGGCTCGTTCGCAACTGCATGGTGAAGCTCCACCACGAGGCGAACGAGAACGGCGAGCTGGCCTGGGCGGCGCGGCAGAACCAGCGGGAGCGCGTCTTCGGGTTGCCCAATGACTCGGGGCTGCACGCGGCGCAGGGCGTCTTGCGCTCGGGGAACCTCTGGCAGGTCATCGAGTTCGTCATCGACAACTCGTGGGATGACCCCTCCGACGGCTTCCACGTGAAGACCCGGCAGGGCGCGAAGATTGAGCACATCTATCCGGACGGCCGGCACTGGTCCTTCGGCGGCGGCGAACACCTCGTCCGCATCCGGTCCGGGGACTTCTCGTTCGATGAGTCGTGGATCGTCCGCGGGGGCGAGGTGCGTCACTACTGGACCCACGCGCGGGACGGGTATTCGGGCATCGAGCACCTGCTCGCCTCGCACTGAGGGTCGAAGGGCGGCTTCGGCTACACTCCCGGCCAGACCGCCGGATGAACGACGACTGGAAGCCGCGGTGGGACCCCGCCGCTCGACTCGAGGACCTGCCGCTGGGCGCGGAGGAGGGCTTTTTGCTCTCCCGGCTCGACGGGCAGACCCGCGTCGCGGACCTCGGCGTCTTGACCGGGCTGCCGCCTGAGAAGATCACCGCGGCGCTGCAGCGGCTCGTCGCGTTGGGGGCCGTGGTCTCACCTGTCTCCCACCCGCCGGGACAGGGGGGCGCGGTGAGGGTGAGCGAACCGGCCGCGGATGACACGGTGGAGCCCCAGTCCGACGCCGCGTCCTCGGACGAGCCCGTCTCCGACGAGCCCGACGCCACCGGCTCCCACCGCCAGCTCTTCGAGACGGAGCTCCACCCGCTCCCGGCGGACGAACGGGCGGCCCGCGCGGGCCTGGCCACCGATCCGCACCTGAGCGCCCTCTGCTACGACCCGCTCCCCGCCGTCATCAAGGCGCTGCTCGGCAACGCGAACCTGGGGCTGTCGCACGCGCGGCTCATCGCCCAGCAGCACCGGCACCCCCTGGGACTGGAGGCCCTGGCCACCCGCGCTCCCTTCATCCAGGACGCAGGCGTGCGGCGCTTCCTCCTGCGAAACCCGCAGCTGTCCGCGGCGCTGTTCACCCGGCTCTTCGGCAGCCGGCCCATGCGCGATCTGTATCTGAACGCCGTCTCGCGGGAGATCCCCGAGACCACCCGCCGCCTCTCCCGCGAAGCCCTGCGCCGCCGCTTCGCCACCGCGGACGCCGAAGAGAAGGTGGCGCTGATCATCCAGAGCGAAGGGCGCGTGTTGCCGCTGCTCATCTCCATCCCCGTGGATGGCCGCACCGCCGCGCAGCTGTGCAGCCGGACCTATTCGTCCACGCTGCTCGTCCAGAACCTCTCGCGGTGGAGCGCTGCGCCCCCGCCGCTCATCGCCCACCTGTTGAGGCAGGAGCTGGTCCGGCGCTCGCCGTCCTTGCGCACCCTCCTGCAGCGCCACCCCAACGCGCCGAAGTCATGAGGGGCCTCCGCCCGCGCCGGGCCGCGCCCACCCCGGGCCACCACTACAACGCCAGCTTCCTCTCCGCGCAGGACCGCGCCGCGCTCCGCGCCTGGCTCGCCACGTTGCATCCCATCTGGGAGGAGCGCTTCTCGAAGCACTTCCCGCCGCCGCCCGGCCAGACCCAGCGCAGGTTGTTGCGGCCGGTGTACTGGCTGGGGAACTGGCAGTTCGCCTGCCTCGACTACTACCGCCCACCGAAGGGCGTGTGGAACCGCTGCGTCCGCGCCGAACCCTTCCCCGACGTGCTGCAGCGGCAGGTGGAGAAGATTGACGCGCTGGCCCGCCGCATCTTCCGCGGTGCGGACCTGCCCGGGGGCTGGCACCTCAACACCTGCCTGGTGAACTTCTACGGCTCGCGCCTGGAGGACGGCCGCTGGGTGGACTCGGCGCGCGTGGGCGAGCACAAGGACTTCGAACCGGGACCTGTGGCATCGCTGTCGCTCGGCGAACGCGCGCTGCTGCAGTTCGTCACCTCGTCCCGGCCCGGCGAACGCGACGAGGTCGTCCACGAGCAGTGGCTCGACGACGGCGCGCTGCAGCTCTTCGGGGGGCCGCGCTGGAAGGAGCAGACCTTCCACCGGGTGCAGCGGGTGGACACGCGCGGCGGACATTCCCTGGGCCCCACGCTGCCGGACTTCCGCACCCGGCGCGTGAACCTGACCTTCCGCTACGTGCCGGTGGAGCACGTGGTGCCCTGGTCCAGGCTCCCGCCCCCCGCGCGGGAGGACGTGCGGCCGTACGTGGAGGCGCTCGCGCGCCACAGCGGGTTCTTCCGCGAAGAGCTGGCGAGCCCTCTCAGTGAGGCGCCAGCAGATCCCCGGTGAAGGCGAACCCCAGCGCCAGGTAGGGCAGGGCGCGCGAAGCGTCCTCCCCGGTGCGGTAGCGGTGCTGGAGCCACCAGTTGGCGATGAAGATCACCGTCGGCGTGTCGAACCGCGCGTTGCCGCCCTTCGACCAGAACGTGTAGGCGAGCAGCGGCCCTACCCGGTGCGTGGGGGTGTTCGGGTTCGCCGCGCCCGCGCCCTCGCCGTAGAACGCGTGGGTCACGTTCCAGCGGACGCCGGCGTTGAGCCCGAAGTCGGTCTGGTAGAGCACGTCCAGGTCCTGGGTGAGGAACCACCCGCCGTCTTCGGCGAGCACGTCGTGGAGGACGTCGTAGTAGTAGCGGTCGCCGTCCTTCAGGTCGACGTCCGGCCGGATGAAGCGGGCCTGGCTGCGCGCGGCCACGGGGCCCACCTTCGCCTGCAGCGTCGCCCCCAGGGTGAGCTGCGTCCCGGTGGTGCTGTAGGGCGCAGGCTCCGGCACGTCCAGGGGCACCCGGTCCCCCGCGAGGAAGCTGTCCGCGTGGTTCGCGTCGGACGTGGGGAAAGACTGCAGATGGTCGAAGGAGCCGAAGTAGCCGATGACTTCGTACATACCCCACAGGTTCAGCACCGACGCCGGCTGCACCTCCACCACCGCACCGACGCGCCCGAACGCCGGGCTCAGCGACGGCGCCAGGCCCACCCCCACGAAGTTGTCGCGCAGGGCCGCCGAGCCGCTCGGGTACAGAAGGCGCCGGTAGCCGATGCGCCCCTCGTAGATGAGCCCCAGCGGGTTGTAGCGGGCCACCAGCAGGCTGCGGTGGACCAGGCGTTCTTGCGGCAGGGGCGCGTCTGCAGCTTGCGCGCTGGCGACGGAGGACCAGGCGGAGGACCAGACGAGGACCAGCAGGACGAGTGGGCGCATGGCCCGTCAGCGTAGCGCGTCAAACGCGGCGTTCACGACCCCGGCGTACTGGACCTGCCACAGGTGCGCGAGCGGCGTGTCGTGTGGCCCCTCCATCAGCACGGTGTTCGCGCCCGGCATCGCCAGCTGCGCGGACGGCATGCACCCGTCACCGTCCTCGAAGGCGCCGGGCGTCGGCCCCAGCGTGGGCGTGCCCGTGGTGCCGATGATGGTGACCCCGCCGGGCACCTGCGCCCGCTGCCGCTCCCAGCTTCCGTTCAGCCGCTCCACCAGGGGCGAACCCACCGCCAGCTCCCGCGCGGCGTCGTCCACGTTCTTCACCGGCGCGCCCAGCACACCCCCGAGGTTGCCGATGCAGGTGCCATGCGACGCGGGCCCAATCATCACCGCGCGGTTGAGCGCCGGGCCCTGCTTCGGATCTCGCGTGTCGAGGTAGAGGCGGAAGTCGGTGCCGCCGGCGCTGTGGGTGACCACGTCCAGGTCCGGCGCGCGCGTGGCCGCAAAGATGCGCTCCATGGCCCGGGCGATCTGCGGGGCCTTCTTCGTGGGTGCGGCCCACGGGTCTTTGTATTCGACCTGGAAGATCTTCGCCGAGCGCAGCTCGGTGGCGGTGGCCTCGCGTGGCGGACTTGCCCCCACCCGGAAGGTGTCCTCCGACGCCACGTAGACGAAGACCTGCCCATTCGCCTTGTTCTTCGCCAGCCCGCCTCCGGCGAGGTCGAAGGACGCGGCGGGCATGGTGAGGCCGGGGATCATCACCACCGGGCGCTTCAGCGTGGGCGCCGGCTTCAGCGGGCCGTAGGCGACGCGCTCCGGACCGGTCAGCTTCGCCGCGGGGCCCTTCGGCGCGAGCGTCTGGAACAGCCTGTCACGCCTCCAGTCCCTGGCGGCGTTGAAGACGTCCACCTTCGGGCCCTGGCCGCGCTGGAAGGGCGCGGGGACGCTGAAGTGATCCTGGAGGTCGAAGCCGCGGACGGCGTCCACCACGTCGTTCTTCGCGTTGCGCAGGGTCGTAAGGGGCGACTTCGACTGCGCGGGCTGGGGCTTCGCGGGGGCGGGGCGAATGGCGTTGGGCATGGAGGGGAGCCTCGCTGCCCGCGACGCTCAGGAACTCGCCGGGCCCGAGGCCGCCTTCCTGCAGCTTGAAGCGCCGCGCGAGCCCGTCCCCATCACCGCCTCGGGCGCGGACGTAGGTGGCGACGAAGGGGATGAGCGCGGAGGAGAACCTCGGGCGGAGGGAGCGGGCCATGGACCCGTGAGTGTATCCCTGAGGTACGGTGCGCCTCCATCGCATGCCCCGCTCCGTCCTCACGCAAGACCGCTTCTTCGACCAGGCAGACCGCCTGCGCGACCACTTCGACGAGCGCTTCGCGGACCCCCGCGAAACGCCGCCCGGCCGCTTCGTCTGGGACTACTGGCACGTGCCCGGGCAGTACACCGCGCTGCGCACGCCCGCGTACCACTACTTCCCGAAGCCCCTGTACGACGCGTTCCACCAGCAGCTCGTCTGGTGGGGGCGCAGGACGCTCGGCTGCCACGACGTCTCGCCGCCGTGGCTGTCCTGCTACATCGACGGCTGCGAGCAGCGCCTCCACGCGGATGTCCCGCATGGGCAGTGGGCGTTCGTGTTCTCCCTGACCCGCTGGCGCTCGCGCCGCTTCGAAGGGGGCCAGACCCTGCTCTTGCAGGACGACGTTCTGGACTGGTGGAGCGGCTTCACGTCAGGCCGGGGCGTGGAGGAGCCGGACGTGCTCCGCGAGGTCCCGCCGCTCTTCAACCGCCTCACCGTCTTCGACCCGCGCATCCCGCACGGCGTCCGCCGCGTGGAGGGCCCGCGAGATCCCCGCGAAGGCCGGCTGGTCATCCACGGCTGGTTCGTGCAGCCCCGCCCCTTCGTGGAGGGGCCCCTGACCACGCGCGCCCTGCAGGCCGGCATCGACGAGCTGGGCTCCGCGCTCGGGCCGCGGCTGCAGGAGGGCGAGCTCGCGCTGTCCGGCCTGCTCTCGCTCGGCTTCCGCGTCACCGCGGCCGGGGCGCCCGAAGCGGTCCAGGTCCTCTCGGACACCACCCGCGTCCCGGCGGCCCAGGAGCGGGCGCGCAAGGCGCTGGTCTCCTTCGTCCTGCGCACCGTGCGCGCGCTGCGCTTCCCCCGCCTGAAGGGCCCGTCCCGGGTCACGCTTCCGCTCGTCTTCGAGCGGTGAGGTGGTAGGTACCCCGTCCCCATGAACCTGCGCCGCGAGGTCGAGGAGCTCTCCGCCAGGGTCCGTGACGGCTCTTTGGACCCGTCCGCGCAGCTCTCCCTGGCGCTGGAGGCAGGGGACGCGGATGGGGCGGCGGCGCTGATGCTCGCGGCCCTGCATGCGGAGCGCCCCGTTCCGTGTGAGCTCGTGCGGCGGGTCCTGCCTGATCTCGACGACCTGGTCGTCTTCGGCGTCCTCGCCGGCCGCGCCGAAGGGGACCGGCTGGGGATGCTCCTGGACCTGCTCGAAGAGGACGGCATGGGCGACGACAACGACGCGCTCGCGCTGTTCATGGCCGCGGACCTGGTGGGCACCGAAGCGCCGCCTCCGGACCGGCTGGTGGCGCTCCTGGACCGGCGGCTCGGGCGCGTCATCGACCAGCGCGAGGCGCTGGCCACCGTGGACGACGCCGCGGTCCTCATCCTCCGGGATGATCCGAAGGGGCCCTCGGAGCCCTCCACACAACGCCGCGCCGCGCTCGAGCGTCAGCGCTCCGCGCCCCTGATGGAGGTCATCCCCGAGACGCTCACCCAGTCCGTCCCCATCCTCCCGGTGCAGCGGGAAGGCCCGAAGGTGGGCCGCAACGACCTGTGCCCGTGCGGCAGCGGGCAGAAGTACAAGAAGTGCCACGCGCTGACTCCGGAGGCGCTCGCCGGGCCGCAGAAGTCCCTGCGCGAGCGGCTGCGCGCCGCCACCCGCGTGCTCTCGCGCGAGCAGGTCCACGAGCTGCGCGTGCAGGACCTCCTGCGCCTGGAGTTGTCGGAGCTGCGCACGGTGCCGCTCGCGGCCGCGCTCTACCGCTTCATCGACCTGCGGCGCTGGGAGAAGGCAGAGCGGGCGCTCGCGCTGCTCGCCGGGCGGAGCGACATCCCCGAAGGCTCCAACGCGGACCTCTACCGGCTCGACGTCGTCCACGACGCGCTCGACGACGGGCGGGTGGACGTGGCGGACCGGCAGCTGGGGTTGGTGGTGGACAAGCGGCTCATCTACCCCTCGGACGAGATTGAGCTGGCGCTGCTGAAGCAGCCCTCCGAGCTGCTCGCCCGGCTGGACGCGCTCGCGGACCTGGGGCTGCAGTACCCGCAGCACGAATACCTGGTGGAGCTCGCGTACCTGCTGCTCCGCCGCGCGCCGGCGCTGGGCATCATCGCCGCCCGCGGGGCCGTCGCCCGGGACCGGCTGGGGGACGCGAAGGGGCTCTTGCGGTCGGTCTCCGACATCCGCCAGCGGCTCGGGCTCAAGGGCTCCGAGCCCGCCGAAGACCTCTACAAGCTCTACGCGAAGGACCCGGACGCGAAGCGCACCGAGCGGCTGGCCCGCAGCGTGGCCGCCCGGGACCGCAAGCAGGCAGAGGCCAGGGCCGCCGAGTTCCGCCGCCAGCTCGAGGACGCCTCGAAGCGGATGGAGAAGCTCGAGCGCGAGCTGGAGTCCGCGCGCGCCGAGGCCGCTGCGGTCCCCGCCACCGAAGCCGCCGCCGCCCCCAAAGACGCCGAAGCGGAGCGGCGCCTGCGCGCCAAGGTGGAGGAGCTGAAGGGGCTCATCGCCGAAGGGAACAAGGAGCGCACCGAGCTTCGCCACGCGCTGGAGGAGATGAGCGCCGAGCACCCGCGGCTGAACGAGCCGGCTGAAGAAGACGCGCGCGCGGAGGACGAAGGCGAAGCGGCGCTGGAGGAGGGCGTGCGCCCGGTGGGCCTGCTCTTCCCGGAGTTCTCCGCCGCGGCGCGGGCGAACCTCGAAGAGTTGCCCCTGCGCGTCAGCCGCGCGGCCATCCAGAAGGCGTGCGACCTCGCGGCCGGTGAGCCCGCGGCGTGGCAGGAGTCGAAGCGGCTGCAGGGCGTGAAGGGGCTGCTCTCCGCGCGGATTGGCATCCACCACCGGCTCCTCTTTCAGCTGGACCCGCCGGCCCTGCGCGTCGAGGACGTGGTCCACCGTGAAGGGCTCATCACCGCGCTCAAGCGCTGGAGGTGACGTGAGGTCCCGCGTCCTGCTGCGCGTCGTCGTCGTCGCCCTGGGCATGGCGGCCGGGGGCTGCGCGCCCTACCCGCGGGTGAAGGGAGAGCGGCTGGACGCGCGGCCGAAGCTGGCCATCGTCTCCTTCCAGTCCGAGCCGCTCATGGACGGCGTCATCCCGGTGCCGGTGCAGCTCGAACGGCTGGACGCGGCGCACACCCTGTTCGCAGAGGGACTGCGAGACCTGGGCTTCGAGGTGGTGCCCACCGACGACGTGCGCGCCTGCACCTGGTACCACCGGCTGCCGCAGCCGAAGGTGGACCGGGGCACCACCGCGCGTGGGCTCTCGCGGGTGCAGCTCACCCACAAGAACGTGCACGGGCTGGCGTCCTGCAGCGGCGCCCAGGTGAGCGTGGCGGTCTACGTCTGGCCCAAAGGTGACTCCGGGATGCACGTGGGGCTCGGCCGCGCGCGGGTGGAGGTGCTCCTGCACGTGCTCGCCTGGGACGACAGCGCAGAAGAGGTCTGGCGCGAGCGGCTCACCGTGTACTCGGATCCGGTCCCGCTCTCCTCCAGCGTGACGAAGCGCGACCTGCTCAAGGCCCAGGCGTCCCAGGCGCTGGTGGACGCGACCGTCCAGTCCCTGGAGCGGCTTCGGGCCAGGCTCGCGCCCTCATCCCCAGCGCCCCTGAGCGGGCAGTAGAGTCCGACCGCGCATGGCCGACGAGCTCTGGCCCGAGCTGTACGAGGGCTTCCTCCTCACCCCTGACGACGCGCGCGAGCTGCAGGCGCAGCTGGAGCGCGCGCCGGAAGAGCTGACCGCCCGCACGCGGCTGCTCGTCTGGCACGCCCAGGCGGCGCTCGACTCGTACGAGCACGCGGTCGAGGCCTCGGCGCACGCGCTCTGGCTCATCGCCCACGCGCCGCACGCGCAGGTGCTGTCCACCCCGTTCGGCATCCCGCCGGATGAGGGGGCTTGCGCGCACGCAGGGCAGCTGTGGCGCGCGCACGTGGAGGCGCAGCCCAAAGACGCGCT
Organism: uncultured Myxococcaceae bacterium; assembly: GCA_964596895.1. GTDB lineage: Bacteria > Myxococcota > Myxococcia > Myxococcales > Myxococcaceae > JAFAFL01. The sequence continues at coordinate 20,240 of CAZQVZ010000014.1, forward strand.
GGTGCTCGCGCACGCGGCCCGGTTCTTCTCGCAGCTCGACCGGCCCTTCGCAGAGGGGCTCTGGTACCGCCTGCAGCTCGTGGACAAGGCGCGCTGGGAGTCGATGACGCTGGACTACCCGGTCCACGCGTCCCCCTCACCGGAGCCCCCCTCCCAGGAGGAGCTCGAGCGCGCGCTCGCGGAGGCCGAAGAGCCCGAAGACCAACGCTGGGTGCTCGCGCAGCTGGTGCAGGCCGCCTTCGAGTCCGGTGATGCGGACCGCGCGCGCACGGGCGCGGTGGCGCTCCTCGCCCGCGAAGCCGAAGCCGCAGACGGAGACTCCCTGCACCTGGGCCACACCGTCCTGGGCCACCTGGCGCTCGCGGCGGGCGAGGTGGACGCGGCGAAGCGTCACCTGCTCGCGTCGGTGGCCGTCGCTCCCACGGCGCGGCTGGAGTCCTTCGGTCCGGACATGTCGCTGGCAGCGCGGCTGCTCGCCCACGGAGAGCGGGCGTGCGTGAGGGAGGCGCTCTCCCGTGCGCGGGCCTTGTGGAAGATGGGGCAGGCGCGGCTGTGGGCGTGGGAGGAGGCGCTGCGCGTGGGCGAGCGGCCCACCTTCGTCGGTCAGATCCGCCTGCGGGGCCCGGCCTGAAGGTCTTGGCTCGCTGGGCGCCCTAGACGAGCCCTTCGAGCGGCTGGTCCCCGAAGTCCGGGTTGCCGAATGTGGCGTCGTCGATGCCGAAGCCGCGCAGGAGGGACACCAGGAGGTGCGAGTGCGACGCGTGGTTGAACCGCACGCAGCGCCCCATCCGGAACCCCGCCGCGCCGCCCGCCAGCACGAAGGGCATGCCCGCGTGGCTGTGGGTGTTCCCTTCGGCCAGCTCGTTCACCCAGAAGACCAGCGTGTGGTCCAGCATGGTCCCGTCGCCTTCGGGGATGTTCTGGAGCCGGGAGAGGAGGTACGCGAACTTCTCTGCGTACCACCGGTCCCGCACGCCAATCTCCGCGCGCGCCGGATCGGTGGCGCCCAGGTGTGAGAGCGCGTGTCCGTCCCAGGTGCTGTCCAGCCACGGGAAGGTGATGTGGTTCTGGCCCTGCGAGAACTGCAGCGCGCCCACCCGCGTGATGTCGCAGGCCATGGCCATCACCAGCAGATCAATCTGCAGGGTGGTGATGTCCGGCATGGTGTTGGCGCTGTCCGGCGCGAGCTCCGGCGGCGTCAACGGCCGTTCGCAGGATCCGCCGCCGGTGGTGGCCGCGAGCCGCAGCTCCAGGTCCCGCACCAGCGTCAGGTGGTGGTCGAGCTGGGCGCGCTCCTCTCTGGGCAGCTGCCTGGACAGCTGCGCGAGCTCGGTGCGAACCCCGTCCAGGACCGACTCGCGCCGGCGCCGCAGCCGCTCCTGCTCCGGGTCGCTTCCGACGAAGTCCCCGAACGCGTGCGAGAACGCCTGCCGCGGATCCGAGATCATCGGCAGCGGCTTGTTCTCGCCTTCGTAGCAGAGGTGGTGCCGCACATCCCCGCCGCGGGAGCGCACGCCCAGAAGCAGCGAGCCCAGCTTCGTCGACGCGCCGACGTGCGCGGCGATGCGCTGGTCCAAAGACGGGCCCTTCGCCCAGCCGGCCAAGGAGCCGTCCCCGCCAATCATGGTGCCTTCGTTGAGGTGCCACCCGGTGAGCAGCGCGCCCATGCCCTTCTGGTGCGGCTCCCCGGGCCCGAGCGCCGCGCACTTCAGGTCCACGCCCACCAGCTGCAGGACCTGGGAGCGGAAGGCTTCGAGCGGCTCGAGGCTGGAGGCGAAGGTGAAGTCGGTTTCGCGCTCCGAGGGCGCGGGGATCCAGGCGGAAGGGAGCACGCCGTTCGGGTGGTAGAAGGCGATGAACCGCTTCGGCCAGGCGCCCTCCGCCCGCGCGCGCAAGGAGGGCAACAGCGGCAGGGCCAGCCCCAGCGCGCTCGCGCCCTTGATGAGGCTCCTGCGCGAAAGCCGCACGCTCATGGCGACCCACCTCCTCCGGCCGCGCCCGGCGCCTTGCGCGTCCCGAACGCGTGCGAGGTGGCGATGGCCACCATCAATTCGCGCAGGTCCCCACCCGACTCGCGGAAGCGCGCCTTCACGCCCTCCAGCGTGCAGGTGTCCTCCTCCGACTCCACCCGCCCCGTGGCGAAGCGGTACATCTGGGTGGCCACGCAGTCCTGCACCTGGGGGCTCTTCGCGAGCTTGTGCGCCAGCGCCACGGCGCCCTCATACGGCCCCGCGAGCGCCGGGTCCCTCACCGACACCAGCTCCCCGGACGCGTCCACGGGCAGGCCGTTCTCGGTGGAGCGGTAGCGGCCCAGTTCGTCGTAGTGCTCGAAGCCGAAGCCCACCGGGTCGATGAGCGCGTGGCACCCGGAGCAGACCGCGTTCTGCGTGTGCTCGGCGAAGCGCTCCCTGGTGGTGGCGTTGGGGTCGGGGTCCGGCGGGGTGATGGGGAGGTCCGCGGGCGGCGCCGGCATCAGGTGGCACAGGAGCTTCTCGCGCACGAAGACGCCGCGCTGGATGGGGGAGGATTCGGAAGGTCCCGCCAGCTGCGCGAGCAGCCCCGGCTGGGTCAACAGCCCCGCGCGCTCCTGCGGCCGGGACAGCAGGCGCCAGGCGCCGGCCTCCGGCGGGTCTTCGCCGTAGAGCGGCGCCAGGGTTGCGTCCACGAAGAACTCCGGAGAGGTCAGCAGGGCGCCCAGCGTGCCTTCGCCCTGCCACACGTGCCGCAGGAACCGCTCGGTGGAGGCCTGCCAGGCCTTCGCCACCTGGGCGTCGTCGCTGACGGCCTCCCGCTCCACCTGCGCCATCCCGTCGAGGTGCAGCCACTGCCGGAAGAAGCTCTGCACCGCGCCCTCCGCGCGCACGTCCGAGAGCAGCCGCCGGGCCTGGGCACGAATGCCCACCGGGTCCTCCAGCGCGCCGGACGCCGCCGCCGCCAGCAGCGCGTCATCCGGCATCGACGCCCAGAGGAAGTAGGACAGGCGGGAGGCGATTTCGTAGCCGTCCAGCCGGGCCGTCCCATCACCCACGGGCGCGCCGGTCTCGGTCCGGTAGAGGAACTGCGGCGACTGCAGCACCACCTGCAAGGTCCATTCGGCCGCGGTGTCGAAGTCCTCCTCTGCGAGCACCTGCTCGAAGTAGGCGAGGACGCGCGCGCGCTCAGCGGAGGTGGGCGGGCGGCGGTACGCGCGCGGCAGCAGGCGGTCGAAGATCTGCCGGCCGCACTCGGCTTCGCCCAGCGGTCCGTCCGCGTCGCAGACGAAGAGGGCCGGGCGGCGCTCGGCCACGGCCCGGGTGGAGATGTCCTCCGCCGCCTCCAGGTACGCGCTCACCAGGAGCGGGTTCACCCGGTGGACCTCCGAGTTGTTCTCGAACCCGAGCACGCGCGCCTCGCCCGGGAAGCGCTGCGCCGGTGCAGTGTGGTCTGCGAGGAGGTCCCGCACCGTGTGGTCGTATTCGCGGCGGGTCAGCAGCCGGGTGGCCGTGGCGGGCGGCGCCTCGGGCAGGCACAACGGCGCCGCCTCTGACTCGGAGGGCTCGAGCGGCGGGCCTTCGGAGGTGCCCTGCCCGAAACAGCCGGAGAGGAGGGCCCCCAACCCGAAGGCGAGCGCGGTGCGAACGGCAGGGCGCATAGGTGCCCGGAGCCTAGCAGGAGGAGGAGGGCGCGCGCCCCGCCATGTCGGCCACTGTGAGATTGTGGGCCCACCGCGCCCGCTTCGCGGAGAGCTCCACCCCCACTGCGTTCAGGCCCATGTCGTTGGCCACGGCCAGCACCGACCCCTTGCCGCAGAAGGGATCCACCACCGTGCGCGTCTGGGTGGACTGCAGCACGAACCGGCACGCGAGCCGGCACGCCTCCACGCCCATCCCGCGGGTCCACACGCTCGGGCCGCCGTCCGCGAGCACGTCCGGCAGCGCCCGCGACAGGTCCAGCTTCACGCCGCGGGAGAAGCACAGCAGGTGCGAGTACGCCGCGCGCCCATGCGTCAGCGTCCCCGGCGGCTTGCGGCAGACGATCTTGTGCCACACCGTCTGAAAGCCGCACGCCGCCGCGGCGCGGCCAACGAGGAACCCCTTGTCCACCCAGGCCCCGTCCTTCTTCACGTCCGACTGGTAGAAGATGGCCACGCCTTCATCGGGGACGCAGGCCAGGACCGCACGCGCGGCGCCTTCGAACCAGGTGGACCAGCCGGCCAGGCCGCCCAGGTGCGGCACCTCGGAGACGTCCGGCAGGGAGGTGATGAAGGAGCAGCCCGGCATCCGGCCCCGCTCCGACAGCCAGGCCAGCGCGTCCGCACAGTGCACCTCGCGCGTCACGGGCGGAGCCAGGTAAAGGACTCCTTCAAGGCCGCGTGGCCGCCGGTCTCCAACACGTCGCCGTGGGAGACGATCACCCGGTCGAAGTCCCACGAGAGCAGGTGGTCCACCGAGCGGCGCACCGCCTTCTTGTCCTTCATCAGGAACCGCTCCAGGTAGGTGGGGCCAAACCTTCCACCGGCGCCGTACAGGGTCAGCGCCACCCGGGTCCAAAGGCCCTCCAGCTTCTGGAAGTTGAAGCACAGGTCGGTCAGCACCAGCGTGCGAGACGCCGGGTGGAAGAAGGCGACCTCCTCCATCTTCGGGATGCCCTTCACGCGGTGGGTGAGGACCGAACCTTCGAGCACCTCCGGCGGCTCATCTCCGAGGACAGCGTGTGGCGCGAGGTCCCGGCCCGCTGCCTTCAGCTTCTCCTGCAGCGTGGGGGGCATCAGCACCTTCGCCTCCGGCCAGGCGCGCGACGCCTGTCCGAGGAACAGGTGGTGAAAGCGGTTGGGCGCCGCCAGCGCGCGCACCGGCCCCAGGCCTTCGACCTGGGCGCGCACCGCGTCGTCCATGCGGCCAGGAGAGATGAGCAGGAGGCCGCCGTCTCGAAGCCGGAGGAGGCTCGTGCGCGCGCCGATCTGCAGGCCCGCGAGCGACAGCCGGTGATCGATGACGTGCGCGCCCTGCCCGAGCTCTCGGAGCATGCCCGGGCCATAGCATGCAGGGTGCAACCGCGGTAGGAGACGCACCGTGAGCGACCCCGACCAGAGGCTGACCGAGCTGGAGATCCGCTTCACCGAGCAGCAGGCCCTGCTCGGGGAGCTCTCCGACGTGCTCTACGCGCAGCAGCGCACCATCGATGGGCTGGCTGCGCAGGTGCAGGTGCTCCAGAAGAAGCTGGAGGGAGAGCCCGGCCTCGTCGATGCGCAGCAGCAGGAGAAGCCGCCGCACTATTGAGGTGCTCCCTCCCTCCGGGGGAAGGCCTCAGCCCAGCCCGAGCTGCGCGAGCATCCGCTCCGACACGTCCCACAGCCGCTTCGCCGCGGCGTCATCACGCGCCTCCCGGCTGGGGCGTACCTCCCGGCAGCTCGCCCAGTAGCCGCCGGTTCGTCCCTCCACCGTCGGCGACGAGGCCAGGAGCACGGTGGTCTTCGCGCCGGACTCGGGGCTCTTCATGAAGGGCGAACCCAACTTCACCAGCACCTTGAACAGCCCGGGCGTGTTGTGGCCGAAGCCTGTGGCCACCACCCCCGGGTGCAGCGAGTTGGCGGTGACGGAGGTGCCGGTCAGCCTGCGCGAGAGCTCCCGGGTGAAGAGGATGTTGGCGAGCTTCGACTGGCCGTAGACGCGGTAGCCCATGAAGCGTCGCTCCGCCTGCAGGTCATCCCAGTTCAAGGACGCGCGGCGGTGCGCATCCGAGGCCACGTTGACGATCCGCGCCGGCGCGCTCTGGGCCAGGAGGTCCCACAGCTCGCGGGTGAGCAGGAAGTAGGACAGGTGGTTGGTGGCCCACGTCCGCTCCAGCCCTTCGGCGGTGAGCTCCCGCTTCGTGAAGATGGCCCCGGCGTTGTTCACCAGCACGTCCAGCCGGGGGGAGAGCCTGCGCACCTCGGCCGCGGCCTCCTTCACCTCCCGCATCATGGAGAGGTCCGCGCGGCCCAGGTCCACCTGGGCGCCCGGCACCTGTGAGCGGAGCGCTCCCGCCACCGCCTCGCCCTTTGCGGTATCCCGCGTGGTGAGGATGAGCCTCGCGCCCCGGCGCGCCAGCTCCAGCGCCGTCACCTTGCCGATGCCCGCCGTCGCCCCGGTCACCAGACACGTCTTTCCCTTCATGGGGACTGCAGTAGCCCGGACGCCCCTTCCTCGTCAGCAACATCCTGTCGTGGACGCGCGCTACCGGGCGGAGGTGGACCGGCGGTGCCCGGCACCCTCGCCCACGCCCTCCTCGAGGAACGCGGTCAACTCCGGCCACACCTCCAGGGGCGCGCGGCGACCGACGATGAGATCGAAGTGCCCGTACTCCTCCGCGGTGCCGTACGCAGTGCCGTACGCGCGCACCTTCGCCGTGGGGCCCATGCGCCGCGCCGTGTCCTCCACCGCCTCCACCGGGCACTGCACGTCCCGGCTCCCCGCCAGCAGGAGCAGCGGCACCCGGACCTGCTCGGCGCACTCCAGGTAGCGAAGCTGCCCATCCCGGCTCCGCAGGCCGCCCGGCTCGAACGTCGTCGCCAGGCTCAACAGCAGGCTGATGGGGATCCACTCGAACGCGTGCGCGTGGATGGCGCGCACCACCTCCGGCTCCACGTTGCGCCGGCTGAAGTTGAAGGACTCGAAGGGGGTCCCCACCCGCCCCAGCAGCGGCGACAGCAGGTGCGCGAGGCTCCCGAACGGGACCCGCGACAGCCGCTGCAGGAGGGGCCGGAAGGGCAGGAGGTTCTGGAACCCGCTGTGGCCCACCGAGTAGTCCAGGGCGCTCCCAACCGCCACGCCGCGGCGGATGCCGGGGTCCCCCTCCCGGATGGCGTAGCAGCACAGGAGCACCCCGCCCATGCTGTGGCCCACCCAGCGGACGTCGTCCCTGCCTGCGTGCGTGCGGATGGCCTCGAGGAAGGAAGGCAAGTCGCAGCTGAGGTAGTCGTCCAGGTCCCACGTCCAGCCGCCGTGTTCGCTGTCGCCTGCGCCGCGCAGTTCCGGCACATAGACGTCGAACCCGCGTGAAGCGAGGTGCCGGGCCAAAGACCGCTGCGGGTAGAGCCAGCCGTAGCCGTTGGCGCCCAACCCATGCAGGAGCATCACCGGCGCGCCCTTCGCCGGGCCGGGGGAGGAGAGGTCGGGGGGGACCCGGTGCAGCGCGAGCCGCACGCCGTCCTTCGCGTTCACATACAGCGTCTGGGGGGAGGTGGCCTTCTGGGGCCACAGCCGGGACCACGGTCTGGAGAGGTGCACGGAACGCGGCACTCTAGCAGCCACCCCGGTTCGACAGGTCCCGGGGCCTGTGGCAAACAGGGCGCCGGAGGTGGCCCATGTACCGAGTGATGTTGACCATCCTGCTCCTCGCCGGCTGCGGCGGCGCCGGTATGCGCGAGGTGATCGTCCAGGCGCCGGCGGAGCCGGGCGCGCCCGCGCGGCTGTCCACCGACGTGGGCTCCTTCGAGGTCCGCGAGAAGAACGTGGAGCTGCTCCGGCAGGTGCTCGCCGGTGAGCCCTCCGACGTGACGATCTACGCCGGCGGCCACGACCGGTGAGGGGGCCCGGCCCTGGGTGCGCCGCTTCGCGCGCGTGGCGGTGGGCGGTCCCCCTGGGGGCGCTGCTTCTGGCCGGCTGCGAAGACGGCGAGTCCCGCATGAAGGCGCGCCAGGCCGCGCTGGAGGAGGCGCGGGCGGCGCAGAAGGAGAAGCAGGCGCAGGCGAAGGCCTCAGGGGCGGAAGCCACGCCAGACCGCCCGCTGCACCCGTATTGGGATGACCCGTCTTTCGTCGCCCTCCGCCACGAAGGACAGTGCCCGGACGGCCTGTGGGCGCTCTTCCCCGGCCGCGCGCCCGGCAGTGACGACGAGACCCGGAAGGCGAACGAGGCCCGCCGCGCAGAGCTTGCGGCCTCCTTCAAGGACAAGACCTTCGTGGCGAGGCTCCGCGGGCCCGGCGAGGTGACGCTCAGGGACTTCGACGCGCCCCGGGGCCACCTCCCGCTGGAGGTCCTGGGGCTGGTCGACTGTGAGGACTCGGCGGGCCGCATCGCCTTCGCCTTCACCCCGCCGAAGGCGGTGACGCCCAAGGCGTCCGCGCTCGAGGAGGGCAACACGCTGGTGCAGCGGCTCTGGACCGCGCCCTTGCAGACCTTCGGGCTGCCCATGCCCGGGTTCGGGGAGGCGAAGGCCTTCGGCCAGAAGCACCAGTTCGGGATGGAGGGCTTCGTGGTCTTCCGGCTCGGCAAGACAGAGGTGGACCGTCACCGGGTGAAGGTGAAGAAGGTCACCGCAGGGGAGGTCACCATCGGCGGCACCACCGACGACTTCGGCGCCGGGCGGCTCGTGCGCGCGGACCTCCAGGGCGTGCGGGTGCTGGCGCATCCCGGTCCCCAAGTGGTGGTGGACACCCGCGAGCCCTCCGCGGTCACCCTCCGCTAGCTTTCGCCCCCGGGGGGGGGAAGCGGCGGGCTCTCCGGGCGCCGCTCGCGCACGGAGAAGCGCACCTTCGCCTTCTCCTCCTCCATCCGCCGCTGCCACTGCGGATCGTCCGGGGCGCCCTCGGGGTAGTACGCAAAGTCGGAGGCCTCCCACGCGTAGGGCTGGCCGTCCTTCATGACCCGCCCTTCCGCCACCGCGCGCGAGAGGGGGGTCACGCCCATCCCCGCGGTGTCGCGCATCAAGGCCTCCAGCCGCCCGTGCCGCTCCGGGTCCACGAACCGGAACTGGGTGCTGCCCGCGCGCGCGAGGTGGTACCAGGCCGGGCGGAACACCACCGCGTCCAGACACAGCCGCCTCGCGATGAGGCCCAGAAGCAAGGTCGCCTCGCGCGCCAGCCCCAGGCCCGGCACGTCCTGGCCCGGCAGCGGCGGGCGCCCCGGCTGAAAGCGTGCCCGAGGGTTGCGCAGGGTGAGCCAGTTCACGAAGAGCACCTCGGAGTTGCCGAGCCGGCGGCGCTCGAGGATGGCCTCGATGAGCAGGTGTTCGGCCCCTTCTGCCTGGCCGTACACGCGCAGCCGGTCCCCGGTGCCCAGCGCGTCGATGTCCACCCGAAGGTGCTCGTACCCCATCCGCCGCAGCTGCCCGAGGATCCCCTGGCGGAAGAGCCCGTACTCGATGCCGGAGGCCGTGTAGTACCCGAGCAGCCGCGGCGACGGCGGCGGGCGGTGCCCCAGCGCGCCGAACAGGTCCTCCTCCGTCAGCTCCAGGGGCGCGCCGCCCTCATCGCCGTGCAGGGCTTCGGGCCGCAGCTCGCCGGAGACGGTGGCGAAGCGGCGGGTGAGCGGATCGTAGCTGCGGGGGATGCGCCGCCTGCTCCGGCCGGCGAGCACCAGGCCCGCCCCGGCGAGGACCCGCCACGCATCCGGGTGGTAGCCGCCGCCGGGCACCCAGACCTGGGGCACGTCCTCCAGCGCCTCGTGGATGCGTATGTCCCGCGCGCGGGTGCCCGCCACCGTCATCGCCAGCCGGCCGAACCGGTCCTTCGCGAGCACGTCTCCGCCGGCGATGACGAAGGCCAGCTCCGGCTTCGGCATCCGCTCCAGCAGCGCGTCCAGCGCCTCCAGGTATCCCTTGTCCCCGGTGCCCTCGGGCAGGATGACCTCATCCACGGGCCCTGTGTGCGCCCACCTGCTGGCGGTCAGCGAGCCCACCCACGCCGCCGGATCGTCCGCGAGGCACTCGGCCACGCCGTCCGGCGGGTGCGCGTCCATGTCCAGGACCGCCACCTGGCCGGTGAAGCCCTCGGCGCGCGCGCGGGCCACCGCCACGGCGATGTCGTTGACCGCACAGAACCCGCCGCCCTTCGCCCGGTGGGCGTGGTGGAACCCGCCGCCGAGGTTCATCGCCGCGCCCCGCGTGGTGAGGACGGACCGCGTCGCCGCCACCGTCCCGCCGCAGCACAGCCGCACGAACCGCAAGAGCGGCTCCACGGCGATCTCGGAGGGGTCCACGCCGAAGATCTGCGCCAGGGTCTGCGGCTGCTGCAGCGCCTCCAGCCATTCGGGCGGGTGCACGCGGGCGAGATCCGCCCAGGTCACCGGATACGGCGAGCGCACCTGCGCGGGCGCCACGCTCTTCGTCTCCAGCAGGTACCACGCCACGAAGTCCACCCGCCGCGGCTCGATGCCGGTGGCGGCCTCCAGAGAGGGCAGGGGCACCCGGTACGCCTCGTCGTACCAGAGCTCCAGGGGCGCGGGGCGCCGGAGCAGGTGGCGCAGTCTGGGGAAGGGCAGGCGCACGGGGTGACGGGCACCTCAGACCCGGCCGCTCGCCGCGTCAAGCCCGGACCGTCAGGGGAAGGCCCGCGCAAAGAACACCGCGGTCAGAAGCGCGCCGGAGCCAATGATGAACAGCCGCAGCGCGCGCGGGGGGACCCGCTTCGCCAGCGCGGCGCCGCCGTAGCCGCCCACCATGGCCCCGGCGGTCATCAGGAGGCCGAAGCGCCACTGGATGATCCCCGCGGCCACGAAGGTCAGGAGCGCCACGCCGTTGATCACCACCGAGAGCAGGACCTTCAGCCCGTTCATCCGGTGGAGATCCTCCATGCCCAACAAGGCGAACGCGGCGAGCATCATCATCCCCATCCCTCCGCCGAAGTAGCCGCCGTACACGGAGATGACGCCCTGCGCGGCCACCACCGCACCGAAGGGGAGCTCACCGCGGTGCGCGCGCATCCTCGCGCTGAGCCCGGGCCCGAACGCGAAGAGCGCCGTCGCCACGAGCAGCAGGAACGGCACCAGGCGCTCGAAGGCGGACGACGGCGTCAGCACCAGCAGCAGCGCCCCCGCCACCCCGCCCAGAAGGCTCGCCGCCGCGAAGCCCCACAGCCTCCGGCCCTCCTGGCGAAGCTCCCCCCGGTACGCGGCCACCGAGGCCAGGGACCCGGGCCACAGGGCGAGCGCGCTGGTGGCGTTGGCGGGGACGGCGGGGACCCCGGCGAAGACCAGCGCCGGGAAGGTGAAGAAGCTGCCGCCGCCGGCCACCGCGTTGAGCGCGCCGCCCACCACCGCCGCCAGCGTCAAGACCGCGGCCGTCCCCAGGTCCACTCCCATCTCGGCCGAAGAAGCTACCCCGCCCCGCAAGACGAAAGGGGCGCCCCCTTCGCGGGAAGCGCCCCTTCTGACGTCAGGCTCGAAGGCACCGCTGGCGACTAGCGCCGCTCTGCCGCCTGCTTCTTCTGGAACTCGGCGATGAGCGCGTCCGACTGCGCCTTGGGCACGGGGGAGTACTTGGCGAACTCCATGGAGTACTCGCCCTTGCCCTGGGTGGCAGAGCGCAGGTCGGTGGAGTACCCGAACATCTCGTTCAGCGGCACCTCCGCCACGCAGACGAAGTAGTTCTCCCGCGTCTCGGTGGTGAGGATGAGCCCGCGGCGCTGGTTGATCTGCCCGACGACGGAGCCCTGGAACTCCTCGGGCGCCTGGATCTCCACCTTCATCACCGGCTCGAGGATGACCGGCCGCGCGGCCTGGTAGCCCTCGCGGAAGCCCATGATGGCCGCGGTGCGGAAGGCCATTTCGGACGAGTCCACCGCGTGCGACGCGCCGTCGTTGATGACGCAGCGGATGCCCACGACAGGGAAGCCGATCAGCGCGCCCTTCTTGGACGCCTCCTGGAAGCCCTTGTCACACGCGCCAATGAACTCGCGGGGGATGGACCCACCGACGATGTCGTCCACGAACTCGTACTGCTGCACCGCGTCCGCCGGCAGCGGCTCGATGTAGCCGCACACCTTCGCGAACTGGCCGGAGCCACCGGTCTGCTTCTTGTGGGTGTACGCGAAGTCTCCGCGCTGGGAGACCGTCTCGCGGTACGCCACCTGCGGCTGACCGGCGATGACCTCGCAGTTGTACTCGCGCTTCATCCGCTCGATGTAGATCTCCAGGTGCAATTCGCCCATGCCGCTGATGATGGTCTGGGCGGACTCTTCATCCCGGTGCACGCGGAAGGTGGGGTCTTCCTTGGTGAACCGGTTGAGCGCCTTGGAGAAGTTGGCGGCCGTGGACTTGTCCTTGGGCGCCACCGCGAGGGAGATCACCGCGTCCGGCACGTGCATGGACGTCATGGTGATCTTCACGGTGCCGTCGGTGAAGGTGTCACCGGACGCGCACTCCACGCCGAACAGCGCCACGATGTCGCCGGCGTAGGCCTCGTTGATGTCGTTCATGTCCGAGGCATGCATGCGGACGATGCGCGGCACCTTGACCTTCTTCTGGTTCGACATGTTGTAGATGAAGTCGCCCTTGCTGACCTTGCCCTGGTAGATGCGCATGTAGGTCAGCTGCCCGTAGCGGCCATCCTCCAGCTTGAAGGCCAGGCCCACGAACGGCTTGCTCGAGTCCGACGGGAGGACGATCTTCTCCTCGTTGTTGGACTGGTCGTGCGCCTCGTTGGTGACCTCGGTGGGGTTCGGCAGGTAGTCCACCACGCCGTCGAGCAGCTTCTGCACGCCCTTGTTCTTGTAGGCCGAGCCGCAGAACACCGGGGTGAACTTGAGCGCGATGGTCGCCTTCCGGATCGCGGTCTTGAGCTCCTCCATGGGCGGCTCCTGATCGTTCAGGAAGTACTCGCCGATGGTGTCGTCCAGATCCGCGATGGTGGAGATCAGCTCCTGGCGGGTGCTCTTCGCCTCCTCGAGCAGGTCCGCGGGGATCTCCTCCACGCGGATGTCCTCGCCGCTGTCACCGTCGAAGTAGTAGGCCTTCATGGTGATGAGGTCCACCACGCCCTGGAAGCGGTCCTCCGCGCCGATGGGGACCTGCATCAGGGCCGCGTTGTGCGAGAGCTTCTCGCGGAGCTGGCCCATCACCCGCCGCGGGTTGGCGCCGGTGCGGTCCATCTTGTTCACGAAGGCCAGCCGCGGAACGCGGTAGCGGCGCATCTGCCGGTCCACCGTGATCGACTGCGACTGCACGCCGGCCACCGAGCACAGCACGAGGATCGCGCCGTCGAGCACGCGGAGCGAGCGCTCCACCTCGATGGTGAAGTCCACGTGACCCGGGGTGTCAATCACGTTGATGTTGTAGTCGCCCCAGATCGCGTAGGTCGCCGCGCTCTGGATGGTGATGCCCTTCTCGCGCTCCAGATCCATCGAATCCATCGTCGCGCCCACGCCGTCCTTGCCGCGGACCTCGTGGATGGCGTGGATCCGCCCCGT
>CAZQVZ010000015.1:0-31680 GCA_964596895.1 uncultured Myxococcaceae bacterium
GCCGGTGGCAATCCGCGTCCCGGCGCCAATCCGGATCCCCGCCGCGCCGCCGTCGCCGCTGCAGCGCGCGTTGAGGCTCACGTTGGAGGCGAGCGTGACCGGCCCGTGCACGAAGACCTCCGCGGCGATGCTGCACCCGTCGCCGATGAGGATGGGCCGGCCCGGCTCGGCGAAGAGCCGCGCCTCGGGGGCGATGAAGCAGCCTTCCCCAATCTGGAGGGTCTCCACCTCCTGCAGGTGGCGCTGGACCTCCCGCTGCCAGGGCTCCGCCCACTCGCGGTGCCGCGGCTTGAGGCTGAAGTAGAGCCACGGCATCCAGGAGAGTCGTCGTTTGTGCTGTTCGCGAAGCGCCGCGTCCCGATCCATGCGGGCCTCAGGCTACCGTAGCGGCCATGATTCGCATCGGTGAAGGCACGCGCCCCACGGTGGTCCTCCATGGCTTCATGGGGCAGGCCAAGAACCTCCGCAGCGTCACCCAGCGGTGGGCGGAGCGGGATCCGGAGCGGACCTTCCTCCTCCTCGACCTGCCCGGGCACGGCGAAGCAGCGCCGTTGCGCGACGACATGGACCTGCGCGCCCTGGGGGAGGACGTGCTCGCCCGCGCGCGCAAGGAGGGGCTGGAGGGGCCCGTGGACCTGGTGGGGCATTCGCTCGGCGGGCGGGTGTCGCTGGCCGCGTCGCTCGCCGCCGCCCAGGACGTCCGGAGCGTCACCCTGCTGGACATCTCTCCGAGCCCCATTGCCACCGAGGACGCGGACAGCCACTCGGTGCTGCAGAAGCTCCGCTCCGTTCCCGCCAGCGCGAAGGACAGACGCGACCTGAGAGAGGCGCTGGTGGGAGCCGGCGTGTCCGGGGGGCTCTCGGACTGGCTGGTCATGAACGTGGTGCACGAAGCGGACGCGTACCGCTGGCGGATAGACCGGGAGGCGTGGCACCGGCTGCACCTGCGCGTGAACCCGGAGGATCTGTGGGAGGCGGTGGAGCGGCCGGGCGCGCGCGTGCGGTGCATCCGCGGCGGACGGTCCGGATACGTGAGTGACGCGGACGCTGGGCGGATGGAGCGGGCAGGGTGCCACGTGGTGACCATCCCCGGGGCTGGTCACTTCCTGCACGTGGACGCGCAGGACCCGGTGGTGGACGCGCTGGCGCAGCCCTTCTAGCTCCGCCAGAGGGCGCGCAGGACCAGGCGCTCCTTCTGCGGTGAGTGCTCGACCAGCTCCACCTTCGGCTCCTGCGCGCCGCACATCTGCATCACCGCGTGCAGGCAGCCCTGGACGTACTCGGGCCAGCCCACGTACGGATCGCACACCATCTCGATGTTGCCGGGAGCCACCTCGTTCGCGGTCATGGTCGAGTAGTTGTTGCTGGACCGGGACATGCTCGGGAACCTCAGCAGCGCGCGGCGCGGGCCTATCACCCTGGACACGCCCACCATCGCCTTGCCGAGCATCGTCTTCTCGAACCCGAGCACCGTGCTCTCGCCCAGCTTCCACTGGGCCTCCTTCATCGCCACGCCCGGGTAGAGGGCCGCTGCGACGGCGTCCACCGCCTCCTGCCACTTGTCCAGGGGGTATGCGGGCAGCAGCGGCTTGCCCACGTCGATGCCGAGCGCGCGCAGCCGCTCCTGAAGCTGGGGCGTCATCCTGTCGCCGACGCCGCGAACGAGCAGCGCTTCGACAGAGGGAGAGAAGACCAGGCGTTCGGGGGAGCTCATGCGGTCGTGGCCGGGCATCGTAGGCAGCGCTCGCCCGCGCGTCACGCATTGCGAGAAGCTGCGACCGCCCATGCTCCGAATCCGCCCCGCACGATCCGACGACTACCCGGCGTTCACCCAGCTGTTTCCCGAGCTGGCCATTCCAGACCCGGTGCCCACCGACGACGAGTGGGCGAAGCGCTGCCCCACGACGCTGGTGGCGGAGGTGGAGGGAGGGGTCGTCGGCTACCTCTTCCATGAATTCGTGGAGCGGCTGCTCTACGTGAGGCACGTGGTGACGGACCCGGCCAGGCGCCGAGCCGGCGTGGGCAAGGCGCTGATGGCGGCGGCCCGTGATGTCGGGGTTCGAGCCGGCGCCGACCGCTGGTGCCTCAACGTCAAGGACGACAACGTCGCAGCCATCCGCCTCTATGAGTCGAACGGGATGCGCATCGCTTCGCCGTCGCGGGTGCTCCGGCTGGGCTGGTCGCTGCCGGCCGCCGTCCTGGGAGCACGGCCCAGGGTCTCGGTCCTTCAGCCGGACGAAGACGCGCAGGTGGAGGCGGCGCTCTCGCTGCTCCCCGGGCAGATGGCGCGGCTTCGTTCGCAGGGGCGCGTGCTGCTCCTGGCGCGGGGCGATGCTGGCCGTCCCGTGGGACTGGCGGCGTTCGACCCACCGTTTCCCGGCGCGTACCCGTTCCGTGCGAACAGCGAAGGCGTGGCGGCGGCGCTGGTGGAGGCCATGGCACCGCACCGCGTCCCGCACGCAGGTGGCGACGGCGACTGGCGCGCGCACTCGGTTCAGGTGGTGCTGGAGGATCAGGAGGCGGTGGCGGACGGGCTGGTACTGCTCGGCGCGGCGCCCGTGTTCCGCATCCTTCATATGGTGGGCGCGTTGGGTTGAAGCGGCACCCCCCCTCACCCTTGCGCAGAGGGGGAGAGCTGGGCCCTCGCCTGCATCGTCAACTCCAGGGACCGCACGCGCTTGTCGGCGTCGAAGATCTGCGACACCACCATCACCTCATCCGGCCGGACGCGGTCGATGAAGGCCTCGAGCCCGCGGGTCACCGTCTGGAGGCTGCCCGTCACCGAGCAGGAGAGGACGTGGTCGAGCAGCGCGCGGTCTTCAGGGCTCAAGGTCTCTTCGAACCCCGGCTTCGGCGGCTTCAGCGGCCCCGCCTTTCCGGTGCGGATGCCCAGGAAGGCCTGCTGGACGGAGGTTCGGAGGAACCGGGCCTCTTCGTCCGTCTCCGCGGCGAGCACATTGAGCCCCACCATCGCCCAGGGCTTCTCGAGGAACTCGGAAGGCTCGAAGCGGGAGCGGTACAAGTCCAGCGCGGGCAGCAACAGGTCTGGCGCGAAGTGTGAGGCGAAGGCGTAGGGCAGCCCCAGCGCCGCGGCGAGCTGCGCGCCGAAGAGGCTGGAGCCCAGGATCCACACCGGCACGTTCGTGCCCGCGCCAGGCACCGCGCGAATTCGCTGACCCGGGGTCGCCTCCCGGAAATAGCCGATGAGCTCCTGAACGTCTGACGGGAATTCATCCGGCCCCGAGACGAGGCTGCGGCGCAGGGCCTGGGAGGTCAGCGGGTCCGTCCCTGGCGCGCGGCCGAGCCCCAGATCAATGCGCCCGGGGAAGAGGGACGCCAGGGTCCCGTACTGCTCGGCGATCACCAGCGGGGCATGGTTCGGCAACATCACCCCGCCCGCGCCGACCCGGATGGTGGAGGTGCCGGCCGCCACGTGGCCAATCACCACGGACGTCGCCGCGCTGGCGATGCCCGGCATGTTGTGGTGCTCGGCGAGCCAGAAGCGCTTATAGCCGAACCGCTCTGCCGCCTGGGCGAGCGCTCGGGTAGCCAGCAGGGCGCTGCGCGCATCCCCGCCTTCGATGATGGGGGAGAGATCGAGGACTGAAAAGTCGGGAACCTTCATCCCCGGCTACCTAACGCCGCGCCCCTGCCTTCGCTCATGCGCCCTGCCGCCTTCCATGGTACAGGCCGCGGCCTGCCAGCTACCTACAGGAGGGTATTCGTGAGCGAGCAGAACGTGCGCATCGAAAAAGACACCTTCGGTCCCATCGAGGTCCCGGCTGACCGGCTGTGGGGCGCCCAGACCCAGCGGTCGCGTCAGAACTTCGCCATCTCCACCGAACGGATGCCGCTCGCGCTGGTGAAGGCGCTGGTGCTGGTGAAGAAGGCCGCCGCCCTCGTCAACGCCGAGAACGGGACGCTCGCGAAGGAGAAGAGCGACGCCATCGTCAAGGCCGCGGACGAGGTGCTCTCAGGCCAGCACGACGACGAGTTCCCGCTGATCGTCTGGCAGACCGGCAGCGGCACCCAGACGAACATGAACTGCAACGAGGTCCTCGCCAACCGCGCCAGCGAGCTTCTGGGCGGGGAGCGCGGCGAAGGCCGGAAGGTCCACCCCAACGACGACGTCAACAAGGGCCAGAGCTCCAACGACGTCTTCCCCACCGCGATGAGCGTGGCGGCGGTGGAGGCGGTGTTGGACCGGGTGCTGCCGGAGCTGGACGCGCTGCGCCGCGTGCTGGACGAAAAGGCGAAGGCGTTCCGGGACGTGGTGAAGGTGGGCCGCACGCACCTCCAGGACGCGACCCCGCTGACGCTCGGGCAGGAGTTCTCGGGCTACGTCGCCCAGCTGGACCAGGCGCGCAGGCACATCGAAGCGCAGCTGCCGCACCTGTCGGAGCTGGCGCTCGGCGGCACCGCGGTGGGCACCGGGCTGAACGCGCCCCAGGGCTACGCGGAGCGGGTGGCGCAGGAGATCTCGAAGCTCACCGGCCGCGCCTTCGTGACCGCGCCCAACAAGTTCGAGGCGCTCGCGGCGAATGACGCGCTGGTGCACGCGCACGGGGCGCTCAAGGGGCTGGCGGCGGCGCTCTTCAAGATCGCCAACGACGTGCGCTGGCTGGCCTCCGGCCCGCGCTCGGGGCTCGGGGAGATCACCCTCCCGGAGAATGAACCCGGCTCGTCCATCATGCCGGGCAAGGTGAACCCCACCCAGAGCGAGGCGATGACCATGCTCTGCTGCCAGGTGTTCGGCAACGACGTGGCGGTGTCCTTCGGCGGGGCCTCCGGCAACTTCGAGCTCAACGTCTTCAAGCCGCTCATCATCCAGAACCTCCTGCAGTCCTGCCGGCTGCTCGCGGACGGGATGAAGAGCTTCCGGGAGAACTGCGCCGAGGGCATCGAGCCCAACCACGACCGCATCTCGGAGAACCTGCGCCGGTCGCTGATGCTGGTCACCGCCTTGAACCCGCACATCGGCTACGACAACGCGGCGAAGATCGCCAAGACGGCGCACGAGCAGAACAAGACGCTCAAGGAGGTGGCGGTGGAGTTGGGGCTCGTCACCGCGGAGCAGTTCGACAGCTGGGTCCGGCCCGAAAAGATGATCGGCACCATCGAGGACAAGTCATGACGGGAACGCTCGCAGGGAAGACGCTCTTCATCTCCGGCGCCAGCCGCGGCATCGGGCTGGCCATCGCGCTGCGCGCGGCGCGGGACGGGGCCAACATCATCGTCGCGGCGAAGACCGCGGAGCCGCACCCGAAGCTGCCCGGCACCATCTTCACCGCGGCCGAGGAGATCGAGAAGGCGGGCGGCAAGGCGCTGCCCCTGGTCGTGGACGTGCGCGAAGAGGGGCAGGTCCGTCACGCGGTGGAGCGGGGCGTCGAGAAGTTCGGCGGCCTGGACATCCTCGTGAACAACGCCTCCGCCATCAGCCTCACCGGCACCCTGCAGACGCCGATGAAGCGGTACGACCTGATGCACCAGATCAACACCCGCGGGACGTTCCTCTGCTCGCAGGTGTGCCTGCCGCATCTGCTGAAGGCGCCCAACCCGCACATCCTCAACCTCTCGCCGCCGCTGAACATGAACCCGAGGTGGTTCGGGCCGCACGTCGCCTACACGATGGCGAAGTACGGGATGAGCATGTGCGTGCTCGGGATGGCGGAGGAGTTCCGCGACGAGGGCGTGGCGGTGAACGCGCTCTGGCCGCGCACGGTGATCGCCACCGCGGCGGTGCAGAACCTGCTCGGCGGTGACGAGACCGTCCGCCACAGCCGCACCCCGGAGATCGTCGCCGACGCGGCGCACCTCATCCTCACCCGGCCCAGCCGCGAGGCCACCGGCAACTTCTACCTGGACGAAGACGTGCTGAAGGCGTCCGGCGTCACCGACTTCTCGAAGTACCAGGTGTCCCCGGGCGAGGAGCTGTTCCCGGACCTGTTCCTGGACTGAGGCCCCTTCAGGCCACGCCCTCAGGCGGATTCCACGTCCCCAGAAGCGTCTGGGTGGCGATCCATTCAATGGCCTGCCGGAGCTGCTCCACCGACGGCAGGTTCAGCCCGGCCAGATCCGCGTGCTCCATCAGGTGTTCGTGCCGGCCGTGCACGACCAGCGACCGGTGCGGCAGCAGGATGATGGCGCCCAGGTCCGGGTGCCGCTTGCGCAAGAGGCCGAGGAAGAGCAGGTCGTCGTCGTCCGCCTGGCGCATGTCCAGCAGCGCGACCATGGGCATCGCCCTCGCCATGGACTCGAAGGCGGCGTCTCCGTCAGAGGCGGCGTGCGCCTGGTACCCCTCTTCGCGCAGCAGGTGGGTGACCAGATCCCTCACCGCGCGCTCGCGGCTCATCACCAGGACGGGGCGGGCACGGGCGAGCACGGCGGTCATGGCGAGATCGTAGCAACGGCCCCGGCCCGGGGCACGAGCTGCACGTCCGCGACGACGGGAAAGTGATCGCTCGCCACCTCGCGGACCACGAACGCGCGGCGCGGGACGAAGGCGTCCGAGGCGAGCACGTAGTCCAGCCGGAGGTCCGCGAGCGGAAACGGCAACGGATAGGTGCGGTCGTTCCCCTCGCCGGCGCGGGTGAAGGCGCAGGCGAACCGCTGGCGAAGCAGGAGCAGCGCCGGGGAGGTGGGCGCGTCGTTCAAGTCCCCCATCAGGAGGGCAGGGCGCGGATCCCGGCGGACCCGGCGCAAGATGGCCTCGGCCTGCTCGGCCCGGAGCGCGCTGCGGTGAGGCAGGTGCGAGAGGTGGGTCACGTAGACGCTGATCTCGAGCCCCTCCACGTCGAGCACCGCCCGGGCGAGCGCCCGGCTCTCGTCGCCGCGGAAGGTGGGCAGGCGCACGCGCCGGGTCTGCACGATGGGGAACCGGGAGATGACGGCCAGGCCGTAGTCGCCGCCGAACAGGGTGGTGGCCCGGAAGTGCGCGTGGTGCGACAGCCCGGTCAGCTCCGCCAGCGCCTCGGCCTGATCCACGCCGCCCGAGCGCAAGGTTCCCTTGTCCACCTCCTGCAGCGCCACCACGTCCGGACCGACCTCGGCGATGAGCTCTGCCACGCGCTCGAGGCCGTGGGCGCCGGACTGGATGTTGAAGGTCATCACCCGGAGGGACCTCCCTCCGGCAGCGTCATGGGAGGGCTGGCGGGTCCTCTGGCTGGCGGGGCCGGCGCAGGCGGTGACGAACAGGGCGGGCAAGAGCGCGGAGAGGATGCGTCGCAAAACCGGCGCAGGATACGGGATGAAAATTCCGGACCCCAAACCCGCCGGTATTCCCGAGCGGCGCGCCTGAACGCCCGCTCGCTGCCCAGCCGGCGGCCAGGAGCCCTGGTCAGTGCAGCGTGACCCCGCGCGGCGCGTGCTCGGAGTCAGGGCGGTGGACCACCAGGTGCGCGAGCAGCGACTGGGCGACCCGCTCCGGCGCTTCGATGGGCGCGAAGTGGCCCACCCCGGGCAGGTAGTCCACCTCCGGCGGGAGCGCGAAGTACGGCTCGAGATCCACCGTGAGCGCCTTCCCCAGCGCCACGTCCTCTTCGCCCCACACCAGCCGGAACGGCGCCTCGATGCGCGGCCATGACCCCGCGAGCTGCCGCAGGCCGCGCGGGGTGAGGGCGCCCCTCATCATCTTCCGGTAGTAGGCGAGCGCGCAGCGGGCGGCGTGCAGGTCCGAGAAGTTCCGGGCGTAGGGTTCGCCGCGTTCGCGGGTCAGCCGCGAAGGATCCACCATGGCGCGGCGCATGAGCGCGGGTACGCCCCGGCCTTCTCTCGCCGTGAGCGCGCGCTCGGGGAGGAAGGGGAGCTGGAAGAGGAACATGTACCAGCTCCGCCGAAGCTGGGCGGGGCGCCACAGCCGCCTCGCCATCACCGCGGGATGCGGGCAGTTCACCACCGCGAGCGTCCGGACCTTCAGGGGGTGAAAGGCCGCCACGCGGTAGGCCACCGCGCCGCCCCAGTCGTGCCCCACCAGGTGCACGGGGCCCTCCCCCGCGAAGTGCTCGATGAGCGCCGCCACATCGGACGCGAGCGTCTGCAGGTCGTAGCCGTCGGCGGGCTTGTCCGTCTTGCCGTAGCCGCGCAGATCCGGCGCCACCGCGTGCAGGCCCGCCTCGGCGAGCAGGGGGAGCACGTCCCGCCAGCTCTCGGACAGCTCCGGGAAGCCGTGCAGGAGGAGCACCGTGGGGTTCGCGGCGTCCCCCGCCACCAGCCCGCCCATGCGCAGGTGCGGAAGCTGCGCGGTGAAGTCGCGGACGTCGGCGCTCATGCAACGCACCATAGCCGGACCACCTCCGCCGCCCGCGCGGCGTGGAGCGGATCGTCCAGATCCGACGCTTTGCCATGCCGCGGGCGGACCTCCTGCGTCCACCGCACCGCAAGCCCTGCCTCCCGCACCAGCGCTTCGAACTGCCCTTCGGGCCGAAGCCCGAGCCGCTCCGCCAGGTCCGAGAGGATGATCCACGCCTCTCCGCCGGGGGTCAGGTGCTCCGAGAGGCCGCTGAGGAGCCCGCGCAGGAAGGCCCCCTCTTCGTCGTAGACGGCGCGGTCCAGCGCGGTGCGGGGCCGCTCCGGGAGCCAGGGCGGGTTGGAGACGATGAGGTCCGCGCGCGCCTCTTTGGGCGGGAACAGGTCGGCCTGCTGCACGCGAAAGCGGTCAGAGAAGCCCAGCCTCCCTGCGTTCTCCTCCGCGCACGCCACCGCGCGCGGGTCGAGGTCGGTGGCCACGACCTCCTTCGCGCCGCGGGCGAGCAACAGCAGCCCCAGCACCCCGGTGCCCGTCCCCAGATCGAACACGCGCTTGCCCGCGGGAGAGGGCGCCTTCGCCAACAGGGCGGGGTATTCGCCGCGGGTGGGCGTGAAGACGCCGTAGTGCGGGTGCAGCCGTCCGGGCAGCCCTTCGATTTCGAGGCCGCGCTTTCGCCACTCGGCAGCGCCCATCATCCCGAGCAATTCGCGCAAGGAGACGACGCTGGGCTTGCCGTCCGCAGGTCCCCACACCGGGGCGCACGCGTCCGCCACCTCCGGCCCGCGGCGCAGCGGCACCTTGTAGGCGGGGTCCACCGGGACCAGCAGCCGCGAGAGCACCCGGTGCTCTTCCGCCTTGAGGTCGCGCGCTGTGCGAAAGACCGCCGCGGGATCTGCCGCCGCGCGTCCGCCGCCGTCCCGCCGCCGCTTCCCCAGCCTGCGCGCGAGCGCCGCCAGCAGCTGCCGCGCGTTCACGAAGTCACCCTCGTACAGGAGGAACTTCCCCTGTCTCAGGAGCCTGAGCGCCTGGTCTGCGGTCGTCCCGTCATCCGCCGGCTGGAGCTTCTGGGGCGCCGGCAGGCCCGCTTCACTTCGCCAATGGGCCTGCTGCCAATCCACCATGCGGCCAATGTAGCCGGTAGATTGGCGCGCGTGCGCAGTCACAGCAGCCCAGACCTCGAGGGCCGGTGCAAGGTGTGTTGGGTGATGCAGACGCACTGCCTGTGCCCCTTCGTGCCCAAAGTCCCAAACCGCACCCACGTCCACATCCTGCGGCACCACCACGAAGCGCTGAAGACGACGAACACCGCGCGCATCGCCGCGCTGGCGCTGGAGCGGGTGCAGATCACCGAGTGGAAGCCGCGGACCCCGCCGGATGTGGACGCGCTGTTCGCGGACGGGGGCCAACCGTGGGTGCTCTACCCGAACGGCACCTCCGTGGATCCCGCGCGCGAACGGCCGGACACGCTGGTGGTGCTCGACGGCACCTGGAAGCAGACGCGGAAGATGCTCCACCACCACCCGCCGCTGTTGCGCCTTCCCAGGTGGGGCATCCCCGAGCGGGCGCCTGCCATCCTCCGCCTGCGCGCCTCCGCAGATCCCAACGCGCGCTCCACGCTGGAGGCCATCGCCGCGGCGCTGGCGGTGCTGGACGGCCCCGAGGTGGGCGAGCCGCTGCTGCGCCTGCACGACGTGATGGTGGAGCGGATCCTCAGGGCCCGGGGGATGTACCCGAAGGCCCAGGCGGGCGCTCCGCGGGCATGAAGGGCAGGCGGACGCGGAAGGTGGTGCCGGCGCCCGCTTCGGAGTGCACCTCCACCGTCCCGCCGTGCGCCTTCACCAGCTGGTAGACGATGGAGAGCCCCAGCCCCAGGGACACCTTCACCGTCTCCGCCGTCTGCCGGCCGCGGAAGTACGGGTCGAACAGGCGGATCCGATGCTCCGGTGGGATGGGCTCCCCCGCGTTGTGCACCGAAACCACCGCCTCCCCACCTTCCTGGTGCGTGGTCACGGTGACGGGGGCCTTCGGGTCGCCGTACTTGAAGGCGTTCTCCACCAGGTTGGCGATGACCTGGTAGAGCCGGTCCGGATCCGCCTGCAGCTCGACAGGCTCTCCTTGCAGCAGGAGCTGCCGGCCGGGGTGCGCGGTCCGGAGCTCCTCCATCACCTGGTCGCACAGCGCCTGGAGCTCCAGGGGCCGCCGCTCCACCGGGATGGGGACCCCCAGGCGAGTCCGGGTGAAGTCCAACATCAGCCGGACGATCTGCTCCACGCGCCTCGCGCTCCGCTCGATGCGCTCTGCCGAGCGCTGCACCTCCGGGGCGAGCTGCCGCCGCCGCAGGCTCTGGGCGCTGATCAGCAGCGCCGCCAGCGGGCTTCGGACGTCGTGGCTGACGATGCGCACCATCTGGTCCTGCACCGCCGCCAGCCGCTCCTTCTCCCGCTCCAGCCGGCGCAGCTCCGAGACGTCCGAGGAGATGCCGCAGACCGCGTAGGGCTCGCCGTCCAGCCGCCGCAGGGGGAACTTCACCGCGAGGAAGGACCTGCGGCCACCGGCGGTCTCGGCGTGCTCTTCGAACGTCGCCGGCTCCAGGCGGGCGAGCACCTCCTGGTCGTTCCGTCGCCACGACTGCGCCATCTCCAGGGTGGTGGCGACGTCGAAGTCCGTCTTGCCCAGGACCTCGGCGCGCTCCTTCCCGAGCAGCTGCAGGAAGGACTGGTTCACGAACTGGTACCGGCCCTCCAGGTCCTTCACGTAGACGTTGGAGGGGGAGGCATCGAGGATGGACTGCAGGCGCGACTCACTCTCCTGCAGCGCCGCCTGCGCCAAGCGGGGCGCGGTGACGTCCTGCATCGCGCCCACCATGCGCACGGCCTCGCCCGCCTTCCGGTCGCGGACCACGAAGCCGCGGTCCGTCACGTGGGCCCAGGTGCCGTTGGCGCGGCGGAACCGGTAGGGGGCCTCCCAGCGCTCATCGGAGGCCGCGTCGATGGTCCCGTGGATCTGCGCCAGCACCCGCTCGCGGTCCTCCGGGTGGATGCGCTCCTTCCACCAGTCCGCCTCCGGCCGGACCTCCGCCTCGTCGTACCCGAAGAGGGTGCGGACGCTGGGGTTCCAGAGGACCTGGTGGGTGCGGAGGTCCCAGTCCCAGATCGCGTCCTGGGTGGCGCGTGACGCGAGCGCGTACCGCTCCTCGCTCTCCCGGAGCGCCCGCTCCGCCCGCTTGCGCGCGCTGATGTCCTCGAAGACCAGCGCCACCTGCCGCTGCTCGGCCGGCCCCACCCGCGAGGCGTAGACGTTGAAGACCCGTCCCATGGCGGGGGCGTCCTGTTCGAAGCGGATGGACTCGCCGGTCAGCGCCACCCGGCCGTAGCGCTCGAACCAGGATGCGTCGAGGTCCGGCACCATCTCCCGCGCGGTGCGGCCCCTGGCGCCCTGGAGCCCGGTCTGCTCTTCGAAGGCGGAGTTGTAGTCGATGAAGCGGTAGTCCACCGGCCGCATCGCCGCGTCGAAGAGCAGCTCCAGGATGCAGAAGCCCACGTCGATGGCATCGAACAGCTTCTGGTAGCGCTGCTCCGCCTCGAGCCTGCGGGCCTGCTGCACGTAGACCTCGGTGACGTCCTGTCCCTGCGCGAAGATGCCCTCCGTCCGCCCGTCCTCCCCGATGATCGGCTGATAGACGAAGTCCACCCAGGCATCCGTCACCGGACCGCCGGGGGTGTGCTGCAATTGGAGCTTCACGCCCCGGCCCACGTGCGTCTCGCCGGTGGTGTACACGCGGGTCAGAAGGTCGAAGAACCCCTGCGCCCCGACCTCCGGGAGGACCTCCCGCGCCGGCCGGCCAATCACCTCCCGGTGGCCGATGAGCTTCAGGTACGCCGGGTTCGCCAGCTCGAAGACGAAGTCCGGGCCGCGCAGGTAGCAGAAGAAGCCAGGCGCCTGTTCGAAGAGCCGGGTGAGCTGGAGGTTGTCGATCCGGTGCGCCAATGAGGGACCTCGAACCTTCGGCATACAACGAGCGGGGCCCCGGCCCGAGGAGAGCCTGAGCCCCGCATTCGCTAGCGAACGGCTGCTGTTTGCCTTTCGTCAGCGCCGCGCCATCGGCGGGCGGGGGCGAGGCGCGGGGCGGACCTCCCTGCGCGCGAGCTCCACCGCTTCGTCGATCAGCGCCAGCTTGCGCGCCACGCTGCGGCGGTCCACCCGGCCGTACAGAGGCTGGAGCGACCGGGAGATGTCGCGCATCCGGGCCAGCGCGCGCCGGTCACTCTCCCGCCGGGACTCACGCAGCTCGGTGAGCATCAGCCCGCGCAGCTCGTCGTCGAGCGCGCGCAGCTGGCGGACGTCACGGCGGCGGGAGGCCTGCTGGTAGCGCGCCTGGAGGGACTCGAACCGGCGCAGGTCCATCACGTCGTCGCGCCGGTCGTACGAGTAGGAGACGCCCGGCGGAGGCGGCGGCACGGCGCGGGGCGGGGCGGCGAAGGCGGCGGTGGAGAGCGTGGAGGCGGCGACGGCGGCGGCGATGAAGAGGGACTTCATGGTGCGGCTCCTTTCGAGTGAGACGCACCCGGGTAGAGCAACGCTGGGGCCAACGAGTGGTTGCGCGGACTTAGCGGCGCCGAGGCGCTGGGCGCTGCGGATTCCGCACGCGCTTCGGTGCGGATGCGGCAGCAGGTGCTCGCTCCGCACGCGTCCTGGCACCTGGCCACAGCCCTCGAAGCCGGGCCTCGCTGGCCAGGGCCTCATCCCGCGAAGGTCCGTCCGACACCCACCTGTGCGCCCCGAAGACCACCGCGCGCTCCAGCAGCACGTCCTCGAGCAAGACCTGGAGCTGCCCGTCATCCAGCCCGAGCTGCACGAGCCAGCTTTCGGCGGTGAGCCCCTGGGGCCGCGTGGAGAGAAAGCGCCTTCGCTCCTTCGCCAGGTCCCCCTGTTCGACCTGCAGCCCCCGCGCGCGCGCCCACGAAGCCAGCAGCGCGCGGCGCAGCCCGGCCTCCGCCAGTTCGTCCGCGTCCTCGCGCGCCCACAGCGCCGTCAGGGCCTGCGCGCCCGTCGCCGACCCGGACAGCCGCCTTTGGCGCAGCAGCGAAGAGCCCTGGGCTTCGCGCGGGTCCACGGCGCTTCGGGGCGCCCGCTGCTTCTTCAGCGCGGCCTGCGCGGCGCGAAGACACAGCTTCGCGTCCTCCGCCTTGAGATCCAGGAGCGGCAGGGCCCGGGCCTCGAGACCGCACCCGCGCAGCAGCTCGCGCCAGGTGCGGCTTTGGTAGTGCGTCTTCTGGGCGAGCGCGAGCAGCGCCTTCGCCTTCGCGGCGGACAAGGCCCGCGTCTTCCGCGCCACGGCGACGGTGTGCCGCACGTTCACCAGGGGCACGGTGAAGGCGCGGTACTGGTGTTCGGGCCCTGCGTGCAGCAGCGCCACCTCGTCGTCGCCGCAGAGGGCGCCCTCCCGGAATGCCTCGAAGATCTGCCCGTGGCCCTCCATGCCGTACCCGTGCAGCTCCGCCGCGCGCAGGGCGCCCATGCTGCCACCGCCGATGACGCGCACCCCGGCCGCGAGCGCGCAGAGCACCTCGTGGTGCCAGACAGACGGCGTGGACTCGAACAGGCCGTCAATGAGGGCGATGACCTTCGGCCTTCCCTCCAGCGCGCGCCACACGTCCCCCTGCCGCGCCGGAGGACGCAGCGTGCAGCGCGGGGCGATGCGCAGGGCCTCGGCCGCAGGCAACGAAGGCCCGAGGAAGACGACGAGCCCGCCCTTCACAGCAGGAGCTCCGAGACCTCGAAGTCCGGCACCACCACGCGGACCACCTGCACCGGCAGGCGCCCGGCCGCCACATCCACCGCCACCGCCTGGTCCACGCCTGCTTTCGCCATCTGCCGCAGGACCGCCCGCACCGCCGCGCGAGGGGTCCTGGCCCGAAGTTCGCGCGGCAGCGCCTTCACGCCTCGGGAGGCGCCGGCAGAGCGCAGCAGGTTTCGCAGCAAGAGGACGTCTGACTCGGCAGCGGGGGAGAGGTCTTCGCGCGCGCCGTGGATGTCGGTGAGGCGGGACTGCGCGGCCTCCAGGAGCGCGCCCACGAACGCGTCGTCCGGGCGGAGGCGACAGGCGTAGCCCGCGGTGAGCGGCACGGGGCCTTCTTCGCGGTCCACGAGGAGCGCCCCCGCCACCGGCAGCCCGAGCGCGCCCGGGGTCTGGGGACAAGGCGCCAGGTCCACGAGCGCCACGTCGAACCCGGCGGCCTCGAATTGCGAGACCAGCGCCGTCGACCCTGGCAGCGCCTTCGCCGCGTGCCGGAGGTCCAGGAGGCGTGACAGGAGCAGCGGCGCCTCCAGCCCGGACGGCGCCGTGCGCGCGAGCTGGTCTCGCTCCGCCGCTTCGAGCAGCGCGTGCAGGAGCGCAAGGTCCCGGTCCGCATGCGCGCCGAGCCCGTTGGTGGTCCAGGCGACGGCGATGGGCCCGATGTCCACGCAGCCGGACCCGCCCAGGGGCGGACAGTGCACCGCCTGCGCAGGCACGAGCGCGGGGCGGTTCGAGAACAGCTCCACCCCTTCGCGCCAGGCCATGCGAACGCCCGGGCCCGCGAGCGCGGGGACGACGAGCGTGCCTGCCGAACCCAGCGCCGCCGGGTGCAGGACCGCCCCTTCGCCGAAGGCCTGCGCCCGCTCGTCGAACGAACCCCAGCGCAAGGTGACCGGGTCCACGCGCTCGCTCGCGAACAGCTCGGTGGCCTCCAGCACCGCGCCCAGGGCCGCGTCCTCCCAGGTCAGGCCCTTGCCATTGGACACCTGCAGCACGTGGCCCAGCGGGCGGATGGCGCACGCGACCTCGACGCCGGTGCGGTCCAGCCCGCTTATCCGTGCCACCCGGCTGATGCCCGCGGCGTCGCGAAGGCGGTTCAGCGACGGGACCACGCGTGGCGGCGTCCGGCGCTGCGGGCGGCGGCCCGGGTCCGGCGAGGACGCTCCAGCGGCGCGGGGGCGGACTGGGCGGGGATGGCCGCGCCCGGCGGCAGGCGCAGGACCATCCCCGGCTTCAGCCATTCGGGATTGGTCAGCGCTTCGAGGTTGTACAGCTGCAGCTCCCGCCAGCGCCCCGGGGACCCGAGCAGGGCCCGCGCGATGCTCGGCAGGGTGTCGCCCGGCAATACCGTGTAGGTCGACATTCGCGCTCCGGCCCCGCTCCTGCCTGCTGGGTGGGTGGACAGGGAGCCGCATGTTACCGAGCACGCCGCGCGGCTCAAAGTCGGGCGCTATGGGGGATGGACGACGGCTCATGCCGCGCCGCGGCGTACTTCCGCTGGCGCCTCGCCGTCCAGTGACTTAACCCTTCGGGAAGGAGGAGCCATGGGCGCACCCATCGAGCTGAAGGCGGACGAGTTCCGGGACGTGGTGGACAAGGAGGGGATGGTCTTCATCGACTGGTGGGCGCCGTGGTGCGGGCCGTGCAAGAGCTTCGCTCCCATCTACGACCAGGTGGCCGGCGACAACCCGGACGCGGTCTTCGCCAAGATCAACACCGACGAAGAGCAGCAGCTCGCCGGCGCCTTCCAGATCAAGGGCATCCCCACGCTGATGGCGTTCCGGGACGGGGTGCTCCTGTTCTCCCAGGCCGGGGCCCTGCCGAAGGCGGCGCTCGAAGAGCTGGTCAAGCGCGTCCGCGAGCTGAACATGGACGAGGTGCGCAAGGAGCTCGCCGCCCAGACGCAGAAGGAAGGCGGCGAGCAGGGCGAAGGGGGCGAAGCCGAAAGCTAGCGCGGAAGCTTCTTGTTCTTGTTCATCGCCCCGCCGATGACGAGCAGGAGCACCGCCCCGACGATGGAGCCAATCCAGCTCTCGGTGGGGCGCAGGCTGAAGAGCGGACCGCCCCAGAGCAGGTTGCCCAAGAACCCGCCCGCGAACGCGCCGCCAATGCCCAGGAGCGTGGTGGCGATGAGGCCCATCTTCTGGGTCCCCGGCGTGAGCGCCCGGGCGATGAGCCCCACCAACAAGCCGAAGACGATCCATCCGCACATGGGCGCACCCTCCTTGTGCCCTTCTACGACAGGCGGGGGTTCCCATTGCACCCGTACTGGCCGGCGGGTGACGGAATTGATACGTGCGCGCCATGTCCCGGGCCGCCCTCGCTGCACAGCTCCCTCCGCGCGAAGAGGCCGCCGTGGCCTCGGACGAGCTGCTCGACCGCTTCGTGAACTGGGTAGGCCAGATGGGCCTGTCCCTGTACCCCGCGCAGGAAGAGGCGCTGTTGGAGCTCTTCTCCGGCAAGCACGTGGTGCTCGCCACGCCCACCGGGTCCGGCAAGTCGCTCGTGGCCTTCGCCCTGCATTTCAAGGCCATGGCGGAAGGGAAGACCTCCTTCTACACCTGCCCCATCAAGGCCCTGGTGAACGAGAAGTTCTTCGCCCTGTGCGAGGCCTTCGGGCCCGAGAACGTGGGCATGCTCACCGGGGATGCGTCCATCAACCGGGACGCGCCCATCGTCTGCTGCACCGCGGAGGTGCTCTCCAACCTGGTCCTGCGCGAGCTCTCCCCGCGCGTGGACTACGTGGTGATGGACGAATTCCACTACTACGGCGACAAGGAGCGCGGCGTGGCCTGGCAGCTGCCCTTGTTGGGCCTGCCGAAGACCACCTTCCTCTTGATGTCCGCCACGCTCGGGGACACCACGCACATCGAAGGCGCGCTGGGGGAGCTCACGGGCCGAGACGTGGCCCGCATCAAGAGCGGTGACAGGCCGGTGCCCCTGGACTTCGAGTACCGGGAGACGCCGCTGCACGAGACCATCGACGACCTGGTCTCTACGGGGAAGTACCCGGTCTACGTGGTGAACTTCACGCAGCGCTCCGCCGCGGAGCAGGCGCAGAACCTCATGTCGGTGAACTTCTGCTCGAAGGAGGAGAAGGAGGCCATCCGGCAGAGCCTGTTCGGCATGAAGTTCGACACGCCCTTCGGCAAGGAGGTGGAGAAGTTCGTCCGCCACGGCCTGGGGCTGCACCACGCGGGGCTTCTGCCCAAATACCGGCTCCTGGTGGAGCGGCTCGCGCAGCAAGGGCATCTGAAGATCATCAGCGGGACGGACACCCTGGGCGTGGGCGTGAACATCCCCATCCGCACGGTGCTCTTCACGCAATTGTGCAAGTTCGACGGGGAGAAGACCGGCATCCTCCGCGTGCGCGAGTTCCAGCAGATCGCCGGGCGCGCGGGCCGCAAGGGCTTCGACGACCAGGGCAGCGTGGTGGTGCAGGCGCCCGAGCACGTCATCGAGAACCTGCGGCTCGCGGCGAAGGCGGCGCAGGGCAAGAAGGTGGTGAAGAAGCAGCCGCCGCAGAAGGGCTACGTCCACTGGGACAAGGCCACCTTCGACAAGCTCGTCTCCGGCTCGCCCGAACCCCTGCAGTCCCGCTTCGAAGTCACCTTCGGGATGCTCCTGAACCTCCTGCAGTCGGATCCGTTCGAGCAGGGGGACGGCTACCGGCGGCTGGTGGGGCTCGTCCTGCGCTCGCACGAGCGGGACTACGACAAGCGCGGGCACCTCAAGACCGGCGCCCAGTACTTCCGGACCCTGCGGCGCGCCGGGATCGTCGAGTTCTTCCGGCGAGGCGAGGCCGAAGGCGCGACCCGGGTGAGGGTCTCGCCGGAGCTGCAGCGGGACTTCTCGCTCAACCAGACGCTCTCGCTCTACCTGGTGGAGACCCTGGGCAAGCTGGACGCGACGACGGAGACCTACGCCCTGGACGTGCTCTCCCTGGTGGAGGCCATCCTCGAGAACCCGGACGTGGTGCTCTACGCGCAGCTCAACAAGCTCAAGGGGGACAAGGTCGCGGAGCTGAAGGCGCAGGGCATGGAGTACGACGACCGGATGGCGGAGCTGGAGAAGCTCGAGTGGCCCAAGCCCAACCGCGACTTCACCTACGCCACCTTCAACGCCTTCGCGGACGCGCACCCCTGGGTGGGCCAGGACAACATCCGGCCCAAGTCCATCGCCCGGGACATGGTGGAGGGCTTCTTCAGCTTCAACGACTACGTGCGCGAATACGGCCTGCAGCGCAGCGAAGGCGTGCTGCTGCGCTACCTGTCGGAGACGTACAAGACGCTGGTGCAGACGGTGCCCGAGGCCCTGCGCACCGAGCCGGTGGAGGATCTCATCGCCCAGCTCCGGGTGATGCTGGGCGCGGTGGACTCGAGCCTCCTGGACGAGTGGGAGCGGATGCGCGACCCCGAGCGGCTGTCGTCCGCGCTGGGCGAAGACGACCAGGCGCCTGCGCGGCTGGGAGGCCCCACCACGTTCGACCCGCGGCGGGACATGAAGCGCTTCCGGGCCCGCGTCCGCGCCGAGCTGCACCGGCTGCTCAAGGCCCTGGCCACGAAGAACTGGGAGGAGGCCGCCGCCGCGCTCTTCCAGCCGGACGGCGAATGGCCACCCCAGAAGCTGGAGGAGCAGATGGGCCGCTACTTCGCCGAGCACGAGGCGGTGGATCTCACCCCGCGCGCGCGCACGCCCGAGATGACCCACCTGGCCGAAGACGGCTCACCCAGGCGGTGGACCGCGCAGCAGAAGCTCGTCGATCCGCAGGGAGAGGTGGACTGGATGATCGACTGTGAGATCGACCTGTCGAAGGAGCGCCCGCCGGACGCGCCGCTGCTTGCGCTGCGGCGCATCGGGACCTGAACGCCCGTCGTCGAGGCGCGCCGTCTAAGCCAGCGCCGCCGGACCGAACGCGATCTGGAGAGACCGCCCGTCCATCTGCACGGAGGGGTGGTCAATCCACACGCAGCTCAAGCAGACGCTTGCGGCGCCAGCGGGGGTCACTCGCACCGCGAGCGGGCCCTGGCACAAAAGGCAGGCCCTGGGCAGCTCGAAGTCCGCCGAGTCGCCGTTGCGGGTGATGGTGAGTTCCGTCATGACTCTTGCGTAACGCGGATGGAGGCCTGCGCAAGGCGCGGAGCTGTGCGCCGCCCGCTTGCCAGGGCCCCGAAGGCGCGGCTGCTCCCCCTCCGGGCAGCCTGCTCGACACTGGCGAAGCAGCGCGTTGGACGAACGGCGGCGCCAGGGCTACAGCCCGCACTCTATGGACGCAGAGCTGCGCAGGGAGGTGCGGGCGCTGACCACGCGCCTGGGGGACATCATCCGGGAGCAGGCAGGCCCGAAGGTCTTCCGCCACGTCGAAGACATCCGCCGGCTGTCGCGGGAGGTGCGCGAAGGCAGCGCGAAGGCGACCGACGCCAGGGTCCGGAAGCTCGTGCGCAAGGTGGCAGCGCTGAGCGACGAAGAGGCCTACGACGTCGCCCACGCCTTCAGCCTGTTCTTCCAGTTGGTGAACCTCGCCGAAGAGCGCTCGCGGATAAGGCACCTGGAGGCGAAGGACGCGCCGAAGCGGGGCGTGGCCGCGCTGTTCCGGGAGCTGAAGGCGAAGCGGGTGCCGAAGGAGCGGCTGCAGGCGTGCCTGGACGTGCTCGAGGTGGAGCCGGTCTTCACCGCACATCCCACCGAAGCCCGGCGGCGCACGGTGCAGAACCACGTGCTGCGGCTCTCGCAGGACCCCGGCCGGCTGGACGAGATCCTCGAGACGCTCTGGCACACGGAAGAGGTCCGCGACCACGCGCTCACGCCCCTGGACGAAGTCGACAACGCGCTCTTCTTCTTCGAGCACGCCATCTTCGACGCGGCGCCGCGCTTCTACCGGGTGTTCGACGCGGAGCTTTGCCGCGCCTTCCCGGACGTGAAGCGGACGCGCGCGTTCCTCACCTTCGCGAGCTGGGTGGGCGGGGACCGGGACGGCAACCCGTACGTCACCCCCGAGGTGAGCCGGAAGGCCGCGGCCAGGCACGCGCTGTTGGCGCAGCACCACTACGAGCGGGAGCTGCGGGCGCTGGTGGAGGAGCTCTCGCACGCAGGGGTGCAGACCCGCTGCGAGGTGGGCGAAGCGGCCACCGGGTCCGGCCACCCGGAGGAGCACCTGCGCCACCGGCTGCGGCGCGCCCTGCGGGAGGTGCAGAAGGGGGAGGCCACCGCCGCATCGCTCATCGACACGCTGCAGGAGGTGCGCGCGCTGCTCGGGAAGCTGGGCGCCCGCCGCGCGCAGGAGGGCCGGGTGACGGACCTCATCTTGCAGGTGCGCACCTTCGGCCTGCACCTGGCCGAGCTCGACTTCCGCGAGGACGCCGGGAAGCTCGAGGAGGCGCCGGAGGAGGTGGACGCGGAGCTCGTGGCCTTCGCCGACATCCAGAAGGCCCGCGGCGTGGCGGCGACGAACCGCTTCGTCCTCAGCATGTCCACGAAGCCAGAGCAGGTGACCGGGCTGCTCGCGCGGGCGCGGGCCAGGGGCGTGAGCGCGGTGGACGTGGTGCCCCTGTTCGAGACCGTGGGGGACCTCGACCGGGCCGCGGACATCATGCGGACCCTGTGGACGGACAAGGACTACCGCGGCCACCTCGACCGCCGGGGCGGGGTGCAGGAGGTGATGCTCGGGTACTCCGACTCCAACAAGGACGGCGGGTACCTCGCGGCGAACTTCTATCTCTTCCGGTCGCAGCGGCAGTTGGCGGAGCTCGCGGACGAACACGGCGTGAAGCTGCGGCTGTTCCACGGCAAGGGCGGCTCCATCGACCGGGGGGGAGGGCAGAGCTACCGCACCCTGCGCGCGCAGCCGCACGCGGCACACGGCGGCCGCATCCGGATCACCGAGCAGGGGGAGGTCATCTCGCTCAAGTACTCGAGCCCACAGATCGCCCAGCGAAACCTCGAGCAGCTCACCTCCGCCGTCATCGCCGCGTACTGCCTGCCGCCAGCCGCGCCGAAGCAGAAGGTGGCGCAGAGGTGGGAGGAGTGCCTGGGCGCCCTGGCCGAAAGGTCGAAGGAGGCGTACCAGGGGCTGGTGTACGGCACGCCGGAGCTCGGCGCCTACTTCCGGCAGGCCACGCCCATCGATCTGATCGAACACCTGCGCTACGGCTCGCGGCCCTCCCGGCGCAAGAAGACCCAGGACATCCGGCAGCTGCGCGCCATCCCCTGGGTCTTCTCCTGGACGCAGTCGAGGCACCTGCTCTCCGCCTGGTATGGGCTCGGGACCGCGCTGTACGACTTCTCCCGCGGCAAGCATGAGCGGGCGCTGCTGCGCGAGATGTACCGGCGCTGGCCCTTCTTCACCCAGCTCGTGGACAACGCGGAGATGTCGCTCGCCAAGACGGACCTGCACATCGCCCGGCAGTACGCGGCGCTGGTGGAGGACCCGAAGGTGCGGGACGCGGTGTGGCCCCAGGTGGAGGCCGAGTACGACCGCGCGGTGTCATCGGTGCTCGCCATCTCCGGGCGCCGCAGGCTGCTCGAAGCCCAGCCGGTGCTCGCCGAATCCATCCGCCTGCGAAACCCCTACGTGGACCCGCTCAACCACCTGCAGCTGCGCTACCTGCCCGAGTGGCGCGCGGCTCCCGAAGACGCGAAGCCGAAGGCGCTGCGGCGGCTTCTGGCCCTGACCGTGACCGGCGTGGCCTTCGGGATGAAGAGCACCGGCTAGGCGCGCTCGCCGGCTGCGACCGGCTCGGGCGGGTAGGTGACGCGCAGCCCCCGGATGCGGGCGAAGGCGGTGGGCACGTGTGGCCGCGCCCGCGTCTCGCTCTCCAGGTGCTCCACCACCACCCCGCGGGCGAACAGCGCATCCGCCACCAAAGACCGGTGACACCGCCAGCGCAGGGCCTCCGCGCACATGATCGCGGTGGGACCTTCGACCGAGACCTCGCGCAGACGCTCGAGGCCGCGCAGGAAGGTGTCCGTCTGCATGTGGTCCGCGTAGCCCTGGAAGCTGCGGTTGCGCCAGGCGCCGTTGGGCGAGTCCGGCCACCGCTTGCGCAGCCCACCCAGCTCCGCGAGGTGCAGGTGCCGCAGGCCCGCCTTCAAGAGCGCGGGGGCGAACACGTCCGGGTTGAACTGCGGGTTGGTGCGCGAGCGCGGCACGGTCCGGATGTCCGCGAGCACCGCGACGCCGTGCGCCCACAAGAGGCCCACCATCTCCTCCAGAGAGCGGGTGGAGTGCCCCACCGCGAGGATGCGCCTGTCCTCCCAGCCCTGCGCGCGCCTCCTGCGGCGGGTGGTCAGAGACACACCCCCACGCCGGACGCGCCGGGGAGGGTGACCGCTGTACATGCGCCGGCAGCGCAGGCGGGCATCCCGGCGGTTCCGCACAGGGCCACGCAGACGCCGTCACCGGAGCAGGCGGCGCCGGGGACACACTCATCCGACCAGGTGCAGCCGTCACCCACCGCCAGCGTCCCCGCCGGGTAGCACGCGGGAGAGACGGGCCCCGGATAGCAGCCTTCGCCGGTGTCGCAGTCCTGCGCCAACAGCTCGCAGACGGCCTCGCATACGCGGGGACGTTCGGGGCTGCCTTCGGGGGCGAGCGTGAGGAAGCAGCGCTCCCCCGCCGCGCACTGGCCGTCTTCGTGGCAGTACGGCCGGCAGCGGCCTTCGGTCCCGCCGTCCTCCAGGGGCTGCAGGAGGCACACGTGGCCGTCCACGCAGGTGTCCGCGGCGGTGGTCCCGCTGCAGACGTCGTTCGTCCCCGCATCGCCCGCGGGGACGCAGGTGCGGGCGCTGGTGCCGCCGGCCCCGGTGATCCAGGCGCAGCGCTCGCCGTCGCTGCAGCCGCCGCCCCACGGGGCGCAGCCGGGCACGCACGCCGTGGTGAGCCCTTCGTCGTCCTCCAACTCCAGGCAGAGCGCGCCGCCGTCGCAGTTCTGGGCCTCGAGGTCGCACCCGCCTTCGGGGCCGCCCGCGTCCGGAGGCTCGCCGCCTGCGTCCTGGGGCCCGGTGCCCGCGTCCTCCTGCGGCGGTGGGGGTGGCGGGTCCTCTCCGCACGCGGCGAGGGAGAGGCCCAGCACGACGACGAGGGCGAGGGCCAGGGGGGAGAGCGGAGGGCAGGGGCGCATGGGCCTCACTGTAGGCCGCAGTTGCGCAGAAGGCCCCGGTGGGGGCAGAAGGAAGATGAGCGCTGGACGAAAGGCCGGTCCCGGGCGCTCGTGCGAGGAAGCAACGTGCTCCACCGAATCGGGCTGGCCTTCGGGGTCCTGGCCCTCACCCTCACCGCCTGCGGTGAAGCGCCGTCTTCGCCGCCTCGCTGCGCCACGCGCTGCCCCGAAGGGCTCGTCTGTGACGAGGCGCGCGGAACGTGTGTCCCCGGCACCGGGCAGAAGGTCCCCTGTGAAACCGACGGGCAGTGCGCTGCGCCCGCGGACCGCTGCCACCCCCTGGACGCGGTGTGCGTGGAGTGCGTGAGCGGGGAGCACTGCCCGAGCGGCGCCTGCTTCGACGGGCTGTGTGTGCCGGCCCCGGAGCGCTGCGAGCTGGCGCAGAAGGTCTTCCTGGGCGGGGGCACGGTGATCATCGAAGGCAGCACGCAGGGCCGGGCGCATGACACCCAGACCTCGTGCGCGGCGGGAGAGGGCGCCGCAGACCTCGTCTACGAGCTGGTGCTGGAGACGCCGGCGCGCGTGAACGCGTGGGCCACCCCGGCTTCGGGGAGCGCGCTGCGGCCGGTGCTGGAGCTCCGCAGCGCCTGCGCGTCCACCGCTGCGAAGGACCTCGCCGCGTGCGCCTGGTCGCGGGGAGGCCAGGGCGCGCACCTGTCGGTGGAGCTGCCCGCGGGCAGCCACTTCCTCTGGCTGGACGCGGACGCCGGCACCCAGGGCGCCTTCGTGCTGGAGCTCTTCACCACCGAGGCCGCCGCGGGCGAGAGCTGCCTCTTCCCGAAGACGCTCTCCCTGGAGGTGGACGAGCACCTGGTGAAGGGGAGCACCGCGGGCCTCAACGACGACTTGCAGGGCCTGTGCGGCGGCGAGGGTCCCGACGAGGTCTGGTGGCTGGACGTCCCTGCGCCTTCGCGCGTGCAGGTGGACGTCACGCCCGTCCTGCCGTGGAGACAGGTGGTCTTGTACCTGCGGCGCCCCGGAGGCTGCGCGGGCCCGGCGGGCTCGCAAGAGCTCGAATGCCACAGGGCGTCCGTGGGCGGGGTGGCCTCCCTGGACCTCCCCCGGCTGGAGCCCGGCCGCTACGCGCTGGTCGTGGACGCGGAGCAGGCCGGAACGGACTACACCCTGCTCGTGCGCCAGGCGCCCCCGCTGGAGCCGCCGTCGAATGATCACTGCGGCGGCGTGATGCCGTTGCAGCTCCCGGAAGAGGGCGCGGTGTCCTGGCAGGTGGACACCACCACCGCCCACAGCGACGCGGCGGCGGCCTGCGGCGGCGCCGGCGCGGACGTCGTCTATTCCTTCACGTTGTCCTCACCGCGGCAGGTCACCCTCCGGGCCACGCCGCTGCCGCTGGACTCCCAGGTGGTCCCCGCGCTGTACCTGCGAAGGTCCTGCGCGTCCGACGCCGCGGCGGATCTCCGGGCCTGCACCCACGCGCGCAAGCCGGGGGGCCGGGCGGAATGGGTGCAGGGCGCGCTCGAGGCCGGCACCTGGTACCTGTGGGTGGACGCGTCCACCCGGGAGAAGGGGCCGCTGTCGCTCGAGATCGAGACGGCGCCGCCTGCGCCGCCTCCGGTCCATGACGGCTGCGCCGCGCCGGAGGTCCTCGACCTGTCCACCGGGGAGGCGGAGGTCGCAGGCTCCACGCACTTCGCCACGGATGACGTGAGCCGCTGCCAGGCGCCCACCGGCGCGCCCTCCGCGGACGTCGCGTACACCTTCACGCTGAAAGACCTGGCGGCGGTGACGGTGGATGCGCAGGCCGCTTCGGACAGCGCGCTTCGCCCGGCAATCTCGCTGGAGCGCGGCACCTGTGGCCAGGGAGCCTCGGCCACACGGGCGTGTGCGGTGCCTGCGCCGGGCAGCTTCCGGGTGGCGCGGACCTTCGGGGCGCTGCAGCCGGGGACCTACTTCCTGTGGGTGGACGGGCACCTGGCCACCGCCGGAGACTTCACGCTCCGCGCCTTCACCCGGCCCCCCGCGCCCGCGCCGCCCAACGACACCTGCGCCGCCGCGACCGTGCTCTCGCCCTACAAGGCGGCGGTGACCGGTGACACCCGCAGCGCCACCGACCGGGCGGCCGGACACTGCGCGGCCGTCCCCGGCAGCTCGGGGGAGGGCGCCCCGGACGTGGTCTTCGCGTTCGAGACGGACACGCCGCGCGCGGTGAAGATCACGATCACGCCGGACGCGGTGGACGGCGCGCACTTCATCCCGGCGGCGTACCTGCGGGGACCTGGGCTCGCGGCGTGCAGCGCGCAGCAGGCCGGAAGCCAGGTCACCTGTGGCGTGAGCGGAGGCTACGGACAGCCGCTCTCGCTCGAGGTGTCCACCCTGCCAGCGGGCGTTTGGCACCTGTGGGTGGACGGCTCTTCAGGCACCAGCGGGAAGTTCGACGTCACCCTCGAGTACCCATAGAGTCTTCGGCCGCATGAATCAGCCGAACGGGGCAGGAATGCAGGAGAGCGACCGCCGCGTCTTCGAGCGGGTCCCCGCGCGCGTGGAGGTCCGCTTCGAGGAGCCGGGGCAGGCGGCGCGGGCGCTCAAGGCCTACTCGCTGAACTTCTCGGCTGGCGGGTTGTGCCTGCTGTCGGAGCGGCACTACGAGGTCGGCGCCACGCTGAAGCTCGAGCTGGACGTGGCCGGCGAGCACTACCGGTTCGACGGGGTGGTGGCGTGGGTGCGAGGCGGCGCGGTGGGCGTCCGGTTCGAGAACGTCTCGCCGCCGGACCAGGCCCGCCTGCGCGCGCTGGTGGAGACGCTCCGGCGGTGACCTGCTCCCGCTACTTCCGCTCCAGCTTCAGCTCCCCA
This sequence comes from uncultured Myxococcaceae bacterium, assembly GCA_964596895.1. GTDB lineage: Bacteria > Myxococcota > Myxococcia > Myxococcales > Myxococcaceae > JAFAFL01. The sequence goes on from CAZQVZ010000015.1 coordinate 26,012, forward strand.
TGGCGCAGCACCGCGGACTCCGACTCGAGGAAGCCGCAGGACTCGTAGAAGCCGCGCAGGTACTCCGCCCGGCCCAGGTGGGTGACCACCTCGAGGTGCTTCACCGACAGGGAGTGGGCCCGCTCGACCACGCGCTTGAGCAGCTCGCGGCCCACGCCGCGGCGCCGCCACGCTTCGGTCACCACCAGCTCTTCGATGGTGGCCACCCGCCCGAGCGCGCGGAGCTGCGGCCGGTGGGAGAAGGAGACCATGCCCACCGCCTTGTCCTGCGGATCCCCCGCGACCAGGATTTCGATCTCCGGATGGCTGATCACCCAGTGGACCGTGGCCTGGTCCGCGGCGCCGGGGTAGCCCAGCTCGCTCAAGAGGTTGGCCAGCGCCTCCGCGTCACCCCGCCGAGCAGGACGGACGCGGAAGGAGGGACGGGACTCTGGCAACGGTTGGGTGGCGCTCAAGGCACGGCGGAGTGTACCGGCCGGCATGCGCTCCGGCTACCACCGCGGCCCTCGGCTACCGGGCAGGCAGGGCCGGATCGGTAGGCGGTGGGACCACCTCGGGCCCTCGCGGGTGCAAAAGCTGCGAGCGTTGCCGCCACAGCGCTGCCTGCTCGCCCTGCCCGGCCGCCTCCAACCGCTGCGCCAGCGCCTCCAGCTCGTCGAACAGGTTCAGCCGCAGCGGAAGGCCCCCCGCCAGGGGCTGCAGGAGCGCAGGCCACAGGGCCTCCGGATCCTCCAGCTCATACACCCGCGCCCGCGCGAGCTGGGGGAGCTGCGCCTTCGTCCACGCGCCCTCGAACCGCTCCAGCGCCGCGAGGATGCCCGGCCCCAGCAGATCCGCTGCGCCTTCGAGCGCGGCGAAGTCGCGGAAGAACGCGATGGGGCCCGCCACGTTGTAGGCGTGCAGGTCGTCTTCGCCCTTCGCCTCCGCCAGCGCCTGGGCCATGTGCAGCCCGGCGATCAGGGTGGCGCGGTAGCCCCGCGGCTCGTGCGCCTGGCGGACCTTCTCCAGGGCTGCGAACGGATGGGCCGCAATGCCCGGGCGGTCCACCAGCGCGCGGAGCGCTTCGAAGGCCCGGTGACGGGCGCGCGCGTCGATGCGCAGGGGACCTCCGGCGCCGCGGGTGTGCCACTCGCGGTAGCCGAGCCCGTAGCTGAAGACGCGGAAGAGCGCCTCGAACTGCACGGCGTCCACCGGGTCGTCCGCGTAGGGCTCGCGCCGCACCTGGCCGTCCTCCAGCATCAGCTCCAGCAGGCGGATGGAGAGCTGCCGCAGGCGCGCGGCCTGGCCCTCGAGGTTGGACAGAAGGGCGATGACGATCCCATCTGCCGGCATCACCACCAGGAGCCCCGTGGTCTCAGGCTGGCCGCCCGAATGCGCGGTGAGGAAGTGCCCCCTCTGCGGATAGGCGGCGATGCCCAGCCCATAGTCGGTGAGCTTGCCGTCCTTCGTGTGCAGCGGCGTCATCATCTCCCGCGTGGTGTCCTTCGTGAGCAGCGTGTGCTCGAGCAGCGCCACGCCGAAGGCGCGCACATCCTCCACCGAGCCCCTCCCGCCGCCGCCGGCGTACCGACTGGAGACGTCCAGGGGGCGTGAGGGCGCGCGCTTCCCGTCGCGCAGGAGCCGGTAGCCCTTCGCGTGGCCCTTCGGCCGTGACGCGGCGTCGTCCAGGTCCGCGTGCCGCATCCTTGCCGGGTCGAAGATGGCCTGGCGCAGATGCACCCGGAACGGGGTGCCGGTGAGGTTTTCGATGGCGGAGGCCAGCAGCGTGTACGCCCAGGTGGAGTAGATGAACTCCATCCCCGGCGCGGCCACCGCGCCGCGTGACGAGATGAGCCCGAGCGCCTTCTTCGAGTCGTGCGGCCCCAGATCCTGCGCGTCCCTCAGGCTCTGGTAGCCGGGCACGCCAGAGAGGTGCGCGAGCAGCAGCCTGGGCGTGACGACCCAAGGCTGCGCCGGGTAGTCCGGCACGTACCTGCGAATGTCCGCGTCCAGCTCCAGCTTCCCCTGCTCATGAAGCCGCAGGATGGCGGCGGCGGTGATGGCCTTGGTGATGGAGGCGAGCCGGAAGGTCGTCTCCACGGTGGCGGCGCGCCCCGCCTCGATGTCCGCGTGGCCGTACGCGGCGCTCCACGCGTGGCCTTCCCGCCAGATTGCCACGGTGAGCGCGGCGCCCTGCATCCCGTGCAGCTCGCTCTGCACCGCGTGGGCGAACGCGGCCTGTTCACCGCGGCTGAAGGCATGCGCGGCGCCCGCCCACAGCAGCACCCAGCACAGCGCAAAGGCGGACCAGAGGACGCGCGCGGTCACTGCGGCAGCGCCTCGCCACGGACGGTCGCGAGCGCCACCGCCCCCAGCACGCCGCGCCTGGTGGGCCTGCCGCCTCCATCCACCCAGCCCAGCTCCACGAGCGCGCCCCGCAGATCCGCGCGCGTGAACACCGGTGAGAGCCGCGCCCGCTGGAGGGCTTCTTCGGCCGGGGGCGGGAGGAGGCGCTCGCGGTCGTGCAGCGCCCATTCGCCCTTCGGACCGAAGAGCGTCGCCCACGCGGGCCGCAGCTTCGTGGGATCCACCTTCGGCGTCTGGACCCAGTGGAAGAGCAGGGCGTCCGCCAGAAGCCGGCCGAGCAGGTCCAGCCCCTTGCCCTTCGGGTGCACGAGGTCGTCGTGCATCAGCCCTTCGTCCGCGAGCCGCAACAGCGACCCTTCGCCGCCCATGGCCGCGTGCAGGTCGAAGAACGCGCAGCCCTGGCGCGCGGCGACGGCCCGCTGCAGGGCGACCACCGGCGGCAGGAACGGCCGCATCTCGCGCGCGTCCGCGCCCTCGCCGCCCACCAGCGCGTCGATGGGCGAGACCAGCAGGCACGACGCCCCGGGCGCAGCCTCGCGCAGGGCGACCACCAGGGCCTCGGTGTCGCGCTCCACCTGCGCGGGCGTGCTGCGGCCCCACTCGAGCCGCTTCACCTCGTTGCCGCCCAACATGAAGACCAGGAGCGACGGCGCGCGCGCCCGCAGCTGTTCGAGGAACCCTTCGTTCGCCGCGGCGAGCACCAAGGACGCGTCCGCGGACGGCACGCCCAGGCCGTCCAGCACCACCCCCGGCCGGGCGTGCTCCAGCGTCACCCCGAGCGCCACCGCGCCTTCGGACTCCGCGGTGATCTCCAGGGTGTCCGCGCCTTCGGGCAGCTCGAACGTCAGGGCGCGCAGGGCGCCTGTGCCCTCCGGCTTCGTCCGTCCGAGCCGCTTGCCGGCGGCGCGCAGCACCATCCGGGCCTTCGGCTTCGCGTCCACCCACCACAAGGTGCCGTGGCGCTCCCCCTGCAGCGCGAAGAGCGACGTGGCGCCGCCGGGCCCGGACACGTGGTGCACGCCGGAGATTCCGAAGGCCTCCGGCGCGGGCGTCACGTCCGCGAGCGTCCTCGGGGTCCAGCCATTCGCCCGGGCGGCGGTGCGCTCGCGGCCGCCGTAGGGCGCCATCCGGTCCACCAGCAGAAGACCCCGGCCGCCGTCACCGAACCCGCGCTGCAGGTCCCGGCGGAGGACGTCGATGATCCGGTCTCCGGCGATGAGCGAGTTGCCGAAGCTGGAGATCACCGCCGGCCGCGCGGCCTCCTTCGACGCCTGCAGGTCCAGCGCGTCGAAGAACCCGTCCAGCGCCGTGAGCGCGCAGCTTCTGCCCACCTGCTCCACGCAGGGGTTGGTGAGCAGGTCGGAGGACGCGTTGGCGCCGAGCTTCTCGCCCAGCTTCCGCAGCGCCTTCGCCCCCTTCGAGTCCTTCGGCAGCGCCCGGTGCGGCGGCGGCTCCCACGCCTGGGCCACGTCGTCCGCGGCCTGCAGCAGGGTCAAAAGCGCCTTTGCAGTGGGCCGGTCACCGCGGAGGGCGGCCGCCGGGGGCACCTCCACGTGCACGGCGAGCGCCTGCGCACCCGACCACGAGAAGCCCACGGGGAGCAGCGCGGCGAGCGTGAACGCCAGGGCCGCCGCGGCCCGCTCACGGAAGGTCTGGGACATCCCTGACGGTCATACGTTCAGGCCGCCGAAGCTGTCCAGCCTGCGCACGCTCGCCTGCCCATCAGTGTGTGCCGGGCAGCTGGGACCAGAGCACCGCCATCCCGCCCAAAGGCGCGAGCGGACGGTTGCCGAGCACCAGCCAGTCTACGCCCGCCAGGGTGTCCACCGCGCCCTTCTGCCACGCCTTTGCGCCTTCGTAGTCATTGCCGGGCGGCAGCAGGAACCGGGAGAAGCGCAGGAGGAACCCGAAGTGGCGAATTTCCAGGTCTGGCAGGTGGCGCTTCACCACGTCCAGCTCCGCCGGCGACAGGGGCCGCTCGTCCGGGGTGGCGTCGGTGTGGATGGGCACGTGCTTCCGCAGCTTCCGCAAGGACGCCCACAGGGCCAGCGGCTCGCTGAAGACCACCGTCCCGCCGGGCTTCACCGCGCGAAGCAGCTTCGGCAGGAGCGTGTCCAATTCGTCAATGACGTGGTGGAGCACCCCATCTCCCCAGAGCACGTCGAACGTCCGCTCCGGCAGGGGCGCGGTCTCCAGCGGCGAGCAGAGGAACTCCGTCCGGTCCGAGACCCCGTTCAGCGCCGCGCGCCTGCGCGCCAGGGCCACCGAGCGTTCGGAGAGATCCACGCCGGTCACCTGCGCCCCGCGCAGCGCCAGCAGCACCGCGTTGCTGCCTTCCCCGCAGCCGGCGTCGAGGACGCGCCTGCCGCGCAGGTCACCCAGAAGGCGCAGCCGGAACTCCTTGTCGTAGCGGCGGCGGGGTTCCGGGGCCGTGTAGCGCAGGACCACCGCGGGCTCGAAGGGCGAGATGCTCCGCTCGAGCTGGTTGGCGATGCGATCGAAGAACTGCTTCTCCCGGGCCCAGCGTTCGGTGCGTCTGTCCATGGCGGCGTGCAAGGTGGGACCGCGCAACCCTTCGGGCAACCCGCAGGTGCGGCGACCTGTCCCAAAGACTCCGCCCACTGTCCTCCCGCTGGCAGCGCGGGGGGAGAGAAGGCCGTCAAGCGAACCCGACTCCGATTTGGGTGCAGGTTGTGGCGGGGCATTTCGCGCGGGAGATTGCCGCTCCAAGCCGGGTGCCGGATCCGGTGGGGGGTGACCATGGACAAGCAGGGCGCGCCGTCGGGGCGGGTGCTGATCATTGAAGACGACGCCGAGATGGCGGACCTGCTCGCGCAGGTGCTCACGCGGGCGCGCTTCGACGTCGAGGTGAAGCTGGACCCGAAGGAGGCGCTGGAGGTCGGGCTCGCGCAGGAGTTCGACGTGGTGCTGACGGATCTGCTGATGCCGGGCACCAGCGGCCTGGAGGTGTGCGAGCGGTTCGTGGACAACCGCCCGGACACGCCGGTGGTGGTGTTGACCGGCCATGCCACCGTGGACACCGCCGTGGCGGCGCTGCGCGCGGGCGCGTGGGACTTCGTGGTGAAGCCGGTGGAGCCGCAGGCGCTGGTGCTGGTGCTCGAGCGCGCGGTGCGCCACCGCCTGCTCCGGGACGAGGTGCGCAGGCTGCGGCGGGTCCTGGGGCAGGTGGTGACGGACACCGGCGAGCTCCTCGGCGAGAGCCTGGCCCTGCGGCGGGTGGTGGAGCGGCTGGAGAAGGTGGCGCCGTCCGAGGCCTCGGTGCTGATCACCGGTGAGAGCGGCACCGGCAAGGAGCTGGCGGC
>CAZQVZ010000016.1:0-30653 GCA_964596895.1 uncultured Myxococcaceae bacterium
CCCGCGCCTGTGCGCGGTGACGTCACCCTCCACTGGACCTTCGAGGGCTACACCTGCCAGCAGACCCCCGAGGTCGCGGCGGTGCAGGTGATCATCGACGGCGAGGTGCTCGCGGGCGGCGGCGTCTACGACTGCCTGGTGGCGGGCTACGGCGGCATCGTCCTGCACGACTTCGCGCCCAGGACCTACACCTTCGTCGTGCAGGGGCTCGATTCGGCGGGCTTCGTCCTCTACGAGGGCGGCGGCTCCTTCACCGTCAACGGCAGCGTCGAGCTGTCGGTGGACCTGGGGTCCCTGTACTCCTACGCGTACCTGAGCTGGCGGCTGCCGCCCACGGGCACCCACCAGCACCCCTCCTGCGCCCAGGCCGGCGTGGAGTACGTGGACATCTGGATCGACGACGTGCTCGAGCCCCGGCTGTGGTGTGACGAGGGGACCTTCGGCAAGCAGGTCCTCACCCGGTACCTGGCCCCCGGGCAGCACAGCATCTACATCCAGGCCTCGGACGCCTATGAGTACCCGCTCTTCGTGTACGACGGCAGCCTGCTCATCCAGAAGGGCCCGCCGGTGTCCGCGGAGTACAACCTGGCCTGGGGCGTGGGCGGCGCGGCCGTCTCCTGGCAGCTCACCAACGGCAGCAGCACGCTCAGCTGCGCGCAGGCCGGCGTGACCACCGTGTACGTGAACTTCCTCGATGAGTGGGACCAGCTCGTCTACGAGGGCGCCGGTGACCCGCAGCCCTGCAACGCGGACTGGGCGTCCTACGACTACCTGCTGCCCGGGACCTACCGCGTGTACATCCAGGCCGTTGGCGCGCACTACGACTTCGCGTCGAACATGAACAACCCGCCGGTGGTGCACGTGGTGGCGGGCGAATGGAAGGGCGAAGCCCAGGCCGAGAACGTCCTGGTCTATCGCCTCAATCCGTAGCGGCTCGCCAGCCCCGGCCCAGGCCGACGAACCAGGCAGAAGCATAAAGACGCCGCCCGGCCCCGGGAAGTCCCCGGAGTGCCGGGCGGCGCCTTTCATGCTACCTCGTAGACGCGTGTCGCCTTCTGCCCACAGTCCCATCGGCGTCTTCGACTCCGGCGTGGGGGGGCTCACGGTGCTCCGGGCCTTGATGGCGCGGCTGCCGTGGGAGTCCACCCTCTTCCTCGGAGATACGGCCCGCGTCCCCTACGGCACCAAGTCCGGGGAGGTGGTCAACCGCTACGCGCTCGCCAACGGGCGCTTTCTGGCGGAGCGGGGCATCAAGCTCCTGCTCGTCGCCTGCAACACGGCGTCAGCGGTGGCGGTGGAGGCGCTCGCCCGGGATCTGCCCATTCCGGTGCTGGGGGTGATTGAGCCCGGCGCGAAGGCGGCTGCCACCGCCAGCCGCTCGGGGCGCATCGGCGTCATCGGCACGCCTGGCACCATCCGCTCCCGCGCCTACGAGCGGGCCCTGCGCCAGAACCGGCCGGACGCCACGGTCGTCTCGCGCGCCTGCCCGCTGTTCGTGCCGCTCGCCGAGGAGGGCTGGACGGAAGGGGAGGTCCCAAGGCTCGCCGCGCAGCGCTACCTGGGGGAGCTGGCCGCGGCGGACGTGGACGCGCTGGTGCTCGGCTGCACCCACTATCCGCTGTTGCGAGACGTCATCGCCGAGGTGATGGGCTCAAACGTCGCGCTGGTGGATTCGGCGGAGGCGGTGGCGCAGGCGGCCCAGGCGGCCCTGACGGCGACGGGGATGCTCGCGCCTGCGAAGGGTGCAGGGGGCGCGCCCGCGGAGCACGCCTACTTCGTGACGGACGTGCCCGAGCGCTTCCTGGACGTGGCCAGCCGGTTTCTGGGGCGGGACGTGCCTTCGGCGGAGCAGGTGGACATCACCCCGCACCGCTGAAGGTTGGCTGCAGCCGTCGCGCTAGAGCTTGGGCAGGCCCATGGCGGCGGCCTTCTCTTCGTCGAGCCGGGCGGCTTCCTCAGCGGCGGCGGCCTGGGCCTCCTGCAGCGCCAGCGCGGCCTTCTGGCCAATGTCGTCCGCGCGCGGAATGGCGCCGAACACCGTGGTCCCAACCCACTCCAGCACCCGGTAGAAGCGGATGGCGGCCAGAGGCCGGTTCAGCCACCCGGTGGTGATGCAGTAGTGGGTCGCGTACGGCGCGGTGTGGTGGATGGCGTGGTGGGCCGGCGGGAGGATGAGGTGCCAGCGCTGCGCGAACGCGGCGAGCTTCGGCGGTTCATCCATGTGGCTCCACTTGTGGAACTGGTTGGTGCCGAGCACCCAGACCATGGACCACAGGAGCCAGGACATGAGGAAGAAGAGCCAGGGCCCGTCCACCGGCACGAACAGCGCGGCGATGCCGGCAGGCACGCAGATGAGGCAGTTGTTGCCGTTGGTCTCCACGAAGTCGTGCAGCGTGATGGCCTTCTGGTCCACGTGGTGCTCGCGGAAGGGCCGCAGGAGCGCCTTGCCGATGACGGGCATGTCCGTCCGGCCCCACGTGTCCGCGAGCCAGTGCACGAAGCCCGAGACGAAGTCCGCGAAGAGGTAGCCCGCGGCGAACGCGGCCACCATCAGCCACGGGTTCTGCAGCATGGGCTCCCACAGGCGCTGCGCCTGCCAGAGCACCACTGCGAAGAAGGCCACGATGGAGGAGAGCTCCAACGCGCGGATCCCCTTCGAGTAGCCCGCTGCCAGCGCCTTCGCGTCCTGGTGCCGGACCTGCCTGGTATCAAACTCACCCATGTACCGTTCTCGCTGTGAGAAGCAGCGAACAGTAGCCGAACTTCGCGTAGGTGCGCGACTGGCTGTCAGGCCCTGGCTGCCGAGCGGCCGGGCGAAGCTTTTTCGACCTTCACGAAGGCGTTGTAGTCCGGCTCGCCGGAGACCGGGTCGTAGCGGCGGCCCACCAGAACATTGCACTCGGGCCAGAACGCCTGCAGGTGCCCGGGCCGGCAGGGGCCCACGCGGACCCGCCCCAGCATCTCGCCGGACGCGCTGCGAAGGCGTACTGCGTCACCGTCCGAGAGCCCCAGCTGGGCGGCGTCTTCGGCGGCAAAGAAGACCGCGTCCCTTCCGTCCACCCCGGTGATGAGGTCCTTCGCGCCGAAGACGATGGAGTTGAACTGCTTGCCACGGCGGCTGGCGAGGAAGAAGTGGCCGGGGGGGATCTCCACCTTCGGCAAGGGCAACGCGCTGAAGCGGGCGCGGCCGTCGGGCAGGTTGCTGAAGACGCCGCCTTCTCCGAGGTGGCGGCCGCCCCACACCACCGAGTCGCCCTCCTTCTCCAGCTTCTCGATGCCCGCGTACAACGGCATCACCTCTGCCATCTCCCGCCGCACGTCGGCGGCGGCTTCGAAGGCGAAGAGGTCCGGACGGTCCGGCTCGAGCGCGCGGCCGATGCGCACCGGGATCTCCCACTCGGCCATGGCCTCGCCCACGCGGTGGCCGTGGAGCTCCGGGGTGAAGCGGATGCGCCGCTCGGTGGAGGTGGAGGTCCCGCCGCCCTTCTGCTCGTAGCGGGTCTGCGCCGGCAGAAGGAGCACCTCGCCGTCTTCGTCCACAGGCTCCACCAGCGCCGAGGTGTTGATGACGATGTCCTGGTGCACCCGCAGGCGCGCCCTGCCCATGGCCTGCGCCGCGTGCTGGGGGTCTGGCAGCGTCTCCACGTAGTTGCCGCCCAGCGTGTACAGGACGTCCAGCCCGGTCTGCGCCGCGCGGTCGAGCAGGTGCGCCGCCTTCTGTCCGCGCGTCTTCGGCAGCGGGTGGTTCCAGAGCGCCTCGAAGCGGGCGAGCGACTCGGGGGTGATGTCCACCGCGCCGGGGAGCTTGTCTGCGTCCGCGCCACATTCGGCGGTGCCCTGCACGCCGGAGTGGCCGCGGATGGGCATCAGCCCGCACCTGTCGCGGCCGACCATCCCGCGGGAGAGGCCCAGCATCACCACCGCCTTCACGTTCTGGACGCCGAAGGCGTGCTGGGTGAGCCCCATGCTCCAGACGAGCACCGCGGTCTTCGCCTGCGCGTAGAGCGCCGCCAGCTCCTCCATCTGCGCGCGGGTGACGCCGCTGGCCTCTTCGAGCTCGGGCCAGTCGGTCTCTTCCAGCTGGGCCTCGAGCGCGTCGAAGCCGGTGGTGTGCGAGGCGATGAACGCGCGGTCGAAGCCGTCGTTTGCGCGCAGCGCCTTCATCACGCCGAGGCAGAAGGCGAGGTCTCCGCCGGGCTTCACCCCGTAGAAGTGGTCGCAGATGGAGGTGCCGAAGACCGCCGAGCCCGCCACCGAGGGCACCCAGTAGCGGTCCAGCGCCGGCTCGCGGAAGGGGTTGATGACCACCACCTTCGTGCCCGCGCGCTTCGCGTACACGAGGTACTTCATCATCATCGGCTGGTTGTTCGCGACGTCGGTGCCGAAGAGCAGCAGGAGATCGGTGCCGACCACGTCCTTCAAGGTGCAGGTGGTGGCGCCGTAGCCGACGGTCTCCTTGAGCGCGCTGGTGGAGGCGGCGTGGCACAGCCTCGCGCAGGAGTCGATGTGCGGGGTCCCGGCGATGCGGGCCAGCTTCTGCAGCGTGTAGTAGGTCTCGTTGGTGATGCCGCGGCTGGAGGCGAAGAAGCCCACCCGGTCCGGGTCTGCCTCACGCAAGGCGCCCGCGACCTTGTTCGCGGCGTCGTCCCAGCAGATGCGGCGGAAGCCCTTGTCACCCTTTCGGTAGAGCAGCGGATACGGCAGCCGGCCGAGCCGGTGCAGCGCTTCGTTCGAGTACAGCCGCAGCTTGCCGATGTCTGCCCACGCGCCGTCGGGCAGCGCGGGCATGGTGTTCAGCCGCAGGAGCTTGAGCCTCGTGAGGCACAGGTGCGTGCCGTCGATGACGTCGTCTCGCAGGCCCCTGGGCCCGAGCGAACAGCCGTCGCAGACGCCGCGGGTGAGGATGCGAAAGGCCCACGGCAGGTTGTCCCGGTTCTCCCAGACCACCTTCAGCATTTCGCGGAAGTGGCGGGGCTTGGTCTTCCAGAGCAGGCCGAACGGGAAGTACGTGCAGAGGAAGCGCCAGATGCGCTGCAGGAACGACATCCGGCGGAACCTATCCGAGCGCTCCTTCCCGCCCAAACGCAGACGCGGCCGGAAGCCTGCAAAGGAGGCTCCCGACCGCGCGGGTTCTGCTGTCCTTCCTGGGGCCTGGACCTACTGCGCGTCCATGTTCCGGTTCAGGTCGTCGTTCATGGCCGGGTCCTGGTTCGGAGCGGCGTTCGGATCGTCGATCATCATGTCGGTGTTCTCAGGGTTCTCCTCCGCCGGGAACCCCGCGCCGCCGGTGCCAGGCTCCTGGGTCTCCAGGTCGCGCGAGTTCACGCCGCCCGGGTTCTGCTCGCCCTCGAGGCCGGCGCCGCCCATGCCGTCATCCTGCATCGCCGGATCCTGCATTGCCGGATCCTGCATTGCCGGATCATTCATGGCCGGGTCTTGCTGCATCTGGGGATCCTGTCCCATGCCCTGGTCGTCATGGATGCCGACGTCCCCTTCCTGGTAGCTGCCGCCGGTGCCAGGCGCAGGCTGCTGCGTCTGGTCCGCCGGCGCGCCGTAGCCGGTGGTGTCACCCCTGTTCATCTCTTCGCCGGAGCCCCCGGTCCCGCGCTGACATGCGAAACCGAAAAGCCCCATCCCCGCCACCACACCCGCCAACACCGCCCGCCTGGTCAAAGTCTTCATCACGTACCCTCCTCGGTATGCGAGAGAGGGTGATGCTGCGCGCGGGCGCTGGCATCGTCCGGGGCGCCGTTTCCGCCGCGGCCGGCTGGAGGGCAGGCAGGCGAGAAGGGCGCGCGCTCAGCGCTCCAGGCGGTGGGCGCCGGTGGTGATCTGCAGCCCGTTGGGCCGCACGAAGGTGACCAGCGCGATGTTGAGCTTCTCCGCGAGGTCTGCGGCGAGCGAGCTGCCCGCGGACACGCTGGCGACCACGCCGATGCCGGCCATGGCGGCCTTCTGGATGATCTCGAAGCTCGCGCGGCCGGAGACGGCGAGCAGCACCGGCTTCGGGCCTTCCTTCGTCCCGAGGCCCCGGAGCACCATGGCCCCCACCACCTTGTCCACGGCGTTGTGGCGGCCGACGTCTTCGAAGGCGGCGAGGATCTCCCCGTCCATGGACAGCGCGGCCGCGGCGTGGGTCCCGCCGGTGCGCGAGAAGATCCGCTGCGCGTCCTTGAGCCGCTCCGGCGCCTGCGCGACGAGCGAAAGCGGCACCTTCGGGCCATCCGGCAACGGGCCGCACAGATCGAAGAGATCATCCACCGACTGCCGGCCGCACACGCCGCACGCAGAGGTGGTCAGGGTCCCACGGCGCGCCGCCTTCACCTTCTCCACCTGCAGGTCCGCGCCGGGCGCGGGGATCACGTCGATGACGTTGCCGTAGCCCTCTTCGCCCGGACGGCCGCAGTGGGTGACGGTGCCCACATCCAGGCTGCTCTTGACGATGCCTTCGGCGAAGAGGAACCCGAGCGCGAGGCGGTGGTCGTCTCCCGGCGTGCGCATGGTGACCGACACGGGCTCCGAGGCCACGCGGATCTCCAGCGGTTCCTCCACTGCGAAGTGATCCTCCACCTCCGCCACGGGCTGCCCGTCGCGGTAGCGGATCACGGTCCGTTCGGTGATGCCCTTGTCGAACACGAGCGCCATGCCTTCGTGCCATATGCCCGCTGCGCGTGTCGGTAAAGCCCGCTGGTCAAGCGCCGGAGAGGATGGCCGCCAGCTGGGCGATCTGATGCGTCCGCAGCTGCCGCGGAGCGCCGGGGACCTCCGCGTCGGTCACCAGCGCGAACACCTCCGGCCGGGAGGTGAACAGCGGCGGCTCGAGGCCTTCGCGCCAGACCTCCACCTTGGGGAGCGGGCCATCCTTCCAGCCCTCCACCAGCACCAGGTCGAAGCGCGCGTCGCGCCGGAGGTCTTCCACCAGGGCTTCGGTCGACTGCGCCTGGGCTGGGGTGCTGAGCACGCAGAACGCGGCGCCCGCCTCGCGAAGCCTGGCGGTGTCGTGGTCCTTCTCTTCTGCCTCGGCCTCGGCCCCGGCGGCGGTGTGGTGATGAGAGGAGTGCTTCACCACCGCCACCCGAAGGCCGCGGCGGCACAGCTGGGGCAGCACTTCCAGAAGGCGCGTGGTCTTGCCCGAGCCCGACCAGCCGACGAGCGCCACCGCCCGCGAGACGAGCGGCCGGTGCAGGGCGCCTGAGAGCAGCTCCACCTCGATGTGCTCACCGGACGAGAAGTCCGCGCGGCCCGGCGGGAAGAGGGCCCAGCCCTCCATGCCCACGTTCTGCAGCACCTGGCCTGCGCCCTGGGGGCGGATGCGCGCGTGGCGGACGCCTCGAGCGTCTTCGTCTACGCGCGCGCTCATCAGATAGGTCATGGGCGGTTGCTTGTGCCTCGGCGCGTCGATGACCGCCCGGACCCGCCGCCGCACCTCGCGCACGCCCTGCAGCGCGAGCAGCAAGGTGCGCCCCAGCTGATCGAACCCGACCATCGCCGCGCCGGGGTTCCCGGGCAGCACCACCACCGGCGTTCCCTGCACCAGGGACAGCCCGACCGGCTTGCCGGGCTTGAGCGCCACGCCGTCCACGCGCAGCTCCCCGCCCAGCTCGCGCAGGACGCGCTTGACCAGATCCTTGTCGCCCACCGAGGCGCCGCCCGCGGTGACGATCATGTCCACCTCCGCGGACGCCAGTAGGGGTGACAGCGCGGCGGCGAGCGCCTCCTTCGTATCCGCGGCGCGAGTGACCGTCACCACCTCCGCGCCGGCCTCGCGGCAGAGCGCGGAGAGCATCACGCCGTTCGCGTCGTGGATCTGGTGGGGCAGGGCGGGCGCGCCCGGGGGCAGCAGTTCGTCTCCGACGGTCAGCACCGCCACCTTCGGTCGCGGTCGCACCGCGAGCGTTGCGATCCCCAGGGACGCCGCCACGCCCGCCACCGCCGCGTCCACGCGCAGGCCTTCCTGGAGGACGCGCTGGCCTTGACGCGTCTCCTCCCCCCGGCGCCGGATGTTTTCCCCGGGCGAGACCTCGACCACCACCTCCACGGTGGAGGTCCCCTGTGCGCGGGTGGCCTCCTGGCGCACCACCGCGTCCGCGCCTTCGGGAACCGGGGCGCCGGTGAAGATGCGCGCCGCTTCGCCCGGACCCAGCGTCCGGGTGGGCGCGCGCCCGGCATAGAGGGTCTCCACGACCTTCAGGCCACACGGGCGGTCGCGGTTGGCGCCCCCGGTCTCGGCGGCGCGGACCGCGTAGCCGTCCATGGCCGAATTGTCGCAGCCGGGGAGATCCCGCGGCGCGTCCACGTCCTGCGCGAGGAAGAGCCCGTGGGCCTCCTGAGGCGACAGGTGCACCACCGGCAGCGGCGAACACAGCGTGCGCGCGTGGTGCTTCGCCTGTTCGAGAGAGATCGGCGCTGCCATGCGCGTCGAGTATGAAGGAGGGCGATGGACTTCGGCGAAGAAGTGACGCTGGCGGTGCTCGCCGGCGGAGAGGGCAGCCGGTTGGGCGGCGTGGCCAAGCCGCTGATGCTGCTCGAAGGGAAGCCGCTGTTGGTCCACCTCCTCTCGAACGTCCGAGCGCGCGAGGCGCTGGTGCTCACGCGGACCCCGCACCTTTATGAAGGCTTCGGCGACGGCTTCGGCGGCTTCGGCGCGCGCGTGATCTGCGACAAGGTCCCCAACGGCGGGCCGCTCGCCGGACTGGACGCAGCGTTGGCCGAAGCGCGGACGGAGTGGGTGGCGCTGGTGGCCGGGGACATGCCATGGCTGCGGCAGGACGTCCTCGAAGTGCTCGCAGAGGCCGCGGGCACCGACCCTGAGTGGTGCGTCTTTGCGCGCGAAGACCGGCGGGAGCCCCTGCCCGGGCTCTACCGGCGCAGCCTCCGCGCGCGGCTGCCGAGCCTGCTCGGCCGTGGGGCAGGGCTGATGGCGCTCCTTTCAGAGACGCCAGGCGCGGAGGTGGACGTGGAGCGCTTGCGACCCACCGACCCAGATCTGCAAAGCCTGCGCGGGGTGAACACGCCGGAGGAGGCGCGCCGCTACGGCGTCACCCTGCCGCGTACGAAGCCTTGATCCATTTGAAATCTGGCTGTTACGGTCCGCCGGCCCCATGGCGAAGACCTTCGAGAAAGCTGTCACCGGCTTCAACCACAACATCAAGCACAAGGGGAAGGTCTACCACGTCCAGACGGAGGACTCGGGCGTCAACAACCCGCACATCATCACGCACCTGTTCGTGGGCGGGAACATCCTCGCGTCGAAGAAGACGTCGTACGCGGACATCCTCGGCGCGGAGAACCTGCAGGAGGTCGTGCGCGAGCTGATGGAGGAGCAGCACAAGGAGATGCTGCGGAACCTCATCAATGGCGTGTACGACAACCTCGACGGCGCCCACCGCGCCTGGCAGCCCGGGCAGATCACCGCTGACGCGGACCCGAAGAGCATCCCGCTCAACCCGGGGCGCTCCATGCAGCCGCCGCCGCCGCCGCCGCCTCCCGCGCAGCTGCCGCCGGAGGTCATCGCCGCGCGGGAGCTGAAGGTGCAGCCGAAGATCAACGAGGTCGGCGTGGAGACGCTGTTCGGCGAAGACCTGATCTCGGAGAAGAGCCTGGACGAGGTCATCCTGAGCTACCTCGCCGGAGAGGGCGAAGCCGGCTGATCTGGAGCAAGCGGGGCCCCTTCGGCGCGCCTTGCCGGACGACCCTGCTTCCGCTACACCGCCGCGCATGTCCACCACCACCACGGGCGCGTCGCCGCAAGACGTGGCGCGGCTGCGCGAGATCGCCGGCCGGCTGCGGCTCGACGTCATCCAGATGCTGCACAAGGCGGGCTCCGGTCACCCCGGCGGCTCGCTGTCGGCCATCGACCTCATCACCGCCCTGTACTTCGCCAGGATGCGGCACGACCCCAGGAACCCCCAGTGGGCCGAGCGGGATCGCTTCGTCCTCTCCAAGGGACACGGCGTGCCGGCGCTGTATGCGGTGATGGCGGAGGCCGGCTACTTCCCGAAGGAGGAGCTCTTGACCCTGCGCGAGCGCGGCAGCCGCCTGCAGGGGCACCCGGTGAACACCCTCCTGCCGGGGATCGAGGCGCCCACCGGCTCTTTGGGCCAGGGGCTCAGCGTGGCGCAGGGCATGGCGCTCGCCTCGAAGCTGGATGGGAACGCCTTCCACGTCTACTGCATCATCGGTGACGGGGAGTCGCAGGAGGGGCAGGTCTGGGAGGCGGCCATGAGCGCGCCCAAGTACGCGCTCGACAACCTCACCGTGTTCCTCGACTACAACCGCGGGCAGATCGACGGGCCGGTGAGCGAGGTCATGGACATCGAGCCCATCGCCGACAAGTGGCGGGCCTTCCGCTGGAACGTGCTGGAGATTGACGGGCACGACATCCCGCAGATCCTCGACGCGGTGGACGAGGCGAAGGCCACCCAGGGCAAGCCGACGATGATCATCGCCAACACCGTGAAGGGGAAGGGCGTGAGCTTCATGGAGCACCAGATCGCCTGGCACGGCGCGGCCCCCAACAAGGAGCAGACGGACAAGGCGCTCGAAGAGCTGCGCAAGCTCAACGAGCTGACCTCGGGAGGAAAGAACTGATGGGCGCCAAGGCCACCCGCGACGCGTTTGGAGAGGCGCTCGCGAAGTTGGGAGAGAAGTACCCGCAGATCGTCGCGCTGGACGCGGACCTCGGGAAGAGCACCAAGTCCGAGCACTTCGCCAGGAAGTTCCCCGAGCGCTTCTTCCAGATGGGCATCGCCGAAGCCAACATGATTGGCACCGGCGCCGGGCTCGCGCTGGCGGGGAAGATCCCGTTCATCTGCTCCTTCGCGTGCTTCGTCACCGGCCGCTTCGATCAGATCCGGATCTCCATCGCCTACGCCAACGCCAACGTGCGCATCGTCGGCAGCCACGCCGGCGTCGCCATCGGTGATGACGGGTACTCGCAGATGGGGCTCGAGGACGTGGCGCTGATGCGCTCGTTGCCCGGGATGATCGTCATCCAGCCCGCGGACGATCTCGAGACCTTCGCCGCCATGGAGTTCCTCTGCGAGTACCAGGGGCCGGCGTTCCTGCGCACCACGCGCCAGAAGGTGGAGCGGGTGAACGAGGAGGGCTACCGCTTCGAGTTGGGCAAGGCGGTGACGCTCAAGGAGGGCGGGAAGGACGCGGTCATCCTCGCCACCGGCGGTGAGGTGGGCTTCGCGCTGAAGGCGGCGGACGCGCTGGCGAAGGACGGGTCGGACGTGGGCGTGGTGAATGTCCACACCCTCAAGCCCATCGACCAGGCGGCCGTGCTCGCCGCGGCGGGGCGCACCCGGCTGCTGGTGACCGCGGAGGACCACCAGATCATCGGCGGGCTCGGCTCTGCCGTGGCGGAGGTCCTGGCGGAAGCGGGCGTGGGCACGCGGCTTCTGCGCATCGGCGTCCGGGACGCCTTCGGGGAGAGCGGGCTGCCAGACGACGTGCTCGCCCACTTCAAGCTGGACGCCAACGGCATCACCGAGCAGGTCCGCGCCGCCCTGAAGTAGTATCTGCGCCATGCGCGCATGGTGGCTTCGCTGCACACAGTGGAGGGTGGCCACCCGCGTCGCCATCCTCGCCGTGGCGCTGGTCGCCTACCTCATGTGCGCGGCGCTCCTGCCCACCGCCGCCTTCGGGGCGCTGCGGCCCCTGAACCTCTTGATGGTGGTGACCGCCGCCATCTTCTTCGGGATGCGGGTGGGGGTGCTGATCGCCCTGGCGGACGTGGCGCTCAACGTGGCGCTCTACGCGGCCCTGGGGCTTCTGGCGGAGACGGGCAGCCAGCTCGGCGGGAACCTGCTCAGCATCGTGATGGGCGTGGCGCTGTGCGCGGTGGTGGGCCGGGCGCGAGACCTCACCCTGGAGCTGGAGGCGGAGGCGAGGCGGCGTGAGCTGGCGGAGCGGGGCCGGGACGAGCTCACCGCGCACCTCGTCCACGACCTGAAGAACCCGCTCGCCGGCATCAGCGGCCACGCCCAGCTCCTCCAGGAGGAGCTGGGGGGGACGGCGCACGCAGAGTCGCTGCAGTACATCCACAGCGCGGCGGAGCGGATGGGGCGGATGGTCCTGAACCTCCTGGACGTGAACCGCGCCGAGGAGGGGCAGCTTCGGCCGGCGCTGCAGCCTCTGGACCTGCCGGCCCTGGTGGAGGACGTGCAGCGCGCCATGCGCCCGCACCTGCGCGACCGCCAGGTGTCCCTGGAGATCATCCAGTTCCCGGGTGACGCGAAGGTGCTCGCGGACCCGGACCTGATGCGAAGGACGCTGCTCAACCTGGTGGAGAACGCCGTCCGCTACACGCCGAAGCAGGGGGCCGTGCGCCTGGAGCTGCAGGGTGAGGCGGACGTGGTGGAGCTCGCGGTGCGAGACCAGGGGCCCGGCATCCCGTCCGGCTACGAAGACCGGATCTTCGAGAAGTACGCGCGGCTGGACAAGGCCGTGCCCATCGCCGGGAACGCCAACCGGGGGCTGGGGTTGCACTTCTGCCGGCTGGCGGTGGGCGCCCACGGCGGGCGCATCTGGGTCGAGGCGAACCAGCCCGCCGGCAGCGTGTTCCGCGTCCGCCTGCCCAGGGCGCCCGCGGCGCGCGCCTGAGCTGACCTTCTTGGGCGCTTGAGTGGCTCGAATGGGCGACGGCGCAGAAGTACGTGCGGGCGGGCCGGAGTTCGGCCTATGAGCGGGGGATGACCGGGATCAACACGCACGCTGGCACGGGGGAGAGCGGCACGCGGCCGATGCTCTGGGCGCGGCTCGCCTCGCTGCTGTCGGTGTTGCCGCTCGGCGTGTGGACGGTGAATCACCTCTGGGACAACCTCGCGGCCTTCCAGGGCCCCAAGGCCTGGGAGCGCGCGGTGACCGAACACCCGCATCCCATCGCCCACGTGGGCACGCTTTTCATCGTCTTCGTGCCCCTGCTCCTGCACACGGTGTGGGGGCTGCAGCGGCTTCGCGACGTGCGGCCGAACCTCGGGCGCTACCGGTTCTTCGGGAACCTGCGCTACGTGCTGCAGCGGGCCGCGGCGGTGGGCGTGCTCCTCTTCCTCGGCGCGCACATCTGGCTGGCGATGCTCCGGCCCCGCCTGCTCGAAGGCCGCGCCGAACCGTTCGAGGCCATCTCCCGGGAGATGCACCACCACGGCCCCACGCTGGTGGTCTACCTGCTGGGGACGCTCGGCGTGGCGTACCACCTGGCCAACGGGTTCGCGTCCTTCGCCTGGCAGTGGGGGCTGGTGACGAGCAAGGGCGGGCTGCGCCGGTTCGACCTCTTCACCTGGACGGCCTTCGCGGTGCTGCTGGGGATGTCCTGGGCCGCCATCTACGCGCTCTGGCGGGCCGGCGGCGCCGCGTAGCGCCTTTCTGGACCCCGGCGGGGAAGTCCCCTGCGCGGTGCGTCATTTTGTCATGCGGCGGCGGCGGGGCTGCCGTATGAATCCTCCTCATGCCCGCCGCGAAGCTCTCGGACACCTTCGTTGACCAGCTGGTGAAGGCCCGCCAGCAGCACGGCATCCCGGTGCATCTGCGGAGGGCGGCGCGGGACTTCGCGCACAAGACGCTCGCCCTGGTCTTCCCGCACTTCTCCGAAGATGGCGGGGGCGAACCCTGCGCGGAGCTGGTGCAGGCGGACGCCATCCTGGTGGGGTTCGCGCTCGAGGAGCTGCTGCGCTCCCTGCAGGGCGTGGTGCCGCCGCAGGCCCCCGAGGTGCCGCAGAAGTTCCTGGATGCGATGCCGGGGGTCTACGCGCTGCTGCGCACGGACGCGGACGCCATCTTCCACGGGGACCCGGCCGCGGTGTCCATGGACGAGGTCATCCTCAGCTACCCGGGGTTCTTCGCCATCGCCGTCTACCGGATCGCCCACGCGCTGCACGGGCTGGGGGTGCCCATCCTCCCGCGGATCATCACCGAGTTCGCGCACGAGAAGACCGGCGTGGACATCCACCCGGGGGCAAGGATTGGCCGCAGCTTCTTCATCGACCACGGGACCGGCGTGGTCATTGGCGAGACCTGCGTCATCGGCAACGGGGTGAAGGTGTACCAGGGCGTGACCCTGGGCGCGCTGGTGGTGGAGAAGGCGGGGGCGAAGAAGAAGCGGCACCCCACGCTGGAGGACCACGTGGTCGTGTACTCCAACGCCACGATCCTCGGCGGGGACACCGTCATCGGCCACGACAGCGTCATCGGCGGCAACGCGTGGCTCACCCAGAGCGTGCCGCCCTTCTCCATCGTCAGTCACCAGTCGGAGGTTCGCTCGCGCCGGAGGACCGGTCCGGACGACGTGGATTTCCACATCTGAAGGCAGCACACGAAAGGGAGCGTCACCACATGCCGTTCGACAACGTCCTGCAGACCATTGGCAGAACTCCGCACGTCCGCCTCAACCGCCTCTTCGGGAAGGACCACGAGGTCTACATCAAGCTGGAGCGCGCCAACCCGGGCGGGAGCATCAAGGACCGCATCGCGCTGGCGATGATTGAAGACGCGGAGCGCTCCGGGGCACTGAAGCCGGGCGGCACCATCATCGAGCCCACCAGCGGCAACACCGGCGTGGGCCTGGCCATGGTGGCGGCGGTGAAGGGGTATCCGCTGGTGCTGGTGATGCCGGAGTCGATGAGCATCGAGCGCCGGCGCTTGATGAGCGCGTACGGCGCGAAGTTCGAGCTCACCCCGCGGGCCGAAGGGATGAAGGGCGCCATCGCCCGGGCGAAGCAGCTCGTGAGCGAGACGCCCAACAGCTGGATGCCGCAGCAGTTCGAGAACCAGGCCAACGTGGAGATCCACCGGCAGACCACCGCGAAGGAGATCCTCGAAGACTTCCCCGGCGGACTGGACTTCCTCATCACCGGCGTGGGCACCGGCGGCCACATCACCGCCTGCGCGCAATTGCTCAAGCCGAAGATGCCGAAGCTGAAGGTCTTCGCCGTCGAGCCCGACAAGTCGCCGGTGCTCTCTGGCGGCGCCCCGGGCCCGCACCCGCTGCAGGGGCTGGGCGCGGGGTTCGTCCCGGCCATCCTCGACAAGGACGGGCTGGACGGGGTCATCCAGGTGGGGGCCGAGGCCGCGTATGACTACGCGCGGCGGGTGGCGAAGGAGGAGGGCATCTTCGTGGGCGTCTCCACCGGCGCGGCGCTGGCGGCGGTGGCGCAGAAGCTGCCGGAGTTGCCGAAGGGCAGCCGGGTCCTGACCTTCAACTACGACACCGGCGAGCGGTACCTCTCCATCGAAAACCTGTTTGCGTAGCGGGCAGGGCCTTCAGAAGGACACCGCGAGCGTCGTCCGCAGCGCCGTCTCCAACGGAGGCACGGAGGCGGGCGGCGCCCGGTCCCAGAAGAGGTTCAGGCTCAGCGTCAGGCCCACGTTCTCGTTGGCCTTCGCGGTGAGCGCCGTCTGGTTGAGCAGCCGCACGTCCGCGAAGCGGTCCACGCGCGGCTGCACGTAGACGGTCTGCGCCAGGGAGAGGTTCTTGAAGACCTCCACCTGGCCCACCGCGTAGGAGGACAGGCGCAGCTCGGTGGTCCGGCGGCCCGCGTCTGCCTCCCCGTCCTGGCGCAGGTGTTCGCGCTCCACCATCAGGGCCAGCCCCAGGGCCGCGGTGAAGTGCTCGCCGCGGACGAGCGTGGTCCGGGGGCCCGCGCCTGCGAGCGCGCGCAGGTTGATGCGGCGGAACTCGTTGAGCTCGTGCTGCAGGAAGGTCTCCAGCGCGAGCCGCTCGAAGAGGTCGTAGCGGTAGCGCAGGTGCTCCATGGTCCGCTGGATGATCTTCTCGCCGGAGGCGCGCGCGTATTCGCCTTCGATGAACGCCAGCCCCAGGTGCCGGCCGTACAACGCGTGACCGGTGAGCGCGGCGCGCAGGGTGAGGATGTCCACGCTGCCTGAGCGCCAGTCCGCGCTCGCCGAGACCCCGCCGTGCAGTCCGGGTTCGGGCTCGGCGGCGAAGCGGGCCTGGACGTTGACGATCTGTGCCCGCGCCACCAGGGGCAGGGTGAGGAGGAGGACGGTGAGGAGCCTGCTCATGGGCCGTCGTCTACCATCAGCGCCGCCAACTCCTCGTCCGACAGACGGGCGCTGCGGAGCGCCACGAACCGGTCGAAGGTCTGGTCGAGCCGCGCGCAGAGCGCCCTGAGCGCTTCCCAGTCGGCGCGGCCGCGCAGCTCCGCCGAAAGCTCCGGGCAGAAGTAGCGCACGCAGACGTTGGGGCGGTCCGCGGGCTGAAGCGTGCAGCCTTCGGGGCCGCGGAAGGAGCAGCCGCAGTGGTCCGCGCGCGGCGGGGTGAGCTTCTGGGCGGTGGTGCCGGAGAGCTTGAGGGCCGCCACCTCGTGCTCGGTGAAGAGCAGCTCGGTGCGCCCGCCGCAGCAGTGGCCACCGGCCCAGCGCCCATGGGGGAGGGGATGCCCGCGCGCACAGCCTCGACAGGACTGGACGTCTCCGAGCGCGCTGATGAGCGATTCGCGCAGCCGCCGCAGCTCCTCCGCGAGCGCGCGTTCCTCAGGCCGAGCGTCTGCCGGGAGCGGGAGCCGGTCCAGGAGCTCCCGGAGCCGGCGCAGCTCCGCGACGCGGGAGGCGGGGTGCCACAGCCGGTCCCACAGGGCGTGGAGCGAGGAGGAAGCCATTCGCGCCCATGCTAGCGGCCGTGACGCGGGGCGAACCATCGGGTATGGCCGTTCGCGTGAGAATCGACCTGCACCGACACCTCGAAGGCTCGCACAGCGCGCGGGCGTTGTTGGAGGTTGGACGAAGGTTCGACCTGAAGAACCCGCTGCTCTGGAGCGCGCAGGAGGCGCGGTGGCGCACCGAAGCGGAGCTTGGGCCGGAATTGACCATGGCCGGGCCCAGCGACGACGCCTTCGTCTTCTACCAGTGCATCCAGAGGGCGCGGGTGGCGTACGCGAGCGTGGAGGCCATCGCCGCGCTGGCGGGAGTTGCCTTCGAAGAGGCCGCGCAGGATTCGCCGGATGGCTTCGAGATGCGCGTCAGCCTGTACTCGATGACGCGGACCTTGTTCGAGAACGAGGGCCTGGCGAAGGCGGACGTCATCGCCCTTCCTGCAGACCGCTTCGCTGCGCGCTGCCGGGAGGTCTTGAAGGCGCTCCTCGCCGAGCGGGACCGTGCGCAGGCGAAGACCGGCGTGCGGATGCTGCTGCGGCTGGGGTTCTCTCGCACCTTTGAATCCGCTCCGCAGTACCGGGCGATGGCGGAGATGGCGTCCGAGTTTCGCGGGGCCCTGTGCGGACTGGATGTGCTCGGCATCGTGGTGGGCGCGGACAAGGAGCCCTTGCAGCCGGAGTTGGTGGAGATCCTCACTGGGCTGCGGCGCGTGTACTCGGACCTCACCATCCATGCTGGCGAGTTCGAAGGCGCATCTTCGGTTGAGCGCACCCTTGCGCTGGAGCCCCAGGGCATTGGCCACGGCGTGCACGCGGTGCAGAGCGCAGACACCTTGCGCCGCCTGGCGGACGCGGGCGTGACCCTGGAGGTCTGCCCCACCAGCAATCACCTGCTCATCCCCGCCGCGCTGGCCGCACTGAAGGCGCAGCAGGGGGGGACGCATCCTTTGGTGACCCTGCAGCGCGCCCACGTCCACTGCGTGGTGGGCAGCGACGACCCCACGCCCATGGGCTGCACCTATTCACAGGAGCGCGCGCGGGCGGTGGCGCTGGGCGCGGACGAAGCGCAGCTGGACGCGGACGTGAAGCGGCGCTGGGCGCAGCTTGGCTGAGCTTCGACGTTCGATGCTTCCTTTGCCCGCTCCAGGAGTTGGAGGGCAGCCGACCTGACCTGTTCTTTGACCGACGGGCGCGCCATGCCAGCGGTTGCTCAACCCAATCCAGCCATTGGGGTTGGGAAACCTGGGCGGGCTGGTCGGATGAGTAGAGAAAACCCGTTCAGTCCCGCCGGTACATGGTCACCACCGCGGCGCCGCCCAGGCCGAGGTTGTGCTGCAGGGCCACCTTCGCGCCCTCCACCTGCCGCGCTTCAGCCTGACCCCGGAGCTGCCACACCAGCTCTGCGCACTGCGCGAGCCCGGTGGCCCCGAGCGGATGGCCCTTGGAGAGCAGCCCGCCCGACGGGTTGGTGACGAACTTGCCGCCATAGGTGTTGTCCCCGTCCCAGATGAACTTTTCGGCCTCGCCCTCCTTGCACAGGCCCAACGCCTCGTAGGTGAGCAGCTCGTTGGCGGTGAAGCAGTCGTGCAGCTCCACCACGTCCACGTCCTTCGGGCCCACGGAGGCCCTTTCGTAGACCTGGTTCGCGGCCTTCTGCGCCATGTCGAAGCCGACCATCTTGATCATCGAGTCTTCGAACGACGACGGGTAGTCGGTGGTCATCGCCTGCGCGGCGATCCACACCGGCTTCGAGACGCCCAGCTTCTTCGCGAAGTCCTCCGAGCAGAGGATGGCCGCCGCGGCGCCGCAGGTGGGCGGGCAGCACTGGAAGCGGGTGAGCGGGTCGAACACGTCGTCGGAGGCGAGGATCTCCTCCACGCTCAGGGGCTGCGTGAACAGCGCCAGGGGGTTCTTCGACGCGTGCTTGCGCGCCTTCTCCGCGATCTTCGCGAAGGTCTCGCGGCGGGTGCCGTACTTCCAGCGGTACTCGCGCCCGGCGCCGCCGAACATCTGCGCGGCAAACGGCGCCGAGCTCACGCCCTGCACCCGCATCATCACCTCCACGTGCCGCTCGAGCGGGTTGGCCCGGTCATCGAACTTCGAGCCCAAGGCCCCCTTCTCCATCTTCTCGAAGCCCAGCGCGAGCACGCACTCCGCCAGCCCGCCTTCGATGGCCTGCCGGGCGAGATAGAGCGCCGAAGACCCGGTGGAGCAGTTGTTGTTCACGTTGACCACCGGGATGCCGGTGAGCCCCACGCCGTAGACCGCCCGCTGTCCGCAGGTGCTGTCGCCGTAGACGTAGCCGGTGAACGCCTGCTCAATCTGCGAGAAGTCCACGCCCGCGTCGGAGATGGCGGCGCGCGCGGCCTTCTGGGCCATCACGTCGTACTCCTCGCTCGCGCCCGGCTTCTGGAACTTCACCATCCCCACGCCGATGACATTGACCTTCCGACTCATGCTCTCTCCTGGAGAAGCCCTTCGAAGAACGACAGCCGCTGCGCGAAGCGGACGTCGCCGTCCACCCGCAGCTTCCCCTGCATGTAGAGCGCGCGCGCGCAGCCCGGGTCCGACACCAGCGCGGCGAGGTCTTCGTCGCTGACGATGAAGGTCGCCGCCGGCCCCTCCGCCATCCCCGCCTTGACCGAAGGATCCGCGCCGAGATCCACCACCCACGCGCCTTCCGGCTCGTGGACGTTGAACTGCAGGACCGCGTGAACGTCGCTGCCGAGCTTCGGGTTCGCCGCCAGCCGGTTGCGCAGGGCCTCGAAGATGGCCGGGGCGCGGGCGGCGCCGGGCTTCTTGCCCAAAGAGGCCATTCCCGGGGCCGCGGACTTCCGTGGTGCCTGCCCTCCGCCAAGCTTCTTGAGGAAGTCGAGCTTCTGTGACGCCATCACGTTGCCGCTGATCTTCAGCTTCCCGCCGAAGTAGAGCTTCTGCGGGTCCGCCTTGCCGGTGGCCATGGCGACCCAGTCCGCGTCCTCCAGCTCCAGCGTGCAGTCCGCCTTGCCCACGAGGCCGGAGGCGACGGAGCCCGCGCCTGTCTTGAGGTCCAGCGTCCAGGCGCTCTCGGGGCCGCGGAGCTTGAAGTGGTAGACGTGGGCAATCTTCTGGGCCAGCTCGGGGTGCCC
The DNA here is from genome assembly GCA_964596895.1 of uncultured Myxococcaceae bacterium. Classification (GTDB taxonomy): domain Bacteria; phylum Myxococcota; class Myxococcia; order Myxococcales; family Myxococcaceae; genus JAFAFL01. The sequence goes on from CAZQVZ010000016.1 coordinate 19,745, forward strand.
GGCGACGTAGCCGGAGATGGCCTCGAAGAGCTGCGCGGTAGGCCCTGCGCCGTCCGAAGCCGCGGACCCTTGCTCGGGCACCTTCGCGGCCGGCGCGCTCTTCGCCTGCGGCCGGGGGAGCGCTGCGTGCAGCGCCACGGCGGCGTTGCTGATCACCACCTTGTTGCGCTCCACCACCCGCATCTGGACGACGACGCGGTGGGGGCCGTCCTTCCACATCCGGGTCTCCAGCGTCTCGCCGGGGAAGACCGAGTCCGCGAACCGCACCTTGATGCTCTTGAAGTAGCGCGGGTCCCCGTTGGGGGCGAAGGCGCGCAGGACGTGCCGGCCCACGTAGCCGAAGGTGCACAGCCCGTGGAGGATGGGCTTTTCGAACCCGAAGGCCTTCGCGAAGTCGGGGTCTGCGTGCAGCGGGTTCCAGTCGCCGGACAGCCGGTAGAGCAGCGCCTGGTGCTCGTGGGTCTTCTCCGTCACCACCTCATCCGGCGCGCGGTCCGGCGGGACGTTGATGTCGCTCGAAGGGCCGCGGTCACCGCCCCAGCCGCCGGCGCCGCGGACGAAGGTGGTGACCTCGTTCTTCGCCAGAAGCTCGCCGGAGTCCGCGTCGTGGGTGTGGATTTCGGTGACCACCAGCGCGTGCTTGCCCTTGTCGAAGATGTCCTTGATGCGGCCCTTGTGCTGCAGGTTCGCCTTCGCGGGCAGCGGCCGGACGAGCTCCAGGTACTGCTCCCCGTGGAGCACCCGGTCCAGCCCGTAGTTCATCCCCGGCGCCTGCTTCCCTTCGGCCGCGAGCTTGAGGATGGCGCTCACCGCGGGGACCACCGCGTAGGTGGGCAGCGGCTTGAAGCCTTCGCCATGCAGCTCGTAGACCGTCTGCAGATCCTGCGAGTCCAGCGGGTTCTGCGCCGCGCCCACGCCGAGCGCGTACAGCGCCAGGTCCCGCTCGTCGTAGCGGGAGGTGCTCACCGGCAACTCGTAGCCCAGCGCCGCATCCACATCGATGAACTCGTTGCCGCCGAGGCTCTTCGACGAGAGGTTGGAGAGCACCGGCTGAAGCGCCTCGTTGATGTCGGCGGGGTGGTGCGCGCCTTCGAAGCCGCTGATGGTGGAGAAGCCATCACGCACGTTCTCCGGCGAGATGGACCGGCCGAGCTTGAAGGTCTTCCCAGCGCTCCGCTCCCAGCGAAGGCGCGCCATGAAGCCGCCGCCCACCTCGTAGAGGCCGCCGTTGGAGTCGCACGACTCGTGCGCGAGCCAGGCCACGAGCGGGCTCACGTATTCGGGCCGCAGCGCGTCCACCAACTCCTTCGGGAGCACGGTCTGGGTCATCCGGCTCCCGGCAATGGGGGCGATGGTGTTGACCCGCACGTTCTTCTTTGCGCCCTCCACCGCCAGCGCGTTGGCGAAGCCCACCAGGCCCAGCTTGGCCATCGCGTAGTTGGACTGGCCGAAGTTGCCGTAGATGCCGGCGGCCGAAGCGGTGAAGAGCACGCGGCCATACCCTGCGTCCCGCATGTGCGGCCACGCGGCGTGCGTGACCCGGAACGCGCCGAGCACGTGCACCCGGTAGATGAGGTCCCAGTCGTCCGGGCTCATCTTGTGGAAGGTGGTGTCGCGCAGGATGCCGGCGTTGTTGATGACGATGTCCACCCGCTTCCAGGTGTCGAGCGCGGTCTGGACGATCTTCTGACCGTCCTCCACCGAGTCGTAGTTGGCCACCGCCTCCCCGCCGGCGGCGCGGATCTCCTCCACCACCTCGTCGGCTGCGGCCGAGCTCTTGCCACCACCGGTGTGGCCCCCGCCGAGGTCGTTCACCACCACCTTCGCCCCGCGGCGGGCGAGCAGGAGCGCGTGCGCGCGCCCCAGCCCGTTCCCCGCGCCGGTGATGAGGGCCACCCGCCCGTCGAATCGAAGTCCGTCGCTCATGGGGAGGGTTTTGACATCCGAGTCAAAGGGCCGTCAACGCCCGCCCGGTGGGCATGGTCACTGCAACGCGACAGGGTATGCGGGCAAACAGACACGTCCTGACCCAGGCCCTGGCGCTGCTGCTGTGCGCGCCGCTCTTCCACGACGGCTCAAAGGCGCATGCGCAGTAGAAGGCGCCTTCGCTCCACGACCGGTACGTGGCTGCCGCCAGAGAGCTGCTCGGCGTCCCGTACCGGCTCGGCGGCCGGATGCGTGCGGCGGGCGACGGCGTCGACTGCCAGGGCGTCCTCTTCTATGCGGCGGAGCGGATAGGGCGCTGCGGCTGGAAGTCCTTTTCGGTCTACTCCACCGTGTCGGTCGCGCGCGGCGAGCTGGGCGAGCCGGTCGAGGGGCTCGCGCCCATCGCCGCGGAGCGCCTGGAGGTGTCCGCCTTGCGAGAAGGCGACATCCTCTTGCTGGTGGGCCACCAGCGGAACCCGGCCGAGCCCGCCATCGGCACGCTGGCGCACAGGCCGGTCTGGGTCTGGCACACCGGGGTGTATTCGGGCGGCGGCAAGTGGATCGTCGGAGACCACTACGCGGGGGAGGTCATCGAGACGGACCTGGGCGGGTACCTGGCGGCGCATCCTTTGTACGCGGGCGTGTACGTGACGCGGATGGCCCGGGGCCCCTCGCCGCTCCGCTGCCGGACGCACGCGCCCATGCGGCGGCAGGCCCCCTGAGCGGAGGGCAGGCGGAGGGGCGTGCGAGTTCTGTGGCGTGCCTACCTTCAAGGCTCGGGAGGAGCCCATGAGGACATGGATTGTCGTCTGTGATGCGAGCCGCTGCCGGTTCTTCATGAGCAGGGGCGGGAGCGAGTGGCACAAGTTCGAGGAGTTCGAGCACCCAGCGAGCCGCGTGAAGGGGGAGGACCTCGTCAGCGACCGGTACGGCCGCTCGATGAGGGGCAAGGCGCCGATGATGCGGGGCGGCACCTCGCCCCAGACGGACCCACGACAGGTGGAGTGGGATCGGTTCGCGCACTACATCATGAAGACCCTGAACGAAGCCCGGGCCCAGGACGCCTTCGAGCGGTTCGTGCTGGTGGCCCCGCCGCACTTCCTGGGGATGCTCCGCGAGCAGATGCCCGAGGAGCTGGAGAAGTGCCTGTACGCCACCCTGGACCGCGACTACACGCACCTTTCCGCGGAGGAGCTGTCCGAGCGGGTGGTCACCGAGTAGCCGGGACACGACGAGGGCTGTGTTACCGTCGGCCGCGAGCCGATGATCCAGCTCTTCCACGTGACCAAGGCGTACCCCGGTGATCCGCCGGCACTGACGGACATCAACCTGCACGTGGAGAAGGGCGAGTTCGTCTTTCTCACCGGACCGTCGGGGGCGGGGAAGAGCACGCTGCTCAAGCTCGTCTTCCTCGCCGAGAAGCCGACGCGCGGGCAGGTGCTGGTGGGCGGCCGGAACGTGGCGCGCCTGCGCGACTCGGGCGTGCCGTATCTGCGCCGGAACATCGGGGTGGTCTTCCAGGACTTCAAGCTCTTGCCCCGCCGCTCGGTGGCGGACAACGTGGCCTTCACCCTGGAGGTGCTCGGCACCCCGCGCGCGGAGGTGCGAAGGCGCGTGCTGGGGATGCTCAAGAAGGTGGGGCTCGAGCACAAGGCGGACGTCTTGCCGCCGAGGCTCTCGGGAGGCGAGCAGCAGCGGGTGGTCATCGCCAGGGCGCTGGTGAACGACCCGGCCATCCTGCTCGCCGACGAGCCCACCGGGAACCTGGATCCCCAGCTCACGCTGGAGGTGATGGACCTTCTGTGTGACGTGAACGTGCGCGGCACCACCGTGGTCGTCGCCACGCACGACAGGACCCTGCTCGAGCGCTACCAGAAGCGCACGGTGCGGCTGGAGCGGGGCGCCATCGTCAGCGACGAGGATGGGCTGAAGGCGGCGCGCCGGATGGTCGTGGGATGAGCGCCACCGCGCGGGCAGGCTACTTCTGGCGGTCCGCCTTCCTGGGGATGCGGCACTCGCCGTTCATCCACCTGGTGGCCGTCCTCACGCTCGGCATCGCGCTGTTTACCGCGGGGCTGGCGCGCGGCGGCGTCCGCCTCATCGACGGGCTGCGCGCGTCCCTGGGCGGCGAGGTCGAGGTCACCGTCTACCTGGATGCGGCCCTGCCACAGGCGGACGGCGAGGCGCTGGCGGCGCGAGTGGCCCAGAGCACGGGCGGCGAGGCCTCGTGGGTCTCTCCGGACGACGCGCTCTCGCGGCTGGGCGCAGAGCTGGGCGATTTGTCCGAAGCGGTGGCGGGGCTGCCGGACAACCCGCTTCCTGCCACCGTCGAGCTGAAGGTCCCCGAGGCCCTTCGGGGCCCGGACGCGCTCGCGAGGCTGGCGGAGGGGCTTCGCGCCGAGCCCGGGGTGACCGCGGTCGACTACGGCGAGGCGGCGGTGGCCCGGCTGGAGGCCGTCTCCCGCGCGCTGCGGCTGGGCGGCGCGGTGGGCTTCCTCATCATCGTGGTGGCCACCGTCATCATCACCTCGGCCACGCTGCAGCTCGCCATCTACGCGCGGCGCGAGGAGATTGAGATCCAGAAGCTGGTGGGCGCCACCGACCGGTTCGTGAAGACGCCCTTCCTCATCGAGGGGCTCCTGCAGGGCGTCTTCGGCGCGCTGCTGGCCGCGCTGGCGCTCTTCTTTTTCGCGCACCTCGCGGGGCCGAAGCTCGAAGGGGTGCTGGGCTTCCTGATGGCGCCGGGGCAGGCCGCCGCGCTCTTCGACGCGCGGACCGTGGGCGAGCTCTTCGGGCTGGGCACCTTGCTGGGGCTGTGCGGCAGCTTCGTCGCCGTGGGCAGGTTCCTGCGCGTATGAGGCGGTCCTTCGCCGTGACCCTCACGTGGGTTCTCATCTGCGCCGCGGGGCCTTCGCGCGCCCAGGGCGCAGAAGACGTGGCGGGCGAGCAGCAGGCGGTTCAGGACCGGCTCCTCCAGGAGCGGGCCGCGCTCGCGGCGCTGAAGGATCAGCAGGCCGGGGTGCTGGAGCTCATCGACGTGCTGGACCGGCGCGCGCAGCTGTCGAAGGCGCGGGCGCAGGCCCTGGAGCGGGAGCTCTCGGCGTTCCGGCGGCAGCGGGCGCTGGTGGAGCGGCAGGTGGCGGTGGCGAGCGCCCTGGTGGACGAACACGCGCGGACGCTCGGCCCCAGGCTCACCGCCATGTACCGGCTGCACCGGCGGGGAGGGCTGGAGGTGCTGCTCGCGGCGAAGGACTTCTCGTCGCTCGTGCGGCGGCAGAGGGCGCTGGGGGCGCTGGTGCGCGAGGACCTGAGGGCGCTGGCGGAGGCGCGCGCGGCGCTGACCTTCCAGGCCCAGTCCCAACGGGCCCTGGAGCGGCTGACGCAGACCCTCGCGCAGCGGAAGTCCCAGCTCGAAGGGGAGCGGGCCTTCAGCACGGAGCAGCAGGCGCTGCTCTCCGCGCTTCTTCAACAGATCGGCGCAGACACGAAGCTCGCTTCCCGGGTGGTGCGCGAGCTGCAACTCACCGAGCGGCGGCTGGGGCGGATGGTGGAGGATCTCGAGTCCGAGGTGGAGGACCTGGGCTTCGCCAGCCTCAAGGGCCGGCTGGAGTGGCCGGTGCCGGGCATCATCGAGGTCAGCTTCGGCAAGGTCCTGAACCCCCGCTTCAACACCGTCACCTTCCGCAAGGGGCTGGATCTGCGCGCGCCCCCTGGCACCCCGGTGAAGGCGGTGGCGCCTGGCCGCGTGGTGTACGCCGGCTGGCTCAAGGGCTATGGAAACCTCATGGTCGTAGACCACGGCGGCGGCTTCCACACGGTGATGGGACACCTGGGCGGGTTCACCCGCGTCGTCGGGGACGCCGTGGACACCGCCGAAGAGGTCGCCGTGGTAGGCGACTCCGCGTCCATGAAGGGCGCGTACCTCTACTTCGAGCTGCGCAAGAACGGCATCGCGGTGGACCCGCGGCACTGGCTGGGCGCGCAGGGGTTCTGAAGCCATGGCCGTCCTGCCCCACATCCAGAAGGGCGTGCGCCGCTACCTCACCTTCCGAGGCGTGCGCTCGGAGGTGGTGCACGTCGGAGGTCACGCGCTCCATCACTATGCGCTCGAAGGCACCGGGCGCGGTCCGCCGGTGGTGCTGGTGCACGGGCTGGGCGGCTCGGCCAACGGGTTCTTCAAGACCTTCTTCGGCCTGTCGCGCAGGTTCTCCCACGTCTTTGCGCCGGACCTGCCCGGCAACGGGTTCTCGCCGCTGCCCGCGGACGGGAGGGGGCTGGGCGCGCGCGCGCAGCTGCAGGTCCTGGCTGCCTACCTGGACGAGGTGGTGAAGACGCCGCCGTTCCTCGTGGGCAACTCGCTGGGCGGCGCCATGTCCGCCACGCTGGCACACCAGCGGCCGCAGGGGCTCCGCGCGCTGGGGCTCATCTCGCCCGCGGGCGCGCGGGTGGCCCAGGCCCGCTTCGACGCGCTGCACCAGAGCCTGCGCGTGGACGATGTGGCCAAGGCCCGCGCCCTGACCCGGCGGCTCTTCCACAAGACGCCGTGGGGCACCCTGCTGCTGGCCGAGGACATGCGGCAGATGTACGCCACCCCATCGGTGCGCGCGGTGCTGGAGGAGTTCTCGCCGGCGGACTGTCTGGCGGAGGAGGCGTTGGAGAGCCTGGCCATGCCCACGGTCCTCGTCTGGGGCAGAAGCGAGAAGCTCCTGCCCTATGAAGGTGTGGACTACTTCCGGCAGCACCTGCCGCCCCACGCCGAGGTCCACGTGGTGGACGGCTTCGGACACGTGCCCCAGATGGAGCGGCCAGCCGAGCTCGTCCGGCTGCTCACCGGCTTCGCCGACCGCGCTGGACTCTGAAGGGCGTTACAATCTCCACCGTGTCCGCCCGTCTGCCCTGCCGCGTCCTGCTCTCCGCGCTCCTGTGCGCCACCCTGCTGACGAGCGCCTCCGCCCGGGCCCAGGCCGGCTCCGCCCCGCGCACCGCCCGCGAAGGCGAGACCTACCGGCAGCTCGAGCTGTTCGCCCGGGTCCTCTCCTACGTGGAGAACAACTACGTCGAGTCGGTGGACCAGCAGAAGCTCATGTACGGCGCCATCAAGGGGATGATGGAGACGCTGGACCCGCACACCCAGTTCCTCGCCCCCGAAGACTTCCGGGCCATGAAGGTGGACACCACCGGCGAGTTCGGCGGGCTCGGCATCGAGATCGCCCGCAAGGGAGAGTCCATCACCGTCGTCGCCCCCCTGGACGACACGCCGGCGGCGCGGGCCGGGGTGCGCGCGGGGGACGAGATCCTCGCGGTGGACGGGCAGAAGACGCAGGGGAAGGAGCTGGCGGAGGTGATCCGCATGCTGCGCGGTCCCGCCGGGAAGCGCGTGCTCCTCTCCATCATGCGCGAAGGCTTCAACGGGCCGCAGGAGCTGGTGGTGGTCAGAGACCACATCCGCATCAACTCCGTGGAGGCGGCGGTCTACGACGGCATTGGCCACCTCCGGGTGAAGAACTTCCAGGAGCGGACCGACGTGTCCCTGCGCAAGGAGCTGGACGGCCTGCGCGCGAAGTATGGCGGCAAGGAGCTGCGCGGGTTGGTGCTGGACCTGCGGAACAACCCCGGCGGGCTGCTCGACCAGGCGGTGGCCATCAGCGACAGGTTCCTCCCCGGAGAGCTGCCCATCGTCACCACCCGCGGCCGCAACGGCCGCAACGCCACCTTGGAGAAGAGCCGCGCCCGGGACGCGGAAGTGGGCTACCCCATCGTGGTGCTGGTGAACGGCGGCAGCGCGTCCGCCTCCGAAATCGTCGCCGGGGCGCTGCAGGACCACGGCCGCGCGGTGGTGATGGGCGTCCAGACCTTCGGGAAGGGGTCGGTGCAGACGGTGATCGAGCTCGAGGATGGCTCGGGGCTCAAGCTCACCATCGCCCGGTATTACACGCCTTCCGGACGGAGCATCCAGGAGAAGGGCATCACCCCGGACTTCCTCGTGGAGGAGGACGCGACCAAGCAGGCCCAGGCCATCACCCGCGAGAAAGACCTGGCGCGCCACTTCAAGGGCGAAGGGCCCGCGCCCAAAGACGACCGGGTGGCGGTGCCGCCGCCGGAAATGGCGCCCTGGAACGTCGCGGAGGTCGTGAAGGACCACCAGCTCAAGACCGCGCTCACCTGGCTGCACCACCACGGCGCGGCGTGGGCCGAAACGCGGAAGAAGACGGCACGCGCGCCCTGAGCGCACAAAGCCGTCGGCAAATGTGGCAAAGAGCCCGCCGGGCCGGTTGAATGCCCTGCAGGAGGTGTCGATGCCCCGAGGACATCCGCGCGCGCTGACGGCGATCACCGCCGGTGGTTTGTGCGCGCTATTGGCCGCAGGTCCCGTGATGGCCCAGGCGCCGCGCGCGCACCTGTTGCCCCAGGCCGTCCCCGCGCAGGCGCCGGACGCACCGCCCGGCGCAGCAGGCGACGCCCCATCCGAAGAGGGCGCGGGTGTCCCCCTGGCGGTGGTGGTGGTCCCGCAGGTCCCCCAGGCCGAAGAGGTCGCCGCGCGGCTGAACTACGTGGCCCGGCAGGCGGTGCAGCGCTCCGGGCGCTTCGACGTCATCCGTCCTTCGGACGCGCTCGACGAGCAGGCCACGGAGGAGCGGCGGGCGCAGGCGCAGGAGGCGCAGGCCCACCTCGCGTCGGCCCGCGAGGCCTACAACAACCTGGACACGGTCAAGGCGCTGCAGGATGCGGACAAGGCCATCGCCGCCTGGGCCAGGACGGACCTCACCTTGCACCTGGGCGCGCTCACCGAAGCGTGGATCTTCAAGATCGCCTCCCACGTGGCCAACGGCGAGAGCAAGGAGGCGCAGGCGGACATCGCGCGGCTTCTGGCGGTGAACCCGGACGCCCAGTTCTCCACCAACTACTTCCCGCCTGAAGACATCGCCTACGCGCAGAAGGTCCGGGAGGAGATGCGCGCGGCCAACGAGAGCCTGCAGGTCTCCACCACGCCGCCGGGCGCGGAGGTCTACGTCAACGGCCGGTTCCAGGGCCTCTCGCCGGTGACGGTGCAGGGGCTGGCCAGCGGCCGCCACTTCGTCACCGCCCTCAAGCCGGGCTTCGCGCTCGGGCAGGAGCGGAGCGACGGGGGCGCGGCGGCGCTGGCGCTCCAGCCCGCCGCGCAGAAGGCCCGCTTCGACGCGCTGGTCCGGGACGTCACGAAGGATCCACAGGGCCCCGGCCGGGACGCGGCCGCGGGCGGGCTCGCGGAGCTGCTCGGGGCACAGCAGGTGCTGCTCATCCATGTGGCCGAGTCCAGGGGCCGGGAGGCGAGGGTCACCGCGCTCCGGATCGATGCGGCGGACGGCCACAACCTCGCCTACGCGCAGAAGGACCTGCCCACCGACGCCACGGGGCTCCTGCAGCAGGGGGACGCCTTCGTGAATGGGCTGCTCTCCGAGGACGCCGAGCGCCGTGGGGGCCGGCCGGTCACGAACTTCGTGATCAAGGAGCCCCTGAACGTGAAGAAGACCGCCGGGTACGGCCTGCTCGGGGCGGGCGCGGTGGCCATGGTGGTGGGCACCGTCTTCGGCGTTCGGGCGGTGGGCCTGCGGGCAGACGCCTATGACCTCGCCGCCGCGCGCAATGGCAGCGCGGTGCGGACGGCTGAACGTGCACAGTCCGCGGCGCTGGTGGCGGACCTCTCCTGGCTGGTGGGCCTGGCGGCCGCGGGCGGCGGCGCCTACCTGTCGTTCTTCAGCGGTGACGACAAGCCGAAGGCGAAGGCTGCGGCGGGACCGGGGCCGGGCCTCGAGGCGGACGGTGCGGCGGCGGAGCGCAGAAAGCGCGACGAAGACGCTGCGCGCAAGAAGCGCGAGGAAGAGGAGAGGAAGAAGCGGCGTGATGACGATGACCTCCGGGAGTTCTGAGATGAGCCGCCTTCGATCCGTCCCCCGCATCCTGCCGCTCGCCTTCGCCCTCGCGTTGGGCGCGGGCGGCTGCAGCTTCCTGGACTACAGCCTCGAGGGCCTCGAGTGCCATCCCCGGGACAACCCCTGCCTGCCCGGCTTCGGCTGCGTGGACAACCAGTGCGTGGCGGGCGCGGACGCGGGCATCGACTGCTCGACCTGCCCCACCGGCGAGTGCTTCCCCGGCACCAACGAGTGCCGGCCGTTCAGCTGCGAAGGGCGGGCCTGCCGCGCCGGCTACCAGTGCGCCATCATCAATGATGTGCCTGACTGCCCGTCGGTGGGTGAGGGGCGGCTCGGTCAGTTCTGCTACGCGGACAGCGACTGCCGCCGCAGCGGGGATCCGGCGCACCAGAACCGGGTCTGCCTGCGTGGCGCAGTGCAGCTGCAGACGACAGGGCAGCTCCGCAGCGGCGTCTGCGCGGAGGCCTGCAACTCCGACGACACCTGCAGCGCCGAAGGCGCCGAGTGCCGCACCTTCACCTTTGGCATCGACGCCGGGACGACGAAGGTGTGCCTGCCCCGCTACGCGCTCGCGGCCTGCACCAACGACGCGGACTGTGCGGGCGGACAGGACCCGCTCGTCTGCACGCTGTTCGATCACCCGGAGCTCGGCCCCCTGAGCGCGTGCGACATGCCGCTCAACGAAGGTGCCGGGACCGGCGCGGCGTGCGTGCGGATGCCCGCCCAGGGCGGCGCGCTGTGCGCGAACGGGCTGTGCGTGCCCCAGTCGCCCACCGGCAGCCAGCAGGCCTTCTGCGGTGAGCTCTGTGACGAAGCCAGCTGCACGCTCGGCACCTGCCAGCGGGTGGAGTTCGCGGTGGAGGGCACCGTCCGCTACGTCCCGATGTGCGTGGTGAACCCCAGCCGCTGCAGCTCATGCTCTGCGGGGGCGCAGGAGTGCCGCGCGGACGCGCCCCGGTGCACCAACTTCAACGCCACCGCGGTGTGTCTCGGCGCCTGTACGCCCAGCGCCACCGGCGACTTCCAGTGCCCGCCCGGGTACACCTGCGACGTCACCCCCAGCGGCAACCGCT